>JAYTHU010000196.1:0-58744 GCA_043732305.1 Oligoflexia bacterium
CAAATATTTTGTCGCGTTCGGAGTTACCTTGTGACTTGTAGAAAACACGGAATCAATCCTACAGAGGCACTCAAATTACTGTTCGCTGACGAAAAACCATTCTTTATGACCTAGCGGCTGGCCTGTTACTTTTATTCTTTATCTTTCCGATGTTTTGTTTTGCTAAAGAGCTGGAAGACTGCACACGTGCGTTTCAGCCAAATCGGTTGGAAGTGAAATTTACTTACGGCAAGCAACTCAACATCAGCAGTTATAAGATTGTAGACTGAAAGCATTTACTTTTAGATTTTGGCAAAAATAAGCGAGATGCGGATCGCTCGCTCGCAATAATTAAATAATGTAAATTTACTCAACAGTGTTTTGTTGGACGACTAAACCCTCAGTTTATCTATTGGAAATGACGCAAGTCTGGACAAAAAGGAAGCTGGTACCTTAGAGGAAAAACAAGAGGCCGGCGACCAGGAAGACGGGAACCAGGAATAAGAAGGCCCGGATGAAGTAGCCGATGAAGGATGGTGTTTCAAATCCTTCGCTTTCGGCGACGGATTTGATTAAAAGATTTGGCGCATTTCCAATATACGTCAGTGCTCCGAAACAGACGGAAGCCACGCTTATGGCCATCAAATACATTTCATTGATTGTTGCCCCGGAGGCAAGCCTTACAATCGGGAAACTTTCGGGCAAGGCAGTGGCGAGCGAAAGCATAGACGCGTAAGTGGGGGCATTGTCCAGGAATGCGGAAAGTCCGCCAGTGAGCCAATAGAAAACCCAAGGGTTCAATTGTTTTTCGATGTGAGGAGCAATGGATTCTAAATATTTTGTAGTCAATGTCATGGTCGCAAAGATGGCAGCAAAAACATTCATCACTTCTCTGAACGGTTCCCAAGAAAAATTATTTAAAGAAACAATTTGTTTTGGTGTAAGCACATTACTCATTTCCAGAATTCCAATGAGCATGAACATGCGTAGAGCTAGGCGCCAAGTGTTGTTCGGGAGATGAAGCATTTGCGGAACAACCATGGCTGCAATAGTGAGTAAAGCTAAAACCAAATTCCATCGACCCAAAATCTTGAACGGTTCTTTAATTTCAGATTTAAGTGGTCCTCGAAAATCGGGATCGTTTAAAAAGAAAAACGCATCAACAGCCGCAAAAATAGCAATCAGTGCGGTGATAATAAACATCCACACGGGGAAAAGCTTAAACGCCCACCAAAAAGGAACGCCGGCGAGATAACCATAAAGAAGTGGTGGATCACCAAGTGGTGTAAGCATCCCTGCGCAATTGCAAACGATGAAAATGAAAAATAAAACCACGTGCTTCTCATTTTTGCGCCCGCGATTACTACGCAGCAATGGCCGAATAAGAAGCATGCTCGCACCAAGAGTGCCGATAAAATTCGCAAGTAATGCACCGACAAGCATGTAACCAATATTCGTGAGTGGATTTGCCTTTGGAGTACCAGTCACATAAAGGCCGCCGCCGATTTTATAAAGAGTGCCCAAAAGGAGGATGAAATTGATGTAATCCACCAAAGTGTGCAAAACCCAGTGCGGATTATACGAAAAAGTGAGCAGAAGCGAGGGGATCGCAAACATCGAAAGGATCAAGAAATGAAATTTCTTCCAAAAGCGAGGGGCAAGTGTAGGCAAGATAGCCACACTTAAGAGCACCGCTAGGAAGGGAAGACAGAACCAGGGGTATAAAATCATCGAATTCATTAAAACTACACTAACTCTCTTTCAATGGTGTTGCAATTTCTGCGCTGTAGAAATATTCTACTTCGCATGTCAGAACAAAAAATTCGAAATATCGCAATTATCGCTCACGTCGATCACGGGAAAACCACGCTCGTTGATGGACTTTTACGACAAAGTGGAACCTTCAGAAGCAATGAAGTTGTAGCCGAGCGAGTGATGGACTCCATGGATCTTGAAAAAGAACGTGGAATCACCATTCAAGCAAAGAATACTTCCGTGCAATATGAAGGCTACAAAATCAATATCGTCGATACCCCGGGTCACGCAGACTTTGGTGGGGAAGTAGAACGTACCTTGAAGATGGTCGATGGCGTAATGCTGTTGGTCGATGCTTCCGAAGGTCCGCTCCCTCAGACACGATTTGTTTTGAAAAAAGCTCTTGAAGGCAATCTTAAGGTTATTGTTGTTATCAATAAAATTGACCGTCATGATGCGCGAATCGACGAAGTCGTAAATGAAGTTTTCGATTTATTCATCGATCTCGATGCCGAAGACTGGCAAGCCGATTTCCCAATCATTTACGCTGTGGCCAGAGAGAGCTGGGCGGTTAATGATTTGAAAGATCGAGATCTCCCAAATAAAAGTCTTGATCCTATTTTCAAAAAAGTTATCGAAGTCATTCCCGCTCCTAAAGGTAAACCAGAAAATAATCTCCAGGTTCTGGTCACAAATATTGGTTACAATAACTTCATGGGTCGTTTGGCTATTGGCCGCGTCACTGAAGGAACAATCAAACTTGGCGATACCGTGAGTATTGTTAAAGCAGACAAAGTGAACAAGATTCGCGTTTCTGCTCTCTACACCTATGAAGGTTTGAAACAAGTTGAGACCACCACGGTTGAAGCGGGCGACATCTGTATCATCGCCGGTGAGCAAGGAATTGAAATCGGAGACACTATCTCCAGTGTTGAAAATCCCATTGCAATGTCCCGCGTCGTTGTTGAAGAACCTACTGTCAGCATGATCTTCTCCGTCAACAATGGTCCCTTCGCTGGAAAAGAAGGCGAGCAAGTCACTTCTAGGAAAATCTTGGAACGTTTAGAAAAAGAACTTCTTTATAACGTTTCATTGCGAATGGAAAAAACTGAGGCTACTGATTCTTTCAAAGTTTACGGTCGAGGCGAACTTCAATTGGGAATTCTTATTGAACAAATGCGCCGCGAAGGTTTTGAACTTCTCGTCAGTAAGCCTCGTGTTTTGATTAAGACCATTGACGGACAAAAATGTGAGCCTATCGAACAAGCTGTGTTTGACGTTCCTGAATTCGCCGTCGGTGTTGTTTCAGAAAAAATGGGTCTTCGCAAAGGTGTGATGTCCAATATGGTGAACAAAGGCTCCGGTCGCGTTCGCTTGGAATTCATTATTCCCTCACGCGGATTGATTGGATACCGAAGTGAATTTTTGACGGATACTAAAGGTACCGGAATGATGAACACTATTTCCCATGGTTACGAGCCCTGGAAAGGTGATATCGGCGGCCGTAAGAACGGCGCTCTTATTTCGGATCGTGGTGGAGAATCTGTTACCTACGGACTCTTCCATTTGGAACCTCGCGGAAAAATGTTTATCGGTGCCGGCATTGCAGTTTATGAAGGCATGATCGTTGGCGAACACGCCAAGGATAATGACCTGGTCGTAAACGCTATTCGAGAAAAGAAATTGACCAACATGCGCGCGTCTGGTTCAGACGATGCAGTTAAGCTCACCACTCCTATTAACATGACTTTGGAAAAAGCTATGGAATGGATTGAAGATGATGAGCTCATTGAGGTCACTCCTAAGAATATTCGTCTGCGCAAACGAGCTCTCGATCCTAATATGAGAAAGCGAACCGAGAAAATTGACTGAGATTGTCGCTGAAGGGCGAAGTCTGGTTAAAAAGTACGGCGACAAAGTCGTCGTAGCGGGAATCCATTTTCAAATAAAAAAAGGCGAATGCTTCGGTTTCCTCGGGCCTAACGGCGCCGGGAAAACTTCAACCATGAAGATGATGTATTGTCTCTCCCCAGTCTCTGGCGGAGAGCTGCATGTCTTAGGGTTGGATGTCACTCGCCAGGCTGCAGATATCAAAAAACGCATCGGTGTTGTTCCCCAAGAAGATGGACTAGATCCTGACTTCACAGTTCTAGAAAATCTTCTCATTTACGGAAGTTATTTTAATCTACCCAAAGCCGAAATCGAAAAGAGATCACGAGAACTCCTGCGCTTCATGCGAATAGATGAAAAAACCACAGCTTCGGTCGATCAGCTCTCTGGTGGAATGAAGCGACGGTTGGCGATTGCTCGCGGAATGCTCAATAATCCAGAACTTTTATTTTTAGATGAACCTTCTACCGGTTTAGATCCCCAGGCGCGCCATCTTATTTGGGACAATCTGCGGGAGCTAAAATCTCGTGGAATGAGTATTGTACTCACCACCCATTACATGGAAGAAGCTGAAGTTCTCTGCGATCGCTTAGCTATCATGGATCATGGAAAATTTCTCTGCGAAGGAAAACCACAAACCTTGATCAACGACATCATTGGACATGAAGTTGTCGAATTCAGTGTTTCTGAAGCGGATAAGAAATATGCCATCGATAAGATCAAAGACAAGTACGACTATCAAGTGATTAGAAACCGTTTTCATCTGTTCATTAAAAAAGGTCAGGATGGAAAACAAGCTCTCAATATTATTCCCAGTGATGACATGACCGTGCGCAAAGCCACTCTGGAAGATGTGTTTTTGAAAGTCGCTGGTCACGACCTCCGTGACGGGAATTAATCAATGACAGAAATACTAAAAAATGTGGCTTTAGATATGTTTCGATTCCCAAGATTGGGAGTGGGGATGTATCGTGTTTGGTATCGCAATTTTTTTTATTATAAAAAGTTTTTTATCTCCGCCATTCTCATGAACTTTGCAGAACCTATTTTGTACATCATCGCATTCGGATACGGATTAGGTTTTTTTGTTGGCAATGTAGATGGTGTGCCTTACCTTTTATTTTTTGCCCCGGCTATTTTATGCACTACGGCCATGCAAGGTGCTGTTTTTGAAGCGACCTATTCCAGCTTTACTAAACTTAGAGTTCAGAAGACTTTTGAAACCATTATGATGAGTCCAGTTTCGATTGAAGAAATTGTCGCCGGTGAAATATTCTGGGCGGCGACACGTTCTTTTTTTGGAACTCTCGCGGTGATGATCGTGCTTGCGCTTCTTGGATTAGTGCAGACCCCGCTTGCGTGGGTAGCGCTGCCGTTTTTATTCCTACTTTGCTTAACCATGGCAAGTATCTCGATGGTCATGACAAGTTTTGCGCGAGATTATGACTTTTTTACTTATTATTTTTCTCTGTTTGTAACTCCGATGAGTTTGCTTTCAGGAACCTTTTTTCCCCTAAGTCATTTTCCAAAATGGGCACAAATTGTTGCACAGTTTCTACCACTCACCCACGCAGTGATTGTCGCGAGAGCGTTGTTCTTAGATAAATGGGAAAATTCAATGTGGATTCACATTGCAGTGCTTATGTTTATTTGTATCGTGTTTGCCAACTGGGCAATCAATCAGACCAAGCGTCGTCTCATTTACTGATTTTTTAATATTGTGATTAACGCTGAACGCAATTCATGACAATTTCATTAGGTCTTGAATTGTAGTTTCCTGACACGATTTGTCCTCGGCTCAACACTGCGTCTTGTGAGAACTCAAGATATAGAATGCGGGTGGGATGCAAGGCGAAGCTCTTATTCCTGGAGCGCTTATACTCGAGGTGATACTGCCTTTTGAGCTAAGTGACGTAGATTGTTGTTCTGGCCTTACAATTCTGCCTGGTTGATAGCTTTAGGGGCAGCATTCTTGGAGGAGAAAATAGCCAGTGCTACCAGGGTAAAAATATAGGGCAAGGATTGCGTGAGTTGCGTGGGAATTTGAAAGTCGCCAATATTTTGAATGAATATTTGTAGAGCGTCGAGCAATCCAAAAAATAGGCACGCGAGTAATGTGGGGACCGGTTTCCAGCGCCCAAAGATCAGCGCCGTGAGTGCAATGAATCCGCGCCCAGCGCTCATGTTTCGGGTGTAGCCACTGCCGGCACCAATCGATAAATATATTCCACCAAACGAAATAATAACGGAACCAAGAAGTATGGCCAGCCAACGAGTCTTCTCCACATTCCCCCCCTGTGTTCTTAACGCCCCTGGGTGATCTCCACTTGCCGTAATATGTAGTCCGAATGGAGTTTCGCGAAGCACAATCGTGACTAGACCAATGGCAATGGCCGCTGCAAAAACAAAAAACCATTGATTGGAAAATCTCTCTGCGAGCGTGAGAGACGGAGTTTGACCCGACTCACCGTAAAAGGCTTTGCACAAAACAGGAATGAGGCCGAGAGCCCAAATATTTAATCCTGTGCCGACAATGATCTGATCCGATTTTGCTTTGACAGTAAAAAACGCAAAAATTATTCCTACAAAAAAACTAGCTAAGATTCCCGAGAAAACACTCAATGCAATATTGTGGGTGGTAGCCATGACTGCGGCTGCTGTGAAGCTACTAAAAAGTAAAAATGCTTCAAGCGCGATATTGGCAACTCCGGATTTTTCGCAAAGTAATCCACCCATGGCCGCAAAAATAAGTGGAAGTGAAATTCTGAGTCCAGAAAGAAACCAATCAGCGATCAGCACGAATTTTACCTCCAAGTTTTAACCAATAAGGTTGGCTTGCAATGAATAAAATCATCAGCCCTTGAATCATCACAGCCATATCACGAGTTATTTTTTCAGTGTCCAGTTCAAGATCTAGAGCTCCTTTAGCAAGTGCGCCGAAAAGAATAGCAGAGAATAAAACGTTGATCGGCTTGTTGCGCGCAAGAAGTGCCACGGCGATTCCGAAAAAACCATAACCGGGAGAAAACTGATCTTTGTATTTATGAGTATTGCCAAGGATTTCTGATACGGCCACCAACCCTGCAAGGCTGCCGGATAAAAACATTGCCTGCACAATTCTTTTGGTGACGGGAACTCCGGAACGTCGAGCGGTTTCAATCTGAGAGCCAACAAGTCTTACTTCCAATCCCCAATTTGTCTTAAACAACAAAAACCAAACAGTGAAAATCGAGAATAGAGAAATTAGAAAAGAGCTGTTGAGGCTCGAGGGTGCTCCTTGGTTCAGGAAATTCAAATGACTCAAAAAATAATTAGCTGGTAATTCTGCCGACTCTGGATTTTGAGAGTTTGGATTTCTCACGACGTTTAGAATCACATAACTGCAAAGAGCGTAGGAAATGAAATTGAGCATGATTGTGACGATGACTTCGTGACTGCCCCTTTTGGCCTTGAGATATCCTGCAATCGAGGCCCAAAGTCCTCCTCCCAAAAGTGCCATAAATACGCAAATGAGAAAACCCGCTGTAGAGGATAGATGCGAAAATTTTAAAGCTGTGAACGTCATGAAAAGGGAGCCGATATAGAGTTGGCCTTCAGCTCCAATATTAAAAAGGCCAACATGAAAAGCAACAAGCACAGACAAACCAGTAAAAATTAATGGGGTGGCATAGTTGAGGGTGGCTAAAATATTATCCACATTTCCGAAAGCTGAATGTCCTAAAACTTTCAATACTTCCCACGGACTTTCCCCCAAGAATTTTACCACTATGAGACTTACCGCAAGACCTGCAAAAATAGACAGCAGGCTGGTTATAAATCCTTTCATGATTTCTCAATCATGGCAGAACCAATTTTTTGAAAATCAAAAACAGGTCCGATAAATTCGGCGGCAATATTTCCTTCGTTTAAAACCAATATTCGATCACTGAGTTTACAAACTTCTTCTAATTCTGAAGAAATAAGTAAAATTGCGGTACCCTCCTGGGCTTTCTGCAAAATAGCATCGTGAATTAGCTCAATAGCTCCGACGTCCACGCCACGAGTGGGCTGACTGACAATTAAGAATTTAGGATCACGTCCTTTGATTTCACGGGCTACTACAATTTTTTGTTGGTTCCCGCCGCTGAGTGATTTTACTTTTTGATTCACATCTCGCATTTTGACGTCATAGGAAGCCAGAATTGTTTTTGAGTGTTCAGTAATTTTTCTGTTTTTCAAGACTCCCATTTGTGAGAGTTTTTTTCCCATTCCAATCATGCAGTTGGTTTTGATGGTTTCATCCATCCAGAGAGATTGGCGCTGGCGATCTTCAGAAATAAGGCCAAACCCAAATTTCATTCTGACATTAGTTTTTGCCGGGACAAGTTTACCTTGGTAGTGAATTTCGCCCTCGATGTTCTCTAGCCCCATCAAAGCTTCAACTAAAGCTTGCTGGCCGTTCCCTTCGACACCGGCAACGCCTACGATTTCGCCGGCTTTGATTTCAAAATTTAACCTTTTAATAGACCCGCGCTGTTTTTTCTCAACACTCAAATTGGAAACTTTGATAACGGATTTCCCATTTTGAATGGAGTCTAATTTTTTTGCAATCGATTTAAGCGGTCTGCCAATCATGGCTTCAACTAATTTCTCCTTTGTCAGTCCTGTCGTAGAATAAGTACCGATGAGTTTTCCTTGCCTCAGCACGGTCACTTCATCACAGAGGGAAAATATTTCCTGGAGTTTATGGGTGATGATAATTATAGATTTTCCCGAGTCACGTAAACTTCTGAGTAAAGTGAAGAAAGATTCTATTTCTTGCGGAGCCAGCACTCCAGTTGGTTCATCCAAAATCAAAATGTCAGCATTTCTAAAAAGAAGTTTTAGAATTTCAATCCGTTGTTCTAAGCCAACAGATAGAGATTCTGTTGATTCGAACCATGGAACTGAGAGTCTATCTTGAGCAAGCGCTTCGATTTTTTTAAGAGCCGTTTTGCGATCGAGGAAAATGCCATTTGAGAGTGGCTCAGCGCCTAGGATAATATTTTCTAAGGGGGTTAGAGCTCCCGCAAGTGCGAAATGTTGTTGGACCATACCGATCCCAAACTCAATTGCTTCTAATGGCGATTTAATCGAAACATTTTTCCCATGCACAAGAATTTTAGATTCTGGATTCTTGTCTGACTGTTCTAAGCCGAAGAGGACTTTCATAAGCGTGGATTTGCCAGCGCCATTTTCCCCGGCCACAGCATGGATAGTCCCCTTTTTCAAATTAAAATCTATTTTTTGATTCGCTTGGAACCCATCATAACTTTTTGATATTTGTCGCATTTGAACGGCGAATTCGGACATAAAGACCTCGTCACATAATAATCTGAAACAATTATTTTCCCACTTGCGATATCTTTTTTGATTTTTTCAATCTTGGCACGCATGTCCGGAGATATCAAACTCTCATTGTTGGAATCCAGTGCGTAGTCGATCCCTTTGTTCGCTAGTGAGAATACTTTTTTGCCTGGTTTGAACTTGCCTTCTTTATCCGCTTTGATTGCGTCATAAACTGCCAGATCAACACGTTTCATCATGCTCGTCAGAATTTTTCCCGGCTTCACCCAGTTTTGATTGCTATCCACCCCTATGGCAAGTTTCTCTTTTTCTTCAACGGCATCAAACACTCCGGTGTTTGTTGCGCCTGCGACCGCAAAGATGACGTCAGCGTTCCGAGAGATTTGCGCGAGAGCTAGTTCTTTTCCTTTGGTAGGGTTCATCCAAGCTTCACTGGTGACGCCTGCATAGTTGGTAAGTACTTTTATTTTTGAATTGCCATATTGAGCACCCTCTTTGTATCCCAGCTCAAATCTCTTGATGAGATCTACATCCATGCCACCAACGAATCCAACCACTCCAGATTTAGATGTAAGCGCGGCGATATATCCTACCAGAAAACTTCCTTCATGCTCATTGAACATAAGGCTCTGAAGATTGGCTGCTTCGACGGGAGCATCAACTATGGCAAAATGAGTTTTCGGGAATTGGGCAGCAACTTTTTTTATTGCGTCGGCTTGACTAAAACCAATGGCTATAACCAGTCCATATCCCCGCTCTGCTAAAGTTCTCAGCGCCGGTTCATAGGCATTGTCATCCGGACTTTCGATTGTCTTAAGGGTAATGCCCAAATCCTTTACGGCATCGCCTGCTCCCTTGAAGGCCGCGGCATTGAAACTTTTGTCGTCTTTCCCACCTTTATCCAAGACCAATCCGACCTTAAGTCCATCGGCAAATATTGCCCCAGACCAAAGAATCGCGACAGCGGCAGAAAATAACAAACTAGACATAGGAATAATTTTTCTGAAACCCCTCATTTAAAAACCCCTGCTGCTAAAGAACATTTATAATTTAAAGACAATATGAAACCCATAATAAGAGTGCGATTCGCAAAGAAAATTAAGCTATTTTTGCATAACGAGCTAGTTCGTTTTGCAGCACTCGCTACTTTTTGCGTTTTCACTGCGGCAACCGTGTCATTTTTACTTGAAAAAGACGTGCCTAAAACTCAAATCAATAGTTTTGGCGACGCCTTATGGCTAAGCGTTGTGACGTTCACAACCACGGGTTATGGAGATAAGATTCCCGTCACTGCTGCCGGTCGTTTTACTATGGCATTTTTAATGTTGGGTGGAATTGTCTTAGCCGGAATTTTGACCGGTCAAATTGCGGGCGTTTTGATTCAGAGAAATTTGCAACGTTTGAGAGGATTCATAAATATGGAAAAGAAAAAAAATCACTTCATTATCTGCGGCTGGAAAAAAGATATGGATAAGGTGATTGAACAAATCTTAATCAGAAACAAAGAGCTCACTGCAGAAGATATTGTCGTGATTGCTCACTTGCCTGAAGATCAGCTTATGAATATCAAGCAGTCTACTGCATTCAAATCCATAGATATTATTAACGGAGATTATTTTGCGGAGTCAGTGTTGAGGAGAGCCAATGTTCAAAACGCGGCAAAAGTTTTGATTCTTGCTGACGACAATAAATCTGTGAGCACCACTGAAATTGATTCACGCACTGTCATGACTGCTATGACAATCGAAAGTATTTCTAAAGACACCTATGTTGTTGCCGAATTGATAGATCGAAAATATGAGCCGTATTTGCGTATGGCTAGAGTCGACGAAATTATATTGAGTCGAGAGTATGGACGAAGTCTCATTGCTAACGCGTGTCTAAGCGCAGGAGTCGCGCATGTGGTATTTGATTTGCTAGATGTTCATTCCGGCGCCATGGTCACAACCAAAGAAATTCCGGCGAGTTTCATTGGGCAAAAGTTTTCCACGTTATCACTCCATTTTCGCGAAAACGAGCAGTCAATTTTGATTGGTGTTCTCGAAAATACCGGAAACGTTTTTAAAATGAAGCGTGATGCCATAAAAGAAGCTCAGAAAAATGCAGATATAAGTAAAATTGTTTCCCAGCTCAAAGAAACTAAGGTTATAAAAAGCAATCAACCTGTGCTCAACCCAGCCGATGATTATTTGATTCGTAAAAATAGCTCGGCAGTTTTAATTGAATCGGTAAAATCTGCATGAACAAAGATGCCATTATTGCTAAAATTAAAGAAGTATCACTTTTCGCTGATCTAAAAGACAATCAGTCGTCACTAATAAAATTGTCAGAGATGTTACATCTCAAGCATTTCAAAAAAGGATCCACCATAATTTCTGAAGGTGATGACGGAGTTGAAATGTTTATTCTCTATACGGGCATTGCTGAAATTCGTAAAAACACCATGGATAATGATTTTTACGTTGTGACCCTTTTAAATTCGGACAAACATGCTTTCTTTGGTGAGATGGCCATGATTGAAAAAGACAAACGTTCTGCAAGTGTAGTGGCGAAAACTGACTGTGATGTTCTTGTACTCAATGAATTGCAATTTTTAGAGTTAGGCAATACGGATCCCAAAATCGGACTTCTGGTCACACGTCGAATTTCTCAAATCATGGGGCAACGTCTGCGTAAAGGAAATCAGGATCTCATTACTCTGTTTGAAGCTCTCGTCGGTGAGATTGAGGAAAAAACATGACCCGTTTTCTAGCGCTCGTGGGCACAATCACGCTCATCATATTTGCCATTGGACTTGCCGCTAGTAGTTTATTCTTTTTAAATATTCCAAATCCCGAAAGTTTGAAAAAATGCCTAGTTACAGAAATGTATAAAGTTCATCTCTGTGAAGGTGATGGAAATTTTGTGACACTCGATCAAATTAGCCCGTACATTTCCGGGGCAGTGATCATGTCTGAAGATGCGGCATTTTATTCTCATGATGGAATAGACGTCAATGAGATGAAGGAAAGCATGATCAAGAACATGAGTGAGGGCCGATATGCTCGTGGCGGGTCAACAATCACTCAGCAGTTAGCAAAGAACGTATTTCTCAATGGTCAGAAAAGTATATTAAGAAAAGTCGAAGAAATTTATCTCGCCTTTAAGCTGGAAAAGATTTTCACCAAGAATCGAATTCTTACTTTTTATTTAAACGTGGTTGAGTTCGCTCCAAATATTTACGGAGTGAAGGTCGCCAGTGAACATTATTTCCGTAAAGAGCCATCGCAACTGACGCCGGAAGAAGGCGCCTACTTGGCTTTTCTCCTGCCGAATCCAAAAAAATATTCTGAAAGTTTTAAAAAACATCAGCTTACGCCGTTCGCTTATAAAAGCGTCCGTACTATCCTGCACAAGATGCTCATGGGAAAAAAAATAACCCAAGCGGAGTATGATGTGGCTAAAGAAAATGTGGGAAAGTTATTTGGTGGCAATTCTGCATCACTCCCGGTGATCAACGATAAGAACATTGACGACAATCAGGGATATGATGGTGATGAGCCGAAAGACGGTCTGAGCGACGAAAGCTCCCTTGAGGCTTCTCCCTCAGATGATTTTAAATACAATCAAGATTAGCCGCAAAAAGGCAACGCGGCCAATCTCTAGTCACCTTGCAAATCGATACATTTTCATCCTCCATAGTGCAATATTTTTAAGCACCTGAAATACCAGTGGTTTTTCCTTCTGTTGCCAAGTATCTAAAGGGTTACAGCTTTCAAAAAAAGCGGCACAAATCCAGCAATTGCAAATAGCATATATGAAAAAGGTAACTCCATGACGATTCATAATGTTCGAATTTCGCTACTATCTCTTTTTTTACTACTAACAGTGAGTACTCGGGCCACCGCTGAATCTCGGTGTATTGAACTGAGTAAAATGATTGCCAGCGAAAGTTTGGGCAAAACCTACGCGAACTTTCCTGCAGATCAAAGATCTGAAATCGAAAAGTTTCATGAAAAATTTCAAGCAACTATATTGAACATCTCGGGTGAAAAAAAAGAACGACTTGAGTTCGCTTACGATAGATTGTTGAACGGGTACATTTATCAGATTTTACAAATTATTAGAAATCCCGAGCTACAAGTTGACAATGTGATGTTCCTGGATTTGAGCCGCCAGACCATGAAATTTTATGCTCTTGATCCGGCTCTCTCACGGATGTTACCTGAAAATTTAAAAGGAGCTTCTACCAGAAAAATTCGCAAATTTATCAGTGAAGCCAAGCTAGATTTTAAAAAAATCGCCGTTAAAATTAAAGAGGAGCAAGCTCAGGTTCACTAATGATAACCAAGAAGATGAGAATCTTATTTCTACTTTCTGTTTTTATCTTGCCTCTGGGTTTAAGTTCACCAACTTTTGCTACTGACCAAAACCCGGAGTATGACCCTGGCGCTGAAGCATGCGCTAAAATTTTGACGAATCATCTCCTCATGGAAATGAGTTCTCGCGCCAGTCTTACCCTGCAACGATCTATCCCCGCTGGACATAAAATCTATGATCTTAAAATGTTTCTCAAGAAATCCGGCCTCTCTGCGACTGCAAACAATCTAAAATATCCCATTCGCGAGTTTGATATTAGTGATGATCTTAGTGCCGTGGTCATACGTGCTAATGCTGGAAATGCGAAGTCGGCCGAGCCATTTATTTATGCCAAGTTATCTGAGAAAAACGGGCTGAGTGTTGTTGAGAATTTTTCTCCTACAAAGCTGATTCCAATGGATGAAATGAGCCAGCAGCCACAATTCATATTGGAAAAAAATATTGTTCGACTTCCTCTTACTCAGAAATTATTAGAAAAGCCACCCTTTCACTTAAGACATAAAGTGCTTCTTCCTACCGATATCAGATTTTTTGACCTGGACAATGTTGGTGGGGAAGAAAAGAGATGTCTGAGTCAAGTCCTTGGACATGAATTAGAAGAGGTGATTCCGCTTTCTGATTCCGTTTATTATGTAAAGACTGTTGATACTGGTGAAGGCGAAGACGATATGATTGTTGGCTACAATCCTGTTTCCGAACGAATCAATCTTTACCGTCATAATTCTTCAAAATATAGTTCGGCAGATTATTCACTGGGACAATTCTTGCACGATGACCTGGGTCCCTTTCAAGTTTATGAGTATGATAAAGGTCGTCGGCTTGCGATCAATGGGCCGAAATTCCGATTAGAATTGTGGGGAAACACGGGATCAAACTCGATGCCCTTGGCTAATCCCGGTCAACGTTCGCAACTCACGGTTTTCCCCGCTCTCAGAGGTATGACGATGGTTCGAAAAGACGGGGGCATGCTCAAAACGTCATACAGCCTTGTGGACAGTGATCGCAACCCGGCTCTTTTTAGATGGACTGTTAAAGGGAAAACTTCTAACGCCGTTTCTCGAATCTCTCATGGATTTGTTGTTTACGCAGAGGAAGGTGATCACACAGGATTTGCTATTTTGAATGACGATTTGTCTGTCACCTATTTAAATGAACTCAAAGATGTCAACATTTACAGTTTTAAAATTAAAAAGAACACGATATTTGCTATTACTGAAGCGAAGTCAGATGGAGTCATTGAATTGCACGTGATTCCTCTCGGCCCTTACTTGGAGAAAGAAAATTAGAATGAGACTTCGAAAAATTGTACTGATTGTGTTTATGGCAATGACCCTCACAGCTTGCGGTAAAAAGCAGCTCAATCACAGTATTGTCATAGGGCCTGCTTCAGCAACTACGGCTGTAGACAACGCATCAGAAGCGGAATCTCGCACTGAAACGTCTGACTTTTCTGACCATCTGCAAGCGAAAGATTCTGCCAACCAAATCGAAGTGACCTGCAAAGATAAATCAACTTGCTCTCCTTCTGTAGGCGCTCTGCTGATCACGAATGATAAAACTTTGCATAAATGTACAGTTTTTTTATTAGCTGAAGATCAAATCATGACTACCAGCAATTGTTTGCGCTTTGGAAATGCAAAGCCTGCACAAAAAGTTCTCGCCGGCGCAAAATCGAATCCAGTTGTTGCCGTGGATAACAAACTTAGTTGTGGCACATATAGTCGCATACTCTTTCCAGATGTAGGAGCAGGCGTTCAAGCCACCACTTGTGACTCAATTGTTTCAAGTGATCAAGCTTTGAGAGATTCTGTGAATGATAGTTTTAAGGATCGGAGTCTTCGACCTTCTTTTGTGACTATCAAGTTAAAAGATAAAATTGTGGGTCGTGAATTTTTTAAGCTACAAAGTGCCATTCGATCTCAGGATCAGGATCTTTCTATATATCGAGTAAACTTTTCTGCGGCCAATCAGATTCAATCCGCTATTCAAGAAAAGATTTCGTGTAAAGTGTCGTTAAAAACCAAAGGGCTGTTTCAAGAAAGTGAAAGCTCTGCTCTTATCCGACTTAAAAATTGTGATGTGTATGGTGGTAATCTTGGCGCTCCAATAATCGACGGCAACAAAAATGTTGTTGGCATTTTATCTAGCTTCGCAAATAAAACTCTCAGCAGCTTCAATGCTTCTTCTGCCACCATGGCAGTTACGAATCCAAATTCTTACGGCATTGCCACGAGCGCAGCTTGCATGTCGGATCAAGCTCAGAACTGCAATTTCAAACAAGTCGATTCTGACAAAGCTCGTTTAACTCGATTAGCAGACGGACTGAAAGTGAAAGCTCACGGTGTCGGGAACACTTCTGCTGACGCGGTAAAATCTATCGAGGCAAAACTCACTGCAGCGGTTGCGACCCTCAGTTCAAAAAGTTTTGTGAATGGCTCTGTAGCCTATGTTGTGAGTCAGGAATCAAAATGCAGTACGCCGACAACCGATGGAAAAAACATAGGCGCAAATACTTCAAGCATCAATGAGACGGTTAACTCTGACTGGGAATTGGATTTTTCAGACCTGCAGGTTTCTTCCCAACCGTCCACAGCGTGTAAATAACAATCAAAATCAATGCTTGTCCTGCGATGGTTTCCAGCGTGGGATAAAATCCTAAAATGTCAGATCTCAAATCAAAAGGCACAAGCGTGATGGAGATTTTTCCAGCCTCTTGGATCGAGTGTAGAGCTTTGCCCATCAAAATAAACGAGAGCAAAGCCATTATCAGTGAGGAATAACCGAAGAGTTTTCTAATGGGAACTCGAGAAGAAAATTTCAACAGCGCCCAGGCTAGAAAAAACACCAATGCAAAAGCCGTGATAACTCCACCAAGCATTGCGGATTTCAATAATTGTTCTTGGCCCGGTTGAGAGGCACCCTCAATCCAAATAGTTCTTAAAAACAAAACCACTTCTAGTGCTTCTCTTGCTACAGCGGTGAAGGAAATAATAGCTAAACCAAAAAGACTTCCCTGAGTGAGTGCGGCATGAACACGCCCTTTAATAAAAAGGTTCCAACGTGAGATCTCTGTTTTACTGTGAAGCCAGAAACCCATAAAAAGTAAAACCACTACTGCAAAAAGAGAAATCAGACCTTCCATGAGTTCTCTCCCGGCACCACTGATTTGTAATAGCCACCCGGAAAAAAACCAAAATATTAATCCCAATCCAACCGCAGCAATCCAGCCACCATGCACCCAATGGGCAGCTTTTTCTGCTTTGCCCATTGTACCGGTTGCGCGGAGTACTCCCAGCAATGCGATAATAACCAGTACGGCTTCAAATGCTTCGCGAAATAAAATTGAAAAAGACATGATGAACGTCAAAGCAGGAGACAGGCTTGCTTCGGTAACTGTCTGCTCGACAATGTTTACGGTTTTGAGTGCATTGCCAATTTCAACTTTAACTGCGGCTGGCGTGAAGCCTTCTTCAATCGCGCCGCGTACGAGCGCCATGTTTTTTTCAACTTCTACTAAGAGTTTTGGATCACGAGCTTTTATTTTTGGTTCGATTGGCTCGATGCCATCAAGATAAGCGCTCAATGTTTTTTGCTTCGCTTCTTTAACATGACCGAGTTCATATTCTCTTTGTGCCTCTAGCAAAAGATTTTTTGCTAGACGAGTTTTATTTCTAGGATCTTCGCTTGTAGAATGAACACGCAAAGCTGCAACCGCTAGTTTGCGATCTTTTTCGGAACCAGGAATTTTTGCTACTAGTTCAGAATCAGAAAGATTCGCAACATCGGCTAAGGATAATTTCTTAACAGGGCCATCATAGTAAATTTGCTTTTCTTCTTCTGAAATCCATTGGTGCCGTAGCGACTCAGTGTAGAATGCCACGGCCCACAGATCAGAGTCGTTGATCGCAGGATTAGCAATCATCGCTGTTCCCGGAATTCCTTCACGAACGGCGTTGAATATTTTAAATGGAGTGAGCGTCGTCATGAGGTTCGCGTCAAAGAAATTTGAGGGATGGGGGTGAAGTGCTACGGCGGCCGGTCCATCGCCTTTGCCTTGAATGCCGTGACAACTGCTGCACATTTGTTCAAAAACTATTCGACCGCGGGCGATCTGAGGCCATTCATCAGGTGAAGTGGAAAGTTCGGTAATTCGAATTACATGAAGCTTTGCTTTTTGAGCTGCTGTCGCAACGGTCTCAGTTGAAGCTAAGCTTTTAATAAAAACTTGAACTTCAGTGACTTCATTCTGAACATCTTCATGACTTTTAAGTTCGGGCATTTCTCGAGCCATCGAAACTGCGGAGGTGATCAGTTCTAAATGTTCTTTGTGTTCTGCGAGATCTATAATCTTACCATTTCGAACAGCGCCGCCATAATCTCCAGCAAGATAATCTAAAAGATGAACGAGTGTGCGGGGTGACAATTTATTTTCTGCGCCCACAGCAGAGGGCGTTGTGAGAGGTTGGGCCACCACAAATAGAAAAAACGCAAAAAGAACTAAATCACAAACGCGCTTCACTACAATTCCTACGACTTAAAGTACATTAATTACCTAAGTGATAGTTACTATCAATTAATGAGACTGTCAATCTTGAGGATTAGGCGGCGGACAATATAGGCCAGGGACGCACCCAAAAGAGCTCCTCCAAGAACATCGGCCGGGAAATGAACGCCCACATAGACTCGGCTATACGCGATCAAAAACGCCAACGGAAACGCCACGAGCCCGCCAATAGGAGCAACGAGAGTGATATACGTGGCGACCGCAAAGGTGTTAGTCGAATGGCTTGAGGGGAAACTGTAGCTAGTGTGTTTGTAAGTTAGAAGGCGGACCTCGTTTTCTTTCAACGTTTGTGTCGGACGGTCTCGCCTGACAATTTCTTTGATTAGATGTGAGCTGATTTGATCAGCAGCCGCGACGCAAAGAACGCAACCTAAAATTATTTTGAGCGCCGATTTTCGACACTTAAAAATCCAGATGGCTAAGAAGGCAAGCAGGATCCACCACGTGTTTCTGAAGTCCGTGATGAAAGGAAAAAACCAATCGAAATAAGAATTGGTGAACACCTGATTGATAAAATGAAAAAGTCGATGATCTAAATTTATGAGGTCTTGCAGCATGTCTCACTTTAAGCGCGGCGCAAGTCAGTTGCCAAGGCTTAAGTCTAAATCTTCTCCCAACACTTTGGAATGAGCGGAGAATATGTCAAAATGGACACATGATTGAAGTCGAACGCGTGAATGGTCTAAAATTCTGGATCAATCCAGACATGATTAAATTTATCGAGAGCACACCGGACACGGTGTTGACGCTAATGAATGATGACAAACTCATTCTGCGCACAACTGTCGATGAAATTATCCGCAAAATAAATCAGCATCGTCTAGGGGGAAAATAAGTGGATATTTTTGCATTCATTGGGGCAGTACTTGGCGTGGGGATGATCCTCCTTGGACAAATTATCGAGGGTGGTCACGTCGGTTCCATCATGCAGGGAACTGCGTTTCTTATCGTGTTCGGTGGAACATTAGGCGCAGTTGTAATGTCTCATCCGGTTGGAGAACTTAAAACCGCACTGCAAATGCTGAAGCTCGTTTTTACAAATCCCAAAGGAATGGATTCCGAAAAAGTTATCAAAGAGTTAATCGAAGCGGCGCAGATCGCGCGTAAAGAATCTATTTTGGCTTTAGAAAAACGATTGGGTCAATTTTCAAATCCGTATATGCAAACAATTTTTAGATTTGTAATTGACGGTGTGGATCCCAATACGATCAAAGATATTTTCGAGAGTGAAATTTATCTTGAAGAAGAGCATTACGTTGCCGGTGCTAAAGTTTGGGAAACCGCCGGAGGTTATTCTCCAACAATTGGTATCATTGGGGCGGTCCTAGGACTTATTCACGTTATGGAAAATTTGGCCGATGCTTCTAAACTGGGTGCTGGTATTGCGGTGGCGTTTGTGGCCACTGTTTATGGCGTCGGTTCGGCGAATCTTTATTTCCTTCCAATGGGTAAACGCATTGCTAGAAAACTTAAAGCTCAGTCCCATATGAAAGAAATGATTCTCGCCGGTGCCATTGGCATTGTTAGCGGTATGAATCCATTCATTATCGAAGAGAAATTGCGCAGCTATTCTCACGGCGGCAAAAAACACAAAAATGAAGGTGCTTAATTGAAGAAGCACGAAGAAGAACATGAAAATCACGAGCGGTGGTTGGTATCCTACGCGGATTTCATCACGCTTTTGTTTGCGTTCTTCACTGTGCTTTATGCTCAGTCTCAGCATGATGCTGCAAAGGCTGAGGAATTTCAAAAAGCTGTTCAAAAAGCTTTTCGCAGCTTCACGGATTTTGGTGGGCTCGTCGGTAAATTTGTGGATACCAAAGATGCAACCCAATTTATTCCACCTCCAATTGATCTCGTTCCTCGAGAGGGATCCTCTTCCGGCGAAATGAAAGATTACATGGAAAAACAACTTGAATCGGAAATGTCGACCCAAGATATGACGGCCGATGAAGTGAGCCTGAAGTCAGATGCTTCTGGCGTCACGGTAACCCTTGGTGCCTCTAGCTTTTTCGACCCGGGTGAGGGGTTGGTCCGTGAAGATGCACTGCCCGTTCTAAATAAAATCGCCAAGGTATTGAAAAAGACTCGCCGAGTTTTGATTGTGGAGGGTCACACAGATGATCTTCCCATTCACAATGTAAGATTTCCCAGCAATTGGGAATTGTCTGCAACACGAGCTTCTACCATCGTGAGATATCTGCAAACGATTCATCGTTACCCGACTGATCATTTGATTGCTGTTGGCTATGCTGATCAGCGTCCCGTTGTTCCCAATGATTCGCCTGAACATCGGGCGAAAAATCGTCGGATTGAAATCCTCGTCGTGACGGACAATAAAGCCCTCTTAAAATAGGTCAAAACAACCTGATTGACAAACCCAGCCATATTCCATTAAATCCGATGGTCAAACCGAAATAAAAAAACCTGAAAACTAAGGATTGTATGTTTAAACAAGCACGTTATTATCTCCTGGCGCTGGCCACTATGTTCAGCGGCGTGGAAGTATTTGCAAATGAGGCGGAAATAAAAGTTCCTCCATTGACTGGGATTATGTACAACATTTTCGGCACGCCGGTCGCAGGAACTACCCTTTTGGGAATCGGGATGGTCGTTGCTGTTCTCGGAGCTATATTCGGCCTCACCGAATCCATGAAAATCAAAAATCTCCCCGCACACAAATCCATGTTGGATGTGTCTCATCTCATTTACGAAACCTGTAAAACATATCTCTTCACCCAAGGTCGCTTCCTTATCATTTTGGAATGTCTTGTTGGTTCAGCGATTTTTTACTATTTCTTTTTCCTGCAGCACATGGTGCTTGGTCGAGTGGCGGTCATTCTCACTTGGTCAGTTCTTGGTGTTCTTGGATCTTTTGCAGTGGCTTGGTTTGGTATTCGAATCAACACTTACGCCAATAGCCGAACAGCGTTTGCTTCTCTCAAAGCAAAACCTTATTCCGTTATGGACATCCCTCTTCGATCCGGAATGTCGATTGGGGTGATTTTAATTTGCGTTGAAATTTTCTTGCTGCTTTTCATTCTTCTTTTTGTTTCTCCCGAAAATGCTGGAGCCTGCTTCATTGGTTTCGCGATCGGTGAATCTCTCGGAGCTTCTGTTCTCCGCATCTGCGGTGGTATTTTCACAAAAATCGCTGATATCGGATCAGATTTGATGAAGATTGTTTTCAACATCAAAGAAGATGATGCACGCAACCCCGGAGTTATTGCTGATTGCGTTGGCGACAATGCTGGCGATTCCGTTGGGCCTACAGCTGACGGATTTGAGACTTACGGTGTCACGGCCGTCGCTCTTATTTCTTTCATCACACTGGCTGCCGGAATGGTTGCTGGGCCCAATGGCGGAATGGTTTTGGCTGCAAACGGAATCGAAATTCAAGCACGACTGATCATCTGGTTGTTGGTCATGAGTATTTTGATGATTTTCACCTCCATTGTTTCTTATTGGATCACTTCTACCGTTTGCAGAGTTAAGTATGGGCAAAAAGATCACTTCGATTTCGAAGCTCCTTTGACAGCGCTCGTTTGGATCACATCTTTGATTTCAATCGCAGTGACATATGTTGCCAGTTACGTTTTGATTCATGACTTGGGAGACGGCCAGGCTTGGCTGACACTCGCCACGATCATCAGCTGCGGAACTTTAGCCGCAGCAATTATTCCTGAACTCACAAAAGCTTTCACTTCGTCTAAATCGAAACACGTTGCCGAAGTTGTCAACGCGGCTCGCGAAGGTGGAGCTTCTCTTGGAATTCTTTCCGGACTTGTTGCTGGAAATTTCAGCGCTTTCTGGAAAGGTATGGTTATGGTCGGTTTGATGCTCGCAGCTTATCTGTCAAGCTCGCATGGATTAGATACCATCATGATGTATCCCGCTGTGTTCTCATTTGGTTTAGTGGCCTTTGGTTTCTTGAGCATGGCTCCTGTGACCATCGCCGTCGACAGCTTCGGTCCGGTAGCTGACAACGCTCAATCTATTTTTGAATTGTCTCAGATTGAATCTATTTCTGGAATCTCTGAAGAAATCAAAAAAGATTTCGGATTCACTCCAAATTTTGAGAGTGGAAAACATTATCTCGAACAAAGTGATTCTGCTGGTAACACTTTCAAAGCAACGTCTAAACCCGTTTTGATTGGGACTGCAGTTATCGGAGCGACCACAATGATCTTCTCGATCATTTTACTCCTGAATTTGAAACTTGATCTATTGAATGCTCGAGTAATGATGGGACTTATCACTGGCGGAGCCGTTATTTATTGGTTTAGCGGAGCTTCTATTCAGGCTGTCACAACTGGAGCTTATCGTGCGGTTGAGTACATCAAGAAAAATATCAAACTTGATGATGGAGCTACCAAAGCGTCCATTGAGTCCTCAAAAGATGTGGTTAAGATTTGTACTGATTATGCACAAGCAGGAATGATCAATATTTTTGGTGTGGTGTTCTCATTCACTCTCGCCTTTGCATGTTTTGATCCTACCTTCTTTGCGAGCTATCTCATTTCAATAGCCGCCTTCGGATTATTTCAAGCGATGTTTATGGCTAACGCCGGCGGCGCTTGGGACAATGCTAAGAAAGTTGTCGAAGTTGATCTGCGCGAAAAAGGAACACCCCTTCATGATGCTACCGTTGTCGGTGACACTGTTGGCGATCCATTCAAAGACACTTCAAGTGTGGCTTTGAATCCGATCATCAAGTTCACTACTTTATTTGGTTTGCTCGCAGTTGAAATTGCTGTGCACGCTAAAGAAAAGGCAATGTATGTCGGAGTAGTCATGTTCATCGTAGGTTTGTTTTTCGTGTACCGTTCCTTTTACGGAATGCGCATCAGCACACAGCCTCTCATGATCAAAGACAAAAAGACTGGAAAGTCTACTCCCGCGGTCGCAAGAGCGATGGAGCACTAAAGGTCCAGATTTAAAAAATCAAAAATGCGGGCACCGGAAACAGTGTCCGTTTTTTTTTCTGTTTTAACCGATACTTCGTTCACGAGAGTCTTATCCCACTGGAGCCATGAAGGCTACATTTTGGACAAGGAGCGCCCGTTGAAGACTCTTTTTTTTCCAGCTGTATTTCTTTTCCTATTGATTTCACTCTTGTTTTTGCAAAAACCCCTCGCCGATGCCACTGCCCAGGGCACGGTAAGACTAGAAAACCACGTGCCGGAAAATGCCATGCGTGGAGCAATTCACATGGGAAGAATGGCCGGCGAAGCTAAAGTTTCGATGACCGTTTCTTTGAACTTGAGAAATCAAGCCCAATTGGAAATTCTGATCGGTAGGCTCCATGATCCACATGATTCAATGTACGGAAAATTTCTTTCCACTAGTCAATTCAATATGAACTATGCGTCAGCAGAGGAAGACAAAGCGGCGGTTCTGCAATACCTGGTGAGCCATAAATTAGAACCGATGAAAATGAGTTCAAACACGGTGCAATTCCGGGGAAGCGTGAGTGACATTGAAAAGGCTTTCAGCATCGAAATGCATCAGTATCAATCAACAGATGGTAGGCAAGTCTACGCTCCGAATATAAATCCCGCCGTTGATTCGGCGATTGCATCCAAAATTTCGGGAATCTTGGGACTCAATAACTTCACAAAATTTGTTTCTCATAGAAAATTAAAAAAGCTCTCTTCTGTTTCAAATGCGATCGGTAGTGGCCCAAATGGCGGAATGTCGCCAACTGATATTCAAAAAGCTTATGCTTTCGACAAAACTAGTGCCAATGGCACAGGCCAAAATTTAGCGCTGATGGAACTCGACGGTTACAAACCGTCTGACATCAGCACCTACTCGGGGCAGTTCGGATTAAAAACTCCTCCATCGCTGCAAAATATTTTAATTGGCGGGTATGATGGATCTGCCGGCGATGGTTCAGATGAAGTCACTCTCGACATCGAATTGATGATGGCGGTAGCTCCAGGAGCTTCGCAAATTCTTGTTTATGAAGGACCTAATTCTGAGACTGGCCCTATTGATGTTTACACAAAAATTGCGGACGACAATATCGCCAAGCAAGTGAGTTCATCTTGGGGAAGCTGGGAAGCAGGTAATACCCCGGCGTTTTTAAATTCTGAAAATGCGATTTTCATGCAGATGGCGGCACAAGGACAATCCATTTACGCGGCAGCTGGTGATTCCGGTGCCTATGACGATGGAAAAACATTAAGCGTGGATGATCCCGCATCACAACCTTACGTTGTTGCCGCTGGAGGGACCACACTTGCTGTCAATACTGACGGTTCATACTTGAGCGAAAGCAGTTGGGGGACAAAAGCCAGCGGCAAGCGAGATGCTTCAGGTGGTGGTGGCGGAATCAGCGGCGTTTGGCCAATTCCCTCTTGGCAAGTTGGAATTGTGACCACTAGTAACAAAGGTTCAAGCACAAATCGCATGGTCCCAGATATTTCCATGAACGCAAATCCTAATACTGGTTATGCCATTTATTCCGGTGGCAGTTGGGGTGTTTTTGGTGGCACAAGTTGTGTTGCGCCTTTGCTTGCTGGATTCACGGCACTTATTAATCAACAGCGAGCATCCGGTGGAGCGGCACCTCTGGGATTTGCAAACTTAGAAATTTACAATGCTGCCAAAAGCAGTTCGTACGCTTCCTTGTTTCACGACGTTTTGAATTCAACGGACAACTTATTTTATTTAGCTATTGAAGGATTTGATTTAGCTACTGGTTGGGGATCTCCTAACATTCCAAGTCTGCTTTCCGTTTTAAGTGCGCTTGGTTTACCGGTCGCAAATAATCCAATAGTTGCTCTTCCCCCCACGCCTACTGATTTCAGCGTGGTCGTTCCTGGTAACAGTTTAATCAACGGAGGATTGCAATAATGAAAACACAAATCAAAGATTCAGTTTTTCCCATGGCTTTTGCGTTGGTTTTAATCTCAGGACTTTTGGGAGGATGTGCCCCTTCGAATGTTCCATTGAGCACTAGAATTTCGAGTCCCACTGGATCAAACACAGCTCCTGGAGCTTCGGCCCCATCATCAAAAGTCCAGCTCGCTTGGAACTCTGTTGCCGGACAGCAAAATGGTTTTTTCATTGAAGAGTCAACTGACGGAAATAATTTTTCACAAGTTTTGACCGTTCCCGATCGAACAAATAGCGCCACTATTTCGGTTCCTTCCGCCGGTACTTATTTCTTTCGCATACGAAGTTTTAACAATGCTGGAGCCTCACCCTTCTCACCGACTATTACAGCCAAAGCCGCCTGACAAAAAGCGACCATTGGCGAGCTCACGGAAATATTCTGCTCTTGACGCATGGGCACCGAGTCCCCAATATATAGGTACGCCGTACCGCTTCCGCAATTATATAGCCGTTGGAGATGTCAAAATGGAAATTAGAAATCAGATTAAAAAATTATTGAGTGCCAGTGGCCATTGGGCGGAAGTTCGTTATCATGGAAAGTTGAGCCGATCACTCGGCGTTATGAAGGGCGAAGTTTCGGAAATTTCCAGCAAGCGGTATGAGGGTGTCGGTATAAGAGTCTTGGTCGATGGCACTTTTGGATTCGCCAGCACCGGTGATCTCACACAACCTTCACTCGAAGCGACTTTGAAAAAAGCGGAGGAAATGGCACGAGAAATTGCCAGTCGTCGCAAGAAAAAAATCAAACTCCCTGCAACGTCACGTCTAGCCCATGGGGATTTTTTTATTCCTGGTTATGAAGATTTAGAAAACATGCCATGGGAAAAGAAATTAGATCTTGTCAGACAAACCGAAGAAAAATTACGTGGCTCTTCGAAGAGTGTCGAAAGCGCAAGCTGTCAGTACACGGAAGTTTTCGAAGAAAAAATCATCATGACCACAGATGGAGCAAACGCTCATTCTAAATTAGTTCGTCCAGAATTTCGCATGTCTGCTTTTGCAGCTGATGGTGCTAAGCACAGTCGCGGTTTTGAGTCTATCGGCGTCACTGGCGCATGGGATTGTCTCTTTCAAAATCGTACAGCGGACACTCTCATTGAAAGCGCGAGCAAATCGGCAGTCGATTTATTAAAAGCTCCCGTGGCAAATGGCGGAAAAGCCAAAGTGATTCTTTCTCCGGCGATGGTCGGACTTCTTTGTCATGAAGCCATCGGACACACGGTTGAAGCTGACTTTGTACTCTCTGGCAGCGTTGCTCAAGGAAAATTAAATCAAACAGTTGCAAGCAATCTCGTCACACTTTCAGACAGTGGGCATAGTGAATTCACAAAAGGTGCCGGCGGAACTTTACCGTTTGATGACGAAGGCGTTTTATCTCAACGCGTAGACGTGATCAAAGAAGGAAAGCTAGTTGGTTATTTACATAACCGGGAGAGTGCGGAGCACTTCGGTGTTGAGCCCGGTGGGAACTCACGCGCCTGGGAATTTTCGGATGAGCCACTCATACGCATGCGCAACACGTTTATTCAACCAGGCACCAGCAAGCTTGATGATATGATCGCAGGTATTGACGAAGGATTTTTTGTCGATGGCCCCGAAGGCGGACAAGCCGATGCTACCGGCGAATTTATGTTTGGAGCAAATCGAGTACGAAGAATCAAAAACGGAAAATTGGGCGAAACAGTTCAGAAGCTGACCGTCGCCGGCCAAGCTTTTGATGTTTTGAAAACTGTCGATGCTGTGAGTTCAGATTTTCGATGGGACCTTGGCGCTGGCCATTGCGGAAAAGGACAACCCGCAAAAGTGGATGCTGGTGGCCCATTTATCAGATGTGAAGTCACCCTCGGAGGTCGCGGATCATGAGCCAGAAAAACAACAGCGCAATGGAAGAATTAGGACTTGGTCTCATGAACGCTTTTTCTAAATTAGAAAAAGGCGATATAGAAATCTGTATTGATGACGTTCAAGAAATGAAAATGGTTTATGAGCAAACCGACTTCAGTGTTTCTACCAGTAGCCACATAACGACTTACGGCATCCGTGCCATTGTGGATAATCGCGTGGGATTTATTACGACTAATCATTTAGACAAATCCAATATCAAAGACATCGTTCAAGAGGTGCAAAACATTGCGCGCTTGAGTCCTCGAAATGAATATTATCAAGTAGCTGACAAAAGCACGGGTAGCTTTGAGCTTTATGATCATGCCATCGGCACCATGGCGCCGAAAGATCTTCTTAATCATGCCGATTATTTTATTTCCGAATGTCGAAGAGATCCTCGCGTGCTGATTGATCGCGCTGAAATATCTTTATCGAATGAAACCCGATTCATTTTTAACAATAAAGGCGTCAATCAATCAGCTAAACAAAGTCTTTGCAACTGGTATGTTATGGGTATGGCGTCTGAGAATGGCGAAGTCACAAGTTTCGATTATGATGGCGATGCCGTCAGTGACGCTTCTAAAATTCACGGACAAATAAATCAGACGGCGAAGAATTTTCGTGAGTCCGTGATTGGAAGTCTTGGTGCCAAAGGTTGTCAAAGCTATGAGGGTTCTGTTTTGCTTCATCCCGCAGCGGTGGCTCATTTACTCGGCGGAATTGTCGCATTCAATGTGAATGGTCGCGCTCAACAAGACGGCATGTCATCTTGGAAGGGAAAGCAGGGCGAAAAAATTGCACATGAAAATCTCACTTTGCGGGAGTCCCCACTTGATAAATCTAGACCCGGAAGTTGGACGCCGTTTGATCGCGAAGGTTTACCCACTCAAGACCGGGATATTATAAAAAATGGTGTTCTAAAATTAACGGCTCACAATTTATTCAGCGCTGCTCGTGGAAAAACCTCTCCCACAGGTCATGCGACAGGTGGATCTCGTTCTACTCCCGGGATTGGTTTACATGCAATGAGTTTTGAAAAAGGAAACACTTCAGAAAAAGACCTGTACGCGGCTCTTGGCAAAGGACTTGTTGTAAAAAGATTTTCTGGAAACGAAGATCCCGTTTCGGGAGTTTTCAGCGGTATAGCTAAAAATAGTTGGTGGGTTGAAAACGGCAAGCGCACTCAATCGATCAAAGAGGTGATGGTCGCCGGAAATTCTTTTGAATTATTAAAAAACATAAAATTGATTGGTGCAGACATCACGCGTTTGTCAGGGCAAGTGGATGCGCCTTATATTTTAATCGAAGGCCTAAGCGTCACCGGATAAGGTGACGTAACTTTCTGACTAGAACACATGATAGCTTGTACGATGTGTACGCAAAAAACGGCGCCGCAAAAACGTCGATAGAATAATGCACGTGTTGTAGGAGCACACAAGTTCCCAAGCAGAATGATCCCGCCAAGAACATCCAGCCCCATTTTGTGTTTCTTAATTCCAAGAACAGCAAAAATGAAGTCGCTGTGTGGCCAGAGAAAAAAAGATCTCGCACCGGTGTGACTGTTCCCGTGAATGTAGAAACCACGGGATCGTGCATGAAGATCATATCTAGGGGTGGTTGCAATGGCAAAAGGTAGAGGCCCAAAACTCGAAACATAACCATGATGGCGTAAGCGTGAGCCCAGACAATTGATTTTCGAGGGTCATGCAGAATTAAATAAACTCCCCAGATGAGAAATATGTGGATTGTGAAAAATATAATCCAGGTGATATCTCGAGCTCGGAAGAGACTCAAGAACGGATCTTGAAACGCGAAACCGACTCGGCTTTCGTTGAAAATTAAAAAAGTGCGGATAACAATGAGAGCAAGAAAAACGGAAGCAATCGCAGAGCAAGTTAAAATCCTGGTACTGCGGTTTTTGAGTGCTTCTTTCCAAGTGGAGTAAATTTTCATTTCCAGTCGGCCTCGGGAAAAAGTTTTAGTAAATATTTTTGAACGCCAAAAAGAACTTCCGGCGGAATCTCGTGGCCACCATCAAAAGCTTGAAGTTCGCCATCGAGTCCATGTTTTTTAAACATTGCATTTAACTTTAGCGCGCCCTCGATAGACAGTACGGAATCTTGTTTGCCGTGACTTTGAAAATAACGAAATCCACGACGATTCTCCATTGCCTGATCCCAGGCGTCTCCGTTGATAAGTGAACCGGAAAGCACGACTAAACCCAGGGGTTGCACCGCACTGGTCATAGCCATTTGGGTGGCGAGCATGGCGCCTTGGCTAAATCCGGCGAAGATGGTCTTTTCTACGTTCACACCAAGCTCAATCAGCATTTCATTTAGCATTTTTTGGGAAGTGAAAAGTTCCGCAGGTTTTTCGCTTGAGAGATCTCGAGGTCTACCTTGCATCATTGCTTTTTGAATTTCTTCTAGATTGATTGGAGCCCATGCATGTCCAGATCCATAACCGCCCGTGGGAATTTCCAATGGACCATTAGGAATGAGCCAATTGGTTCCAATTGGCATCTTAAGTACACTACTTATTGGTGCGAGATCTTGTGCGTCGGCACCATAGCCATGAAGCAAAACAACCGTGGGCGCATTTTTATGGCCTGTGATCTCTACGACCTCCAGGCCAGCAATTTTCTTAAGTTGATACATATGCACAAACTAGAGCCTTACTTCCCCGAAATCAAGAGCGGACTGCCCTTTACCTCAGCAGCGCAGTTGAGCACTTCTTGGCCTGCCAAAAGTTGGTAGTCAGCGTAGCCGATGCTATCCATCTGAGCTTTTTCGATTTTCTGAGCCACTTGACGATCCCGACACATGTTTATGTTGGCTATTCTCATCTTTCTATCCGCAGAGATCTCTGGTCTTGGAGTCACTTGCGTCAGAGGGTTGGTGAAAATGTCTGCTTCTCGAGGTGCATATCTTTCTTCCAAAGTTGCATCCGATTTAAAAGGTGCTACGAAATCTGGCGTTACCCCAATGATTTGTGTCGACCAACCACGAGGCAAAAAGAATCTTGAGTCTGTTTCTCGCAAATAAAGTCCTTTGGTGAGGAATGAAAATTTGTTGATAGTAGCCAGAGCACCCTTGTTTCCTAGTTTTGCACTATCCAAAACGGAATCCGAAGGCATCATATTTTGGGCGGAACCTTTGCCAAATGAGTTTTCTCCCACAACCCAAGCCCGGTCGTAATCTTGGAGGGTGCCTGCTAGAATTTCAGATGCGCTGGCGGATCTTGCGTCAGTAAGGACAACTAAAGGTTGGCTAAAAACTCTCATCGGACGATCAAAATAAATTTGATCGTGAGAACTCATTTTGCCATTGTTGGAGATGTCTGTACCGATGACTTGCTGAATCTCGTTTGTTTTTGGATCTTTAAAGACCACGATAGCTTGTCCGAATCCTACGAGGTATGACGCTAAGCATGAAGCTTGTTGAGCTATGCCGCCGCCGTTTCCACGGAGATCAATAATAAACCCACTCACTTTTTGTTTTTCTAAGCTACTGAGAGCATCATAAAAATTATTGCAGAGATCTTGAGACATGAAATCAGCAAATTTTACGTAACCATATGATTTGCCTTCGTCAGCAATCACGCGACTTTCGAATTTTTTGACCGTGATTTTTTTTCTAGTGATGGTCAAAGTAATCGTTTGATTTTTTCGAAAAACGTCGAGTGTGACTTTTGTGTCAGGTTCCCCTCGAAGAGCGGCAACTGCTGCCGCAGTACCTTTCGTTGCATCCACGGGTCCTTTGGGACCTTGAACCACCACTATGCGATCTCCGAGTTTCATTCCGTCCTGCTCGGCAACCGACCCGTTTAAAAATTGGGTGACTATAATTCCAGATTTAGACGTGGTGATTGAAATCCCTAGCCCTGCAAAATCATTGTTGGGTTTCATCATGTCTTGCATGAGGGTGACCGGATCGATATTTGTGTGTGGATCAAAAGCTTGATGGAGATAATCGTTGATAGCATCTCCAACAGACAATTTGAGATCCTGCGGATCTTTTATGCTTTTAACCAATTTGTCGATGATCTTGGTGAAAGGAATTTTGTTCGGCGCCTGGAGTAAATCTGTGATCTTGTTTTCGAGATCAATAGAATTTTTTTTTTGATCGGCCAATTCCTCAAACAAACCTTTCGGTTTTGCACTGGGATCTGGCTTGGTGACGTTTTCTCCATATGTGTATCCCGGTCCAAGTTCTAACACCTGAATCTTGATTTCCGGATGACTGGAGACAAACGAAGTTGGGAAAAAGTTAAGATATGGATTTGCCTGGGTGTCCCTGGCAAATGCCGCAACGGCGTAAAAGCAACCAATTAGCTTTTGTTTTCCTTGGTAACAGTTGGTTGTGTTGACCACCTGTTCAAGGCTATCGACGGTGATGTCCGTCATATTCCAATATTGTTGTGGTGTGGTGTCTGCGCCAAAAACGTTAGCGCTGATTAAAAATGACAATAAAATAATGATATTTTTCATCTTGAACCCCCCGGTTGCTAATTTCTTTAGCAATAGCGAGGCCAAATGAAAATTCTCGGCCGAGCAGTTAAGAGGGTAAGCGGCGAAGGGGAAAAGAAAAAGGCTCTGAAAAAGTTATTCTTTTTACAGAGCCTTGATATTTAAAACTATAAAAATTACTGAGCTAACTTCACTTCTTTGAATTTAGACAAGTGAACTTCGGGGCTGTCGGTAGTGGGTTTGTGCCCCAGATATTCTTCTTGTGAAAAGTCGTCAACTTGAATGGCATCGAGTCTCCATTTTTCAGCTTCAACTAAAAGTGCTTTTTCATCGGCGGTGATCACGTTTTTGGCGAGAGCATCGTCAATAAGCTTCATACCTTTAGCGCGAACAAGTTTCTTAGCCTTTACTGCAGCATGCATGCGTTGTTCGATGGGCTCTGACTTCTTTGTCAGCTTGAAAGCATGATCGAGTCTTGCCATTTGTTCGTTTAAATCTTCCGGCATGAAGCAAAGTTCGGTCAAGCGATCGCGCTGCTGCGAATCCGTCATGATCAGTTTTGCAATCTTATGAGTGTGAGCGTCTATGTCCTCACCAGCCAAAGTGTTCAAACTGCTCCACCAGCTAAGCGGTCCTTTGAAGAGCCAAGTCAACCCGGGAACTTCTAGATTTTGAAAAATCCCATCGAAGGCTTTTTGAATTTCAAACAAAATGAAATTCATAGAGTAGTGAACGAAGGGGAGGTCTTCTTTCTTAGCACCTTCAGCTTGGAAGCGTCTCAGAACCGCAGTTCCGATGTACATCCAACCCAAGATGTCTGCAAAACGTCCGGTGATTTTCTCTTTCATTTTGAGTTTGCCACCGAGAGAAGCCATCGCGATATCAGCAAGGATTGCAAAGCTTGCCGAAACCCAAGTGAGTTTACGGTAATATTTAGCGGTGCTTCCACGAATCGGACTGAAGTAAATGAAACCTCGAGTACAGCTCAAAACAACCGATCTAAAAGTATTTCTAACCACGTGTCCGATGTGACCCCAAAAGGCAGAATCGAATCCAGCGACGTCGCCCTTTTCCATGGCCGCGACTTCTCTGTAAGCAAAAGGATGGGCGCGCAAAGCGCCTTGTCCAAAGATGATCAGTGTACGAGTTAGAATGTTTGCCCCTTCAACGGTTATTCCAATTGGAACTGTGAAGTAAGCATTGGCTAATAAATTTCTCGGTCCGCGAGAAATTCCAGATCCCCCGGCAATGTCCAGAGAGTCATTGATGACTCTACGTCCAAGTTCGGTAGAAAAATACTTGATGATGGCCGTGACAACAGGTGGTTTGAGGCCTTTGTTCAATGCGCCAGCAGTGTATTTTCTCATGGCTTCAATGATGTAAGTGAATCCGGCCACTCGAGCGAGAGGTTGCTCGATGCCTTCAAAATTTCCAATGGCTGTTCCAAACTGTTGACGAACTGCCGCGTGCGCGCTCACCACTCGCGTGCAGAGTTGAGCTCCACCAGCGGATTGACCGGGGAGAGAAATGCCTCGGCCGGCGGCCAAACATTCCATAAGCATCTGCCAACCTTTGCCAGCATTGGGAAGTCCGCCGACAATCGCATCAGCTGATACGATGACGTCATGACCTTGCGTGGGGCAGTTGTAAAAAGGAATTCCCATCGGATCATGACGTTGTCCAACAACCACTCCAGCAGTATTGGTTGGGATAAGTGCGCAAGTGATTCCGACGTCTTCGCCTTTACCTAATAAGTTATTAGGATCTTTAAGTTTGAAGGCTAATCCCAAAACAGATGAAATAGCGGCGAGTGTGATCCAGCGTTTGTTCCAGTTAAGTTTGACGTACATTTTTCCGTCGTCACCCTTAAACAAGATTCCTGTGGATTGAATTGCACCGGCATCACTGCCTGCAGTGGGCTCAGTGAGTGCGAAGCAAGGCATTTCTTCGCCGCTCGCCAAACGTGGCAGATAATGTTTTTTCTGTTCGTCAGTTCCATAGTGAATCAAAAGCTCTGCGGGCCCTAGACTATTGGGAACCATCACAGAAATTGTGACCGGTGCACTTCTTGATGCGAGTACAGTGATGACATGAGAATGTGCAAGAGCAGAAAGTCCAAGACCACCGTACTCTTTAGGAATAATCATGCCAAAGAATTTTTCTTTCTTCAGATGATCCCAAACTTTTTTAGGAAGCTCACGATTTTTCCAAATTTCCCAATCGTTGGTGATCTCACAAAGTTTTTCGAGAGGACCATCCATGAACGCTTGTTCTTCAGCGGTCAAATCGGGATAAGGCTCAGCCATTAATTTTTTGAAATCTGGTTTGCCAGAGAACAAATCTTTTTCAATCCAAACCACACCGGCATCGAGTGCCACGCGTTCGGTTCCGGAAATTTTAGGCATGATGCCAAGTTTATCCATAACCTTCATAACAATACTTGTAACAAGCATCGCCCGAATCGGTTTGATATTGAAAATCGCCGCGATCACCACATAGGCAATCATCAAAGGCAAAGGAGCCTTGAAACCAATCATGGTGATCAGACCTGCAAAGGTCCAAACAATAAGTGGTGCGCCGTTATAACCAATAACAACGAATGCAAGAGCAGTTATGGCAATGGCGTAGGGGAAATGCAAAAACAGGCCGTAGACTGAACTGAAAAACTCCATGGGAATTCTCCTTCTGTGAAGAGCGGTTTTGATAAGTTAAAAGTCACCTTCCAAGCATAATATGTCAATGGCACTTATCGGAAAAATAATTACAAATTTAATGGCTAGTCGGGTCGATTTTAGCTCTTAGGAGGCCATAGAAAGAATGCCGAGGTGCGCAACTGATATTGACGATAAATTTCTCCCTTGCTTCGTAGTGAAAGTTCTTCCGTGATAGGAATTCCTGTGACCTTAGTCAGAAAAAAATACATTAAAATCGGACAATAAATGGAGACCCAGCCCATGGGACTACTTAGTGAAAAAACGAAGTAACCAATCCAGATAAACCATTCGAAAAAATAGTTTGGATGACGTGAATATTTCCACAGGCCTTGGTCGCAAACTTGGCCTTTATTTTTTGGATTTGCTTTGAATGCTTTGAGTTGTGAATCTGCTTTTGATTCCCCAACAAGTGCGACGAGCCAAAGGGTAAAGCCAGAGACCTCTAACAGTGAAATCGTAGATGCTGAGTTTTTGAGAATGAAATAAAATGGTGCCGTCAACAAAACCACAGTGATAGCTTGGAATTGAAAAAAAACAAAAAATTTTGAATTGAGACTTGGGCCTGCCCATTTTTTTCTCAACTCAACATATCGAATGTCTTCTATGGGGTGATGACTTTTGAGGCGTTTAAAGAGGTGAGTTGCCAGGCGCAAACTCCACCCGCAAACCATAAATAGAAAAAGAATCCTTCTCAGCTGAAATGGTCCGACTTCAGGATTCAGCGGTTTTTCAAATACTGCGGTAAGCAGCCAGTACCCGAGGGTGACGATAGCAAAGCTCGCGCTCCAAATGAAATCAACGAACCCGAAGTTTTTTATTTTTACACAAATAAACCATGCGATGGTCATAACCAGCATGATAAGCAAAGCATTGATTGAAATCGCCGAAATAAAATTCATTTTGTTTCCTCGCTTTTTAGTTTAACCGATAGGCTCGAAGCCGTGAATCTTCGAGATGTCCAATGTGACTTTTCCTCGCTTCGTGAGCTTGATGATGTCAGAAAATCGATGGTTTGTCAGAATATCACTTGGCACGTAGGACATCCGGGCGTGAACAGTTTGTGCAAATGTTTCATCTATACCGGTAATGTTCACAAAAATTTCTGCATTCGCATCAGCAAGTTCTTTGAGATTTTTTCCGAACAGCGGACTTTCTTTATCAATCACGTGAACGATCGTCCAGCTGAGAGCGAATACTGGGGAATTACTCCGCTCCAATTTCAAGTCATGAAAGTTGCGATAGCTTTCGCCTTCTTTTGTGACCTCCGTGATGAGCATGGTCACGTGAGCAGTCGCCTCTGCAATTTGATTCATGCGCGCGTTCGCCACTCGAAACAAAAGGGAGACTTCACCATCAATGACTTGCATAAGTGCATGATTGCTGAAAACAACTTTGGATGTGGGTTTGCTGAACCTTGCAAACACTAATCCTGTTTGCAAGGCAATCGCAAATAATCCTACCAACGCTTGGACTGTCATAATCATGTTGGCTTCGAAACTAATTGGAGTGAGTTTCCCGTAGCCGATTGTTGCTAGTGTTTGTACGCTGAAGAAAAAACATTCTTCAAAACGTATAAGTGGATTTGTCATGGACGCACCTTCGAGAGCGCCAGGACCGAGAAGCCAATATAGAACGGCAAAAAACGTGTTGATTAAAAAATATATCGCGATGAGATATAGAATAAAAGTTTTCCAGCTGGAGGACAAAAGTGAATGATACAAATCATTGGCTTTAAAAAGATTGGAGCTTTTGCGCTCAATATTAAAAGTACCGTCTCTATTGAGAAGGCGAAATGTTTTGGGTATATCTGTTGCTAAATCCGAACGTTTTTCTGATTTTCTCATATGCCTAAAACATAGAGCTAAAAGGGTTGCATCGCAAACTATAACTATGTTAATTTTCCTGCGAAATATGGGCAAATAAGAAGCAAATAAAGAGGCGATTATGACAAAAAATGCAAAAGTTTATTCGATCGATTACAGAGTCAAAGACAACAAGGGTTTGTTATTAGATGAATCTGCTCCGGGAGAACCTTTGTTTTTCATGGAAGGTTCAAGACAAGTGATTCCTGCTTTGGAAGAAGCCGTCAAGCTTCTCAAGCAAGGTGAGAAAAAAGACATCGAGCTGAAAGCAATAGATGCTTACGGCGAATTTGATCCTTCTGCCATCACTGAAGTGCCACTGAATCAACTGCCCCCCAGTGAAAATCTAAAAGTGGGTGATAATTTCTGGGCAGAAACTGAAAATGGTCGCAGACCCTTTCGCGTGATGAAAATTTCTTCCACTCATGCAACCATGGATGGAAATCATCCTTTGGCAGGACAAGATCTTTCATTCACCGTGACTTTAGTCGAGTCCAGAGATGCTACCCAAGAAGAAATGGCTCACGGTCATGCTCATGGTGGCGATGGACATCATCACTAAATTAAGACAGAATAAAACCCTACATGAATTAACAACAAGGAGAATACTGTGAAAACGATTCTAGTTCTGCTGCTTGCGCTTGGCTTTTCAAACGCGTTTGCCGACACTTTTAAAATTGATTCTGCTCACTCAGCCGTCACATTTAAAGTTCGTCATCTTTTGTCTAAGACAGAAGGAAAATTTAAAGATTTCGACGGAGAATTTACTTTCAACGAAAAAAATCCTGCAGAAGCTTCAGGCAAAATGACAATCAAAACTGCTAGCGTTGATACCAGTAATGAAAAACGTGACGGTCATTTGAAGTCGCCTGATTTCTTCGATGTCGCAAAATTCGACAACATCACTTACGTCAGCAAAAAATTTAAAAAAGCTGGCAAAGATAAATACAAACTCGAAGGCGACATGACTCTTCGTGGAATCACCAAGCCCGTCGCTTTTGATGTGGAATATTTAGGAACAATGGAAAAAGATCCGTTCGGAATGAAGCGCATTTCTTTCACTGCTGTCACCAAAATCAATCGTAAAGATTTCGGAATGGTTTGGAACAAATCTTTAGACGAAGAAGACGCCTCCGACAAAGCTAAGAAATTCATTTCCAAAAACATGCTCGGTGACGAAGTTGAAATCAACTTGACCATCGAAGCAACCGCCGCCAAAAAGTAACCCGTAGGTACCAGGTTCCTTTTGGTAGCGATACCGCGTCAATATTAGTAGGAGACCAGATGGTCTCCTTTTTTTTATTTCGTAAGCTTGAAAAAATCTAAATTGAAACTCACCATAACTTCTTCGTTTGACGAAGCTGCCACTTGCTTCACAAAATTTTGAATGAACTCAATAGTCCTGGATTTTAATTCATCCGCATCTTTTTGAGAGAGCGTCGATACAGATGAATAATGCACATCAAAGTTATCCGAAAATTCAAGAGATTGAATAGCTTTGATTCGCCAATTGGTATGATGCTTTGGAATCAAAGCTGATCCTTGCTCTAAGTGTAGGTAGCTCGGGCCGGGAATAAGCTCGCCGTTTTTACTATTGATCAGTCCGGCGGTGAGGAGAAATAAAATCACATTTTCAACCAATTTTGGTTTAAGGCTCAGAGCGTTTGCAATCTTACCGATTTCTCGCATTGATTTAATTGTAATTGCCATATGAATGGCGATGTAAAACCACTGGCTGTAATATTGATTTTGCCATTCCTTGTTTTGAACTTCTTGGTGGAGCACGCGGTTTTTAATATTCAGATGTGTCTGTTTAAATTCTTCGATTTGTTGTTGGAAATATTCTCGCAGATCTTTTGTTCCCGCTCGGGCGTGTTCGATGAGGCAGAGCAGATATTTTTCTTCCGCGGTTTTGAGCTCTAAAAACCTCGCAATGGCTAAACCCTGCTCGAGACTAAAATGGGCACCGCTGTTTAAAACTTGGGAGATAAAGGTGTTGTTGCATCCAGCAGCGGTAGCCAGTCTCGTCCTAAAGCCTTTGCGAAATTGTGATTCAATCTTAGCTATTTCAATTAAATAGGACTTGTAGTCAGAAAATTCAAAGATATTTTTCACAGTTATTCCAAAGGTTTAGTCTTAATGTTTAGTATTACTAAATTAACTATACATATTTTTAGATTAAATTACTACACTTATTTATGCAATGCATTAATATGGACCCATACGTATGACACTGAAGGTATTGGTATTGCACTTACATATTTATGGAGATTTTATGAAAATATTTTATAATTTAATTGTTGTTCTAATCAGTCTGTTTTCTTCCTTTTCGATGGCCGGCCATAGTGGGGGCGGAGGGAATTCGGAAAACAGCAGTTATCCAGCGACTGCTGAAGAGATTCGGCAGGTAGTCGAAAACCTAAAGCCAGGGTTGATATTGGCAGCTCATAAACTTCAAACCTTTACGGACTATTCATCCCAGATTTCCGAATTATCTAAAAAGGAAAGTAACCATGACTTTCTTTCTAAGTTGCTTGAGTTCCAGAATTTAGCTTTAAAACCTTTCTACGTCTCCAATCCGAAAACAAACATATATGCCGCAATCAGGAGAGCCCGATTTACTGTTGAAATGACAAAACCTTGTTATGAAGATGATGGAAAAACTGAATCTGATGGAAGCGTCATAACTAATGACGGCAGCATCTGCATCAGTGCCGAGCGTCTCATTCGAGATGTTCAAGGGAAAGATGGCAAAATATTACGAAGAAAACTTATGGCGAACGAACTCTACAAAGAACTAACGGCATTAGGTTTTCACGAAATTTCTCACAGTGTTGGATTTGATGAGTCGCACGCTCAGAATGTTCAGATGCTTGTCCGAGATAACGTCACAAATGAAATGATATTGAAACTGGGCGCTGAAATTAAATATATTGAAGCGCAAATTTCCAGTTTTCTTTTTGATTCTCAACAATTGTCGAAGCAGATCCGTGCGACGGAATTAAGCTCGACGGATCCCGATGATATGGCTAAAGCGACCAACAGTTGCTTAGCATTGGGCATGCTTATTGGTCGAATCGATTCGTTTACCACTAGCATGGGATCAGACCCGATGGTTCAAGACACAAAAATTCTTTCGATTGTAGAAATGACGAGCTTATCTTTCGTACTTGAAAGCAAACTTCGAATCGCTTCCTACTATTGCTTAGGGCCAAAATCCATAGTGATGGAAACTGATTTTTATATTCACCAGTTTGCTCCAAAATTTAATGGAAATCCAAGGACTCCGTTGAAAGCTTTCAATACTCAAGACATGTCCAAGAGTTTTCCGAGGGATTACAATAAATTCTTCGCAAACTTTATGGTGTCGAATTCGATCGCTGGGGGCTTGCCTGCGGTTGAGTTGGAAGTTTCAGAAGTTTCTAAGATGTTACTGACTCTTGGGAACTCCGTTCGCGCTCGATGGGCAAAGTGATTAATTAAATCATTTAAACAAAAACCCAAATCTCTCGATTTGGGTTTTTGTTTGCAGTTGGAATTGACGCGCATGCGCTACCAAAAGGAACGGCGTACCTTAAAGACAGTCGTCGGATTTCTCGAAGCAGGAGACTTCCATTCCAGAACGCTGTCCACTTTGTAAACTCAGGACAGAGTTGTAATAGCTGGGCTGAATCCATTCTGGAATTTGCATGACCACGGTGGCGCCAGCATCTTGTTGTCCACCATCCTGCCAAAGATGTGAAAGCACCATGGCGAGAGTCGCTCCACCATCTGCAATGCGTGAAGTTGCTAATGTGAGTTGAGCTGCGGCGCCTGCACCAGTGCGGCCCATTGTTAGATCAGTGTGAATCAATTGATCCTTGTACATAAAAGCACGTGTGAGTTCGTTGAACCCGACATCGACAATAGATCCAGTGAATTGCATTTTAAAATGTGGATCATTCAAAAGCTGTTGCGCGATCGGTGGAACTGTCGAGTGCAGCTGGGCAACATTAGGCATGATGTTGGTTGTCTCAAAGAACTTATGAATGCCCTTGTCATTGGTGAGCTGTCCGTCATAATTTTCCGTCATGTGCAATGGTTGTGACATGTCGCCAATGTAATGGGACATGAGTCCTGCCATAACAAGAGCAGTTCGCAAATCTTGCGCGCGCAACGCGGCTACGGCAGCATTGTAAAACTGATTGACTCGCCAGGGAGCGGTTCCATAATTAACAACGGTTGTTTGGCCGTATTTTGCGAGCATCTGAGTAAAGTCGTGAGGAATCATATTGAACTGAGCTGGGTTTTTAAAATACGAATCAGGCTGAAAAAAGTGAGTGACAGTTTCTGGCCGGTACGTCGGGCCCTGTTTCCAGAGCAGATCTGGAGCAGTGGTGAGTCTCACCATATTTGCGAGATTTGCTTTCCAAAACTGTGAGCCAACTCCTGCGAGTTGCACTCCAACTGCGGCCACCATTTCGTGGCCGTCTTTTCCCCAACCCCACGCAGATTCAATAATAGTGATTTGTGAAATGAACGAAAACAGGACTGCCAATAAAACTTGCACAGTGACTTTTGAGCTTCTTGCTTTCAAAGTATCCCCCTTAATAATTTTTGGAACCCCCGCCAGGTTTTCGGCTCTGGCATTGTTATTTTTACAGTCTTTTCTTAAGGAAGAATAGTGAAGAATGCATTAGTTTTCAGAAACTTTTGATGCGGTGGCTTAGTGACTATCATTTAATAGGATAGATTAACTTAAGAGTTTGTTTTTCTTGGCGTATGTCAGGAATTCATTTTTGAGTTGCTCGAAACTTTCGATAATAAAAAGCTCGTCCTGCATGTGCCAGATATCATATTCTTGTTTTATGACCTTGGCAGTGTCGAATGGATAGACCTTCACTTTTTCACCCAAACAATGAACAGCCTCACCTGGGGAGGATAAAATCCCCGATCCATAAATGCGTTTTTCGCCATTATTAAAAATTAGACCAAATTCAACGGTGAACCAGTAAAGTCTTTGAAGCTCTTTCATTTGATTTTCATTGGCGAGAGCTGCAGCTTTGCCAATTGCTTGGAAAAAATCTGCGAAATCTTTGTTTGTAATCATGCTGATGTGGCCAAAGAGATCGTGGAACATATCTGGCGCTGGAGTGTAAGCCAAATCTTCTCTTTTGCGGATGAAATCGGTAGAAGGAAACTGGCGGTCAGCTAAATAAGCGAAGAATTCCTTTTCGGCCACTAAGCCGTCAACACGAACAATATTCCATTCGGTGCAGGAAAAAAGTTTCTGGTCGATGCTAGCAAGTGCAGGAATGTGATTTTCACTGAGATGAATGCGATCTAAGCCGTCCAAAAATTCTTGGCAAGCCCGGCCCGGCAGAAGTTCTTTCTGCTTTTTGTAAAGAAGAGCCCAAGTCTCTTGTTCGACATCTGTGTATTTTGGATAGTTAAATTCTGAACCCGTTCCCATTCGCATATCTTAGCAGCATGCAAACCCAATAAAGCAAGACTTTCTGCTTGGAGTTTCATATTGCAGTGTTGTATATCCATCTCATGCAAAACGTCACACCTATTATTCGACCTGGTTCCTCGATTGATCTTCTCGCTGCAACTGCCGCTACGCCTGCTCCTGCCGCCGAAGTTACACCGAAAGAAGCCGCTCCTACCCCAGCTGTTCTTCCGTCTTCCGGTCCTGGAAGTTGGACGCCTGAATTGGCGATGGAACATTACAATATGGAAGGTTGGGGTGCTGGCTATTTTCATGTGAATGAAAAGGGAAATATCTGCGCTTACCCACTAGGAAAACCAGGTCCTAGCATTGATTTGATGGACGTCATTGATGACATCAAAGAAAAAGGTTTGAAATTTCCGTGCGTGATTCGATTCCAAGATCTTCTGCGTTCGCGCGTGAAATCTTTGAATGAATCATTCAATAAAGCTATTCAAGAAAACAATTATAAGGGCAGTTATTACGGCGTCTATCCCATCAAGGTCAATCAAATGTCCGAAGTGGTGGAAGAGATTGTCGATGCCGGTTTGCAATACCATTACGGTTTAGAAGCTGGTAGCAAAGGCGAATTGCTCATTGTTTTAGGATTAAATACTGATCCCGAGGCGATCACTGTTTGCAATGGCTACAAAGATGAAGAGTTCATGCGCTTGGCACTTTTGGGTCGAAAGCTCGGACGCAAAGTTGTTGTGGTCATTGAAAAACTATCTGAGCTTCCTTTGCTCATTAAAATGGCAAAGGAAATGCAAGTTGAACCCATGATTGGTTTGCGCGCGAAGCTCACAACCAAGGGCACTGGCAAGTGGGAACACTCTGGAGGAGACTTTGCAAAATTTGGCCTGACGATTCCCGAACTGATCAAAGCTGTTGAAATTGTCAAAGCAGCTGGATACGAAAAACACGTGGAGCTTTTCCATTTTCACGTCGGAAGTCAGCTTAATGATATTCGCGCAGTGAAAGAAGCTGTCGGCGAAGGCGCTAGAATTTACGCTCAACTGAAAAAGATGGGACTCAACATCAATTATTTCGATGTTGGTGGTGGACTTGGTGTTGATTACACGGGCACTCGTTCGACTGCGCATAATTCAATGAACTACACGATGGAAGAATACGCTTCAGACATCGTCTATAATGTGAAACAAATTTGTGAAAATGAAGAAGTCAGTGAACCAAATATCGTCAGTGAGTCTGGTCGCGCCGTGACGGCTCACCATGCTTGCACTATCATGAATATTTTCGGTCGTATTGAAGTGGGAGATCCATTTATTCCCATAGTCACGCCTGACGAACCTCAGATTGTAACAGAGCTTCGAGAAATTGTGAGCACTCTCAATGGAAAGAATTCCCGTGAGAGTTATCACGATGCCACTGCAAAAAAAGAAGAAGCTCTCTCAATGTTTAAGTTTGGAATTTTGAGTTTAGAGGATCGTGCAAAGGTAGAAAGTCTTTATTGGAAATTTTGCCGAGATTTAATCGCGCTCAACAAACGTTTGAAAAAACCTGCTAAAGAAACTCGAAACCTAGATGATAAGTTGGCTGATCAATACATGGCTAATTTTAGTTTGTTTCAATCGGCACCAGATCATTGGGCATTCGGCCAACTTTTTCCCGTGGTTCCTATTCACCGATTGACGGAATTTCCTAACGCTAACGCAACACTTGTCGACATCACTTGCGACAGCGATGGCAAAGTGGAACATTTCATCGACAAGCAAGAAATCAGTGACACCATCTCTCTGCATACTTTGAAGCCGGGCGAACCCTACTTTGTGGGAATGTTTATGACGGGTGCTTATCAAGATATTATGGGAGACATGCACAATCTTTTTGGGCGCGTGAATGAAGTCCATGTGTTTGTGGACGATGAAGATCCCGAAGATTTTTATATTGAAGAAGTAATTCCTGGCGACACAATTCAAGACGTGCTCGCACAAGTTCAGTACGAACCAAAGGAACTTGCACGCAAACTTAAGAATGCGGTGGATTCGAAAATTCGCGAAGGCGCATTGAAGCCTAAAGAAGGCGTGAGGCTTGTAGATTTTTACGAGTCCGTCATGCGCGACTACACTTACCTTAGTTATATTTCTACTCCAAGCGAGTCCTAATTCGTGCGCGAGATAGCAGGGATCTTTTTGCGGCTGGGTTTTCTTGGCTTCGGAGGACCTCTTGCTGTCATTTCCATGATGGAAGAAGAAACTGTCTCTAAAAGACAGTGGTTCACGCCGCAGATTTTTTCTCAAAATTATTCATTGATCAAAATTTTGCCCGGTCCGACTGCCACTCAAATGGCGGTGCGCCTGGGTTGGTTACGCGCAGGTGTGTGCGGCGGATTGCTTGCGGGATTACTTTTTGTTTTACCATCGTTTTTTATCATCCTAGCGCTCGGAATCTTGCTGGGTCGAGTGGGAGGTGGCGCGACTAAAGACGTATTTATTTTGGGTATGCAAGTTTCCGCATTGGCTGTGATTCTTCAAGGCGCTTGGCGCTTGGCTCACGGGAGCGTAAAAGGTATCGGAACTTTTTGGGTATCGGCGATTTCATTTATTTTAGTTTTGTGGCGACCCTCACTTGAGCCACTCGCTATTGTTGGTTTTGGTGTTTTAGGAATTGCTCTTTATTTCCGCGAAAAAAAAATCGCAGAAAAATCTCAAAACGAAAGTCCGGGAGGCTCTGGACGAACTTTACGCGAAGGCGCGACAGCTCTGATTTTGGTTGGCGTTTGTTTAAAGGCTGCCCTGCTTACTTTTGGAACGGGCCTCGCGATCATTCCACTGCTCCAGCATGATGTCGTTGAAAAATTCCAGCTTGTTTCGCATCCTGATTTCATGCAGGCGATGGCGCTAGGGCAAATCACCCCGGGACCTTTTGTAATCACTGTCACTTGGATTGGATATAAAGCTCTTGGGATTTTTGGAGCGGTGCTTGCGACTATCGCCACCTTTGGTCCAGGATTTCTGATCAGCCTTTTTGCGCTCCCGTGGTTTGAAAAAAAGTGGGGACATCATCCTGCTCTGGAAAAATTCTACGCGTTCGTTGTTCCCTCCGTGGTTGGCGCAATGTTTGCCGTGACCGTGCGACTCATGCAAGTCAGTCTCAAAGACACTCTGGCTCTCTCATTATTTCTAGGTGCCGCAATCCTTGTTTTTTGGAAGCGCACGCCATCATGGATTGTCATCCCTCTCTTCGGTTTGATCGCGCTCTTCGTGCATTCTGTCCTTCCCATAATTATCCCCCACCTGCCCATTTAATCCCCTCCGCAAAGACGCAAAAAGCAGCGAGCCTCTTAGGCTTTGGAATTCCCCTGAATCACTTATAATTATTTTTTAGAATGTCCATTCCCGAAATGCGAGTTTTCGAAATGCAAAATAGAAGTCTTAATGCGTCTTCTATGAAACTCTTATTCCTTCGTACACATTAAGGCCAAGGTGCCCAAACAACTTTTACTATTTTAGAAATCGGAATGACTGCATGGTGGAAGGCGTTTTACAACTAGAGCGGTCACTGGAAGGAATCGATGGAATACGGCAGGCTTGAGTTCAAAATTCGGTTCAGGTGATAAAGCTAGTATCCAGGCGGCAAAAAGCGAAGTTTTGGGACTTGCGACCTTTCAATTGAGGCGACTCTTTTGAAATAGCGTCGTCCAGTGTAAAGTCGAAGTGTATTGATGATTGAGCTGCTATTTTTCCGGACCACCGTCAGAATCTGTATTGTCAATTCTACGAAGTACTGAGAGAGTTAATGGGTTGCCGAGAAGCGAAAGCTCCCTCGGTGCAAAAGTTAAAAAACAAGCGGCACCTTTGGGGGAAGCAATGAAATCGAAATTAATGAGCATCATCGGATTTTGTCTAGTTTTGGGATGCGCGCATCAGAAAGAGAAGCCGACCGTAAGTCCCATCCAAACCGGAGGAAATATCACTGTGCTAAAATATAAATATCATACCGGTGAAATAACCGAGATCACTGCAGATCAAATTAAAATCTTAGATAAGAAGATTGCAGATATGCTGGCAATTCCTTTGAAACAAAAGAATTTTACAAATACTTTTGTTCCATTCGAGGAAGCAACTTCTGACTTTGGTGATGTCAGCAATAGCATGGGCTTCATGAATGACGTTTCAACCGAAAAAGATCTTCGCGGAGAAGCTCTCAAGGCTGAAATGACCGTGTCTGATTACATGGTCAACTTGTCTACCAGAAGAGACATTTACGATGCACTCGTCGCGGCGAGCAAAAATACCGAACATGGAAAGTTAGATTATCAAGATTTACGGTTGATGGAGCAGACACTCAAAGGTTTCAAGAGAAGTGGTTTGTTTCTGCCTGATGCCGAACTTCAAGAAGTGCGAAAACTTCAGCAACAACTTTCAAAACTCACCGTGGATTTCTCTAATAATATAAAAGAACAAACGCCTTCAGTTGATTTCACACTCGCTGAGCTAGAGGGTGTGCCCCAAGATTTTCTTGCCGATCTTCAAAAAAATCACCAGGTCGCTGGTGGAAAATTGCATGTAGTTGTAAACGAAGCCAGTTATCCAGTGATTAGCCAAAATGCAAACAACCAAGAAACTCGCCATCGTTTATTGGAAGCTTTTGAAAACACGGCCGCGAAAGACAATACGCCTTTGCTAATTAAAATCGTGTCACTCCGTCAGGAAATCGCAAAGAAACTTCATTACAAAACATGGGCTGATTATAAAACCGAAGAACGCATGGCCAAAAATGGCAAAACGGCGATGAATTTTCTGCAGGGGCTAAAAACAAAATTAGCCGTGAGAAATAAAAAAGACATGGCCAGCATGCTCAGATTTAAAAAGACACTCGATCCTAAAGCGGATCACGTGAATCCTTGGGATCCTCGTTATCTCGAATATCAAATGAAAAAGAAGTTTTTTGCGCTTAACAACGAAGAAATTAAAGAATATTTCCCCGCAGATCAAACCGTTAAAAATATGTTTGATATTTACTCGCAAATCTTGGGATTGAAATTTGTAGCCGTCGACAGCGCAGATGTTTGGGCGCCAGGAGTGAAGCTTTATGAAATCAGAAATAGCAAAGACAACACCTTCATTGCTTATTTCTACACTGACTTTGTTCCTCGTGAGGGAAAATTCAGTCACTTCGCAGCATTCCCCGTCATTTCTGGAAGAATGAAAAACGGAAAATACACTTTCCCTGTTTCCGCCATTGTTGGAAACTTTGCTCCTCCTACCGAAGGAAAACCTTCTCTATTTTCTCATGATGAAGTCGAAACTCTTTTCCATGAGTTCGGTCACATCATGCATCAGTCTTTGACTAAAGCTCGCTATGCTAGTCAGTCGGGATCAGGAGTGGCTCAAGATTTCGTCGAAGCTCCTTCTCAAATGTTAGAGAATTGGGTTTGGAATCGCGAAATTCTGAAGAAAATTTCTGGTCATTACAAAAATCCTGACCAGAAACTTCCTGACGCCATCATTGATCAATTGTTGGTTTCACGTGATTTCAACAAAGGATATTTTTATACCCGCCAACTTCTGTTCGGAATTTTTGACATGACTCTTCACATGGCTACGAAACCAGTTGACGATCCCACTGCTCTTTACAAATCTTTATATAAAGAGCTCACTGGATTGAATCCTTTGGAAGACACTCACTTCCCCGCGACTTTCGGTCACCTCATGGGATACGACGCTGGTTACTATGGTTACATGTGGTCTTTGGTTTATGCCGACGACATGTTCACAGTTTTTGAAAAAGATGGGTTGTTGAGTTCTAAAGTTGGCGAGCGTTATCGCAAAGATATTTTGGAAATGGGCGACACTAAAGATGCCGTGGTTTTGGTCACTGATTTCTTGGGACGCCCATCTAATAATCATGCCTTTTTCCAGAAACTTCTCCACAGTTCCACGACCGCTAAATGTGACGAACTTTTAATGAAAGCATTGATCGTCAAATAAAAGGTCAGTAATCAATTTATTGGCATAAAATCTGCAATGCCTCCTGTTTACAACAGGAGGCATTGCAGTGTTCAGAGCGACAGTTCTCGCGCTAATTTTTTTCATTTCATTAGGTAATTTTGACGCGAAAGCCGACAAACTCAAGCCACCAACACTTAGGGAATGCAGCCAACTCCTCACTGAAATTTTTTACAGAAAATACCCTTCGGTCGCAAATCACTTCAATACACGAGTCGATATTGACCTGAAACAGGTCTTCGATGACACGCTACTTTATCCAAAAGATTTACCGGGAATTCCAGCAGGGTACCCTATTGCTAATTTTGCGGTGAATTGGAAAAAAAATCGCCTGCTTCTTGAACCAGAAAGTCACCTCGCGCCTAGAACGGGTTCCGCGGTAGTCGTCGCGGAAATTTCCAGTGCAGGAACTGCAAAATATTTAGATACCCTAGGCGAGGGAAATGATTTTGATGCCGAGCTTTCTTTTAATCCGACGTTTATTGGAAAAACGGACATTGCAAGGATCGAGTTCGGTAAAATTGACGGGACACAAGGCCCATTCAAATTTGATATGAGATTTTTTGATCTTAGTGACAAAAAAAAGGAACTGCCTAGTCTTTCTGAAGTATTCAAAATGAAATTCAGTATTGTCTATCCGTTTTCAGATTCAGTTTATGTGGCCAAAATCTTAAATGGTCGACCTGGCGAATTGGTTGTACTCCGTTATCATCCGGTCGAACAACGTCCGGAAATTTATTATCAGGGAATTCCTCTCTCGAGCACTACTCAACTTTTTCATGGCAAGAACAGTACTTTGAAAGCTTCAGTTTCAGGAAAGAAGATTTTTTTCACCGACCGTTCATTGAATCTTGTTGTGGATTCAACAAAAGGGCAAATCGAAATCTTGAGACAGGAACCTTCTCTACTGCCTTCAGAATATTTGCGAGTGCTAAATAACGAATCCATGAACGCGTTTTTTACACATACTGATTCGGGTTTTCCAGACGAGACCATCGTTGTGAAGTGGGGTTCGGACATGAGACTCAGCCAGCACTGGAATGTGCGCGGGATTCTAAGTAAAGAGTTCTACGAGACTTCGTTTGGATATGTGACTCAAATGGACAGTCGTCCTGACTTTGGACTAATGCTTTTGAAAAATGACGGTTCCGTGAAGCCGATCACTAGTCGTTTTGAACGATTTAAATTTTTGCAGGCAATCGATGACGTGATGGCTGGACTTTCCCGTATAAAGAGAGATGGCTCTCTGAATCTGACTTTCATCCCATTGGGAACCGACGCGCAACGTCAGTAAATTCATTTCAATTTTGCTGCGATCAACATAGGAAAAGTGCTAATATTTGTATGCCCACCGAGCATTTAAATAGAGGAGATTCCCACTGTGATGACCATTGAAAGCACTCCCGAAGCCGTCAAAAAAATTTACTCCAATATGCATGACAAGGTGAAGAGCATCCGGCAAAAAATCGGACGAGATCATCTCACCCTGGCAGAGAAAATTCTTTTTTCACACTTAGATCATGAAGATCAGGAATTAAAACGCGGATCAAGTTTCGTACTTTTGAGACCGGATCGCGTGGCCATGCAGGATGCGACTGCGCAAATGGCACTTTTGCAGTTCATGCAATCGGGAAGAAAATCTACGGCAGTTCCATCCACTGTTCATTGTGACCACTTGATCTTGGCCCGTAACGGCGCAACCAAAGACACCGCCTTTGCTGCCCATGAGAATCAGGAAGTATATGATTTCCTGCAATCAGTATGTAACAAATATGGTTTAGGTTTTTGGAAACCAGGTGCCGGAATTATTCACCAAGTTGTTTTAGAGAACTACGCTTTTCCTGGTGGATTGATGATTGGTACTGACTCTCACACTCCAAATGCTGGTGGTTTAGGAATGGTTGCAATTGGCGTGGGCGGATCAGACGCTGCCGATGTCATGGCTGGACTTCCTTGGGAAGTTAAATTGCCCAAACTTATCGGCGTGCATCTCAAAGGTAAAATGAACGGATGGACATCGGCTAAAGACGTCATTCTTTATCTTTGCGGAAAATTAACCGTCAAAGGTGGTACCGATAAAATAGTAGAATATTTCGGCGAAGGTGTGAGCTCCATCAGCTGCACTGGGAAGGGAACAATCACGAATATGGGCGCCGAACTTGGGGCCACAACTTCTCTTTTCCCATTTGATGAACGCATGGTGCCTTATTTGAAGATGACTGCACGTTCTGAAATTGCTGAACTCGCTCGACAGTTTGCAGAAAATCTTCGAGCAGATTCTGCTGTCGAAAAAGACCCAGCAAAATATTATGATGAGATCGTTGAGATTGATCTCGATAAACTCGAGCCGCATGTGGTTGGCCCGCACTCGCCAGACGTCGCTCGACCAATCTCTCAGTTCGCAAAAGAAATTAAAGAGAAAAATTACCCTGATAAACTTTCGGCGGCACTGATTGGAAGTTGCACTAACTCTTCTTACGAAGACATTGGTCGCGCTTCTTTCATTGCCCAGCAAGCTTTGGACCACGGATTGAAAATGCAACAACCCTTCTTGGTTTCTCCAGGATCTGAACAAATTCATTTAACTATCCAACGTGATGGTCAAATGAAAACATTCAATGATTTAGGTGCGACTGTTTTGGCAAATGCCTGCGGTCCATGCATTGGTCAGTGGAAACGTGACGATATGAAAGAGGGAGAGAAAAACTCCATTATTAATTCGTTCAATAGAAATTTCCGCGCTCGCAATGATTCAAATCCAGAAACACTTTCGTTTATTTCAAGCCCAGACATTGTCATGGCCTTAGGCATTGCTGGACGTCTGAGTTTCAACCCAATGACTGACATGCTTGATTCCCCTAAAGGAAAATTTAAATTCGCTCCACCTGAAGGTGAAGAGTTGCCATCAAAAGGTTATGCGACTGGGGATCTAGGTTACGTGCCACCTGCAAAAAATCCTGAGAACGTGACCGTGAAAGTTGACCCTTCAAGCAAGCGATTGCAACTTCTTGAGCCCTTCAAACCTTGGAATGGAAAAGATTTCGAGAAACTTCCTCTTTTACTTAAAGCGAAGGGCAAGTGCACGACCGATCATATTTCTCCTGCTGGTCCTTGGTTGAGATTTCGCGGACATTTGGACAACATCAGTGACAATATGTTTTTGGGCGCGACAAACTCTTTCAACGGCGAAACCGGAAAAGTCACAAATCCTTTGACGGGTGAAAAATCAGTACCTATTCCAAAAGCGGCAAGAGATTTGAAAGCCAAAGGTTCTCAGTGGGTTGTCGTGGGCGATGAAAATTACGGCGAGGGCAGTAGTCGTGAACACGCCGCCATGTCCCCTCGTTTCTTAAATGCTGCAGTAGTCATTGTGAAAAGCTTTGCGCGAATTCATGAAACCAATTTGAAAAAACAAGGTTTGCTTGCTCTCACATTTGTAAATCCTGAGGATTATGACAAGGTTCAGGAAACAGATAAAGTCAGCGTGCACGGCGTAGTGCAAATGGTTCCTGGAAAACAAATGGAAATGGTTCTCACTCATGCTGATGGCAAAGAAGAAAAAATTACTTTGAAACATTCTTTCAATGCGGAACAAATTCTTTGGTTTAAAGCAGGTTCAGCATTGAACTTGATGAACACAAAGAGCAACTAAAAGCTGTATGTTCCAAAGAGCGTGATCACAGGAGCTGTGACGGTTACACTTGAGTTAGAAACAGTGGCCGCTTGATATTGAAGTTGATCACTCTTGTAACCAAAGCTCAATCCACCGGCCAGGTCATTTGAAAATTTTCGAATGATGGCCGCTTCATATTTATAGCTAATATAGTTCGAGTAGATTGCATTTATTTCTGTACCTTGATTGGCGATAAGCACTGGAACCGAAATCTCCGCTGCTAGTTTAGCATCCCAATTTTCTGCGAATCCATAATGAGCTTCCAGCCCTTCAGCTAAACTGAGAATCTGTGGATTTTCAGCTGTAAATGTTCCCTGATTAGCTTCAGGAAGCACGATCGGCAGTTGCCAAGATCTAATACCAAATAGATTTCGCCAATTGAATTTTGCGTTTTTTGAAAGAGATCTTCGATAGGCCCACTTGACTTCGAACTCAGGGATGCTGAGAGAAGTATTCAAATAACTGTAGCTGGTCCAGTTCGCTGAAAGTTTGATTCCATGATGCGAGCCAATGAAAAATCCGGTGGCGTCGAATTCATAACCGTTTGAGGGACTGTAAAATCCAACGTCCGTGGGACTGCTACTGGATCCACTACTTCCACTGCTGTTTTCCGGAATATGAGCAGAGTAAGTGGTGGGCATATAGGAATATCTCGCAGTAAAATCAAGATCCGAGAATTTCTCATGTTGAATGCTTCTTTGCCCATCGAAAGAAGCGCCATCATCGGTGATTTCGGCTCCCACTGTTCCCAAAAATGAATCCACAGAAACTTTGCTCTGTGAAGCACTTGTCAAAGTGGTGTTGTTGTTACCGTTAAACGTGCTGTAAGAAAATTTATCAGATGAGGCTCCGGCCATCGCCAAAAATCTAATGTTCCCGTTAAACGCATATTTAAATCCTAATTCGATTTTGGGATTGATGGTGAAATTAGGAGTTTCTTGCATGTATTTTGAAGAAAAACTCGAGTGAGAAAGAGGGGCGGAGACAGATCCTTGAGCATTGATGGCCCAACGCTTGGAAAGTGGCAGAGTATAATCGACTCCTAGCATAGGCCCTAAAAAGCTAGGAGTAAAATTTTGGTAAGTCGTAGAAGCGCTTCCGTTGCTGTTATTGTTGGGAACCAGCATTGGCATTTGCCAGACGCGTGCTCCCGCAAGAAATTTCAAATAATGAAATCGGTATTGTGACGCCGCTTGAATTTCACTTGTGCTAACCAAGCTGTTATTTAGCAAAAGGTTACTGATAATGCCTTTGATTTTCAGACCCCAGTCGGAATTTGCTAACCACATGCTGCCATCAATGCTGACATCTGCACCGGTAGCGGCAGTGTTAGTGCTGGATGAATTTTCCGTGATGTATTCATTGTAATTGACCGTTCGCATCGAATATTTAAAAGTCAGGTCAACTTTTTCGAATTCCACTGGCTTAGTTTTTTTCACGTCAAAAGTATAGTCAGAAATAGAACCTAAGTTTTCTGGAGATGGATTGATCAAGCTGTCAGTATGAACGGGAGTGACAGTTGCAACGTATCTACCTGCAGGAAGCTTCCCCATATTGAATTTTGAAGAGAGACTGCGAACGGTCAAATAGGGCTTGCTGTCAGCAGCAGACGCAGGATTACGATTTGCACCGACGTCTTCTTCAGTAGTTTTATAGATTGCGATTTGATAAAATTTTGCTTCGGGGTCAGGTTCAACTTTCATGTGGATTGAGCTTCGCGATGCAAACTCACCACTGTCTTTTGCTTTTTCAAGTTTAAATTTTTTAATCGTGACTGGAGGACCATATTGATCGTCTAAAGAGGAACTGACATCGATCTCATAATTTCCTTCGTCTTTTGGCTCAAAATCTGCTTCGGGACTGACGGTCTCGATTTTCTGAACTTCTTTTCCATCTTTTTTGAGCGTCACGAGATATTTAGGAGCGGGTTCTGGAGGAGACCATTGAGTTTTTACTGAAGATTTTCTTGCTGCGGAAAAACTAACTTTTTCAGTCTGCACCGGTTTTTCATCAAGAACTTTAGCGATGACTGGGGCCGTGACCACCAATTTAAATGGTTTGCTCCATTCGCCTTCTCGAGAAAATCCATTCAGAGCTTGCACGCGGAGATAGTAAACCCCGGACTTAAGATCGTATTTAAAACTGTCTTCCATTACTTTTTGTTGCACTATAACTTTTCTAAATTCTTTGTCGGAGGCTACTTCTAAATTATACCCTCGAGCATCTTCTATCGCTTTCCATTTCAATTGCACTTCTTTAGCCTGAAGCAAGTTGCTAAATAGAAGACAATAGAGCGCGAGTAGTTTTGATTTGTTGGTCACTGGACCCCCTGCATATCAAATTCGGGGGAATCGAGCTTTTTATTATGGATCACGTGAAAAGATTTTTCAGAAGATTTAGACTCTCTTCCATATTGATCAATAGCCGCTACCAACCATTTGTAGTTGCCATCTTGCAAATCTGTTTTGGTTGTTTCGAGTTCTTTCAACGTCACATCTTCGAAAGATTTGGATTCTTTATTGCCAATTTTAACAAGTCGAAATTTATATTCGATTGCACCTTGAACAGGAGCCCATTTAAGAGAAATGTTTCCATCATCTGCCACGTTGAACTCAGTTTTAGATGTGAGTAATTTAGGAGAAGGCAGCAAAGGTGTCGGGGGCTGGATGGTGAATGATCGAATCTCTTTAAATAACCAGACGCCACCGACATCTTGATATCCTACAGACCAAAAATAGGTTCCTGGTTCTAGTTTCTCTTTATAGAGCATTTCGTCTTCTGTGGTTTCAAGCCCAAGCAAGGGCTCGCCCTTGAGATCCACATCTTTTGACAAAACAAATTTGTGAATCTCTAAATCCTGATGTGACCACTTGAAAGTCACACCTTTGTTGTTCTGAAAAAACTCCATGGCTATAGAAAGTCGTGTCTCTGGGGAAATCAGTTGCGGAGGATTTGTTTCTAAGGATTTTTTGATTTCAAACTCTGAGATAGAACTAGGTTTTCTATCTTCACCGTAGATTGCTGAAACTCTCCAGAAGATCGGCCCCTCTGTGAGCCTCGAAGTTTTTAGAGAAGTTTTGGCCGTATCATCTTTGTAAAAAACTTCTTTGAAGTCTGAATCATGAGAAATTTCTATCAAATAGGAGTTGGCATTGAAACTAGACTCCCAAGTGAATTCAACGGAAGGGATTTCTCCATGAAAAGAGAGTTTTCTTTTTGGAGCGGGATCCAAAAGTTTTGGTGCCTGCATTTGCACAATATCAATTGATCTGACTTCACTGATTATTTCCTTTTTGGTCGTTAGATCTCGCACGCGCCAAAAATATTGCCCCAATTCTAGCGGCACTATCACGAATTTTTTATCACTCGAAGTTTTTGAAATGAGACGAGTGAAATCTTTGTCTTGAGAAATCTCTAGGGAATGAATGTCGCTGCGACTGTTCCATTTGAAAGTGACATTTTCAATTTTGCCATCAATCAATTTACGCATCAAAGCGGAGGGGGCATCCAGAGTAACGGGAATAATTTTTTCTTCGACGGTTCCATCTTTGTTCACAATGACTTGTTTGCCGGTACCGTCCGCTTCGGTTGAAGTAGCGGTCAATCGGCCTTTTTTCTCGTCAATATTTAGAGCGAGAGTTTTTCTGCCGCCTGTTTTCATCGCAACGCCGTTAATTTTTATTTCTGTAAGCAGGCTACTGTCTTGTCCTTCAATCACTAACTGGCCACTTTTTAGATCAAGTGACAATTGATCGTTGTCTTTCGCCAGAATGACTAAGCTAGAAGAGCCAAGTTTTATTTCTCCTCCACCTTTCAAAGAAATAACTGTTTGCGCTCGATCTGACGTTTGAATGGAATCATCCCAGAAAAGTTTGTCATTTTTTTTCATCAGATCCCAGATCATATTGTCTGAGAGTTTTCGCTTTACGGTTTCGTTTTTCTCTTTTATAAATCCGGCTTCAATCAATCCGTCGATACGAGAAGTGTTAACGTATACATCAACGTAAAGAAGACGTGTGCAAAATGCGGCTCCGCCAAGAGAAAGTATGACTACAAAATAGCTAAAGGCATGTTTTTTTATCATTGCATTGAATTATCGAAATTAAATCACTTTTGGTTAACTGGACTGGACTTAAAATTTTATCAGGATTTTGCTGCTATGGCCGATGAAGTAGAGTCGATGAAACTATTCGACGATACAACTTCCTCATTGGAGAGAAAATGCCCGAAGAAAAATTGATCGCGGAAAAACCAATTGTCGAAAAGATAGTTCGACCCGAAAAAATGAAAATCCCGATCGGATTTAAGCTTGTTTCGATTATGGCATTGATTCTGGTTACAGCCACTCTCACCGTAGTTTTCATGGCCACCAAACTTTTCACTGACGACAACAGGGCGTTTATTCAGAAATCTAATAGTGATGTCGCGGCTCAACTGGGCAACCAGACATATGACTATTTTGACAATCTTGTTCACACGTTCACTACTGTTTTCGAAATTCAGACACAAAAATCAAAAGCTGGATTGCGTCAGGCTGCTATAAAAAGTCAATTTGAACGAAACAAAGAAATTTTTGCAATGACAGTTTGGGACCAATCGGGAATTGAACCTCTTTATCAAGACTTTGCTGTTCAAGCAGAGTCACTAAAAGACATTATTTCTGGCGTCAAACCCTCGATCAAAGTATGGAAAAAAGAGATCAACGTCCAGCGAGTCAACGTGGCCGGACAAGCTCTCATCGCTATGAGTTTTCCATTGGCCACTGACGCTGATGGAAAAGTAAATAAAGCCGCAGTTGGTTATTTTAGTCAGATCAAGCTCATTCAAAGTTACGGTAAAAAAGACGTCGGTACTTCCTACTTAGTTGATAAGGATGGCAATGTATTGGCTCATCCCAAAGTAAGTCTAATGGCAGCGGGCGTGAATTTGCGTGATGTAGAAATTGTGTCAAAAATGATTGAAGGCACCAGCAACAATAGCCAGGTGCGATTCACTGATCGAGATGGAAAAATCTATCTTGGGGCATTTCGTCAAGTTGGAGTTGGAGGGATGGGAGTCATTTCTCAAGTTTTGGAAGAAACGGCCTTTGCCACCGCCAAACGAGTTAAATACCGTTCTATTCTGGTGGCAGGTATCATTTTGTTCCTCTCGTTCTCACTCATTTATTTTTTCTCGAAGACGCTCACCAAGCCTATTCAAGTGCTTGTTGAACTCACACGTGAAATCGCCAATGGAAATTTCAAAATAAAAGTTGATCCTAAGGGGCGAGACGAAATCGCCGAGCTGACTAAGTCGTTCGGAAAAATGTCCGCGGGCCTGGCCGAACGAGACAAACTTAAAGAGACATTTAATAAATTTCATTCCAAGGAAATCGCCGAAGCTATTCTGGCGGGAGAAATAAAACTTGGCGGTACCAAACAAACGGCCACCGTCTTTTTCAGCGATATTCGTGGGTTCACGGGAATGAGTGAAGAACTCACTGCCGAACAGGTTGTAGAAATGCTCAATGAATATATGACGGCCATGGTTTCAGAGATCACCATTCATAAAGGAGTCGTTGATAAATACGTTGGCGACGCAATTATGGCAATCTGGGGAGCCCCGATTCCGAAACCAGACGACACTTGGAATGCGGTCAAAGCTTGCTTGGCCATGCGACTTAAACTAGCTGTATTTAATGAGGATCGCATTGCCAAAGGTAAGAAGCCTGTAAAAATAGGCATGGGGCTTCATTGCGGTGAACTTATTGCTGGAAATATCGGCTCGTCCGAGAAGATGGAATACACTTGTATTGGTGATACCGTAAATACGGCTTCGCGAATTGAATCTATGACTAAGGAATTTGGGACTGATTTACTCATCAGCAGTGCCGTTTACGAATTATTGAAGGATCGTTTGATCGTCGAGCCGGTTACGGCTTCTGTAAAAGGAAAAGCAAAAGCTATTCAAGCATTCAAAGTGAAGGGTTATTTTGATGAAAATAAGAACCCTGTGGAAGTAACCACGGCCTATTCCGCATACGAAGCTGAGCATTCTGAAAAAGTCAAAGCTGCATAAAGAGATTTCTATCTAGAAATCCCCGGAAACAATTGACATAGATTTTGTTTTGTTGGTAACTATGGTTCATAAATGTATGCAGGAAGTCAGTTCTCCGTAGCTCTTCACATCCTATGCACTTTGGCCCATCGGGCGCAGAGGGTTTCCTCAATTGAATTGTCAAGAGGGATCAAAACAAATCCGGTTGTAATCAGAAAAATCATAGCTCAACTGTCACGTGACAAAATCATTGATTCTCAGGTTGGGAAGAATGGGGGCTGTAAACTTGCGCGGCCTGCGAACAAAATCAGCTTGCTAGAAATTTTTGAGTCCATAGAAGACGGCCAACTCTTTAATATTCATGATTACCCAGCAGACAAAAACTGCAAGGTCAGCAAGAGTATCAAGAGTGCGCTCAAACATGTTTTCTTGGATACGGAATGCGCCGTTAAGAAAAATCTCAAATCAAAGAATCTCACCGATGTCCTTAACCGGATGAACATTCATCTTAGTTAATTCAAATTAAATTGCGACAACTTCTATGACTTCGGGAATCAGCTCTTTGAGACGGGTCTCAATACCCATTTTTAATGTCAACGTCGAGCTAGGGCAGCCAGCGCAAGAGCCTTGCATGAACAAATAAACCGTTCCATTTTCAAAACGATCAAAAGTAATATCTCCGCCATCCATTGCAACCGCGGGACGAATTTCTTCATCAAGAATTTTAATGATTTGAGTTTCAATCTCGGTTTTGTTTCCGGTGAATTCTTTTTGCTTTTTCTCCGCTGTCTCGATGAAATCAGCAGACAATGCATTCTCACCGCTAGCAATATACTCTTTGATTGTGTTTTCAGTTGCTGAATGGATTTGATCCCATTCGTGAGAATCAGCTTTGGTGATGGTAATGAAGTTCCGGCCAATCATGACGGCAGAAATCCCAGGAGTACCAAAAAGCTTGGTAGCCAATGGAGATTTTCCTGCTGATGCTTGATCAATAAAATTAGCTGCGCCTTTTTCTAAAAGTGTTTCTTCCACCACGTATTTAAGCGTGTTGGGGTTAGGCGTAAATTCCAAAGAAACATAAATGTCACTGGGGTTCTTGCTCGCGATAGTTTTTTCGCTCATTTTTTTTCACCGGCAACAAGCGCTTCTAGTTCGCCGCGCTCGTAAATTTCTGTGATGATATCGCATCCACCAACAAATTCACCATTGATGAAAATTTGGGGAACCGTGGGCCATTGTGTGAATTCTTCAAGCGCACCCCAGAGAGGGTCGTCGGACAAAACGTCAACTGAAGCAAAAGAAATGTTTAGAGTTTTTAAAACATTTACGGAATGAGCAGAAAATCCGCACTGAGGGAAATCAGCGGTGCCCTTCATGTAAATGATAATTTTATTTTCTTTAACCTGTTGTTCGATTTTATTTTTTAAAGATTCTACGCTGGAGTCTGTAGCGGCTTCTAACATCATTTTTTCGATCCTCGTTTATTTAGTTTTTTGCGCCCATTCAGCGGGCGTGAAAGTTTTAAGAGAAAGTGCGTGTACATTTCCAGATTGAATGTGGGGATCAAACAGGGTTTTGACAAGCCGGTGTTGATCGATCATTTTTTTTCCGCTAAAAAGCTCAGATATGACAGTCACTTGATAGTGGTCTTGTGTACCTGTGAGATCTTCAACGATAGCCTTTGTGCCAGGCCACTTGGATTCTATAAAATCTTGAACTTCTTTAATTGTCATAGGTTTCGAAATATACTCTGAACGGGCTTGATTTGCAAAGTGATCCTTGGTACATGAGATCTAGAGTCTCCGGGGGGGAATCATATGAAAAATGCATGTTTGTTTATGCTTTCGTCGATTTTGTCCATCGCATCGCTTAGTCTGGCGGATATGA
>JAYTHU010000197.1:0-25170 GCA_043732305.1 Oligoflexia bacterium
ATTCGGCTGACGCCAAGTTACATATTCGATTTTGAACTTACCTTTTTCTCCCCAGTAAGACATTGGTCCAGCAGACAACCGCGTAGAATGAGCTAAAACATTTTCTCCGCAATCAGCAGTGCAACTGTTATCAAAAATAAAAAGTTGCGACCCCGTAGGTCCAATCCCCACCTCAACCAAAAGATACGTTTTGGATTTTAAGGTCATCAGATAGCAATCTCTAATCACTTGAGTCGGTTCACTGGTCGTCCATTCGGATTTCAGTTGCCCCTCAACATTATAAAAAGAGAATTTAATCTGCTCGTTCACAACCTTGGATTTCACATCTCCGTAAGGAGTCATCCACGAACGCGCATCAGTATCACAAGCTTTGAAGTCGATGTCATCGGCATGACTGAAATGTCCAAATCCAACCAACGCTATGATCACCATTAAGCTTTTCATCGAGACTCCTTTTTCAAATCTGCGGGTGGATGAATCAGATCCTTAGCTGAACTTCCTTCTTTACTTAACCGAGCAGAACAATCAAGAACAGGTTTAACATAACCTTCATAAGATTGAGTTCCATAATAACAAAGTGAGCGAGCAATAGTACTTTTTCCTGCTTTGGATTCGCATGCCAGAGCCTGTGAAGATTTTTTATCTTTGTTTAATCTATACCAAGGCTTAGATTGCTCGAGTGTGCGCAAATAACGTGCTGCCATCTCCAACTCCATTTTAGGGTAAGCCACCATTCTTTTAAATAAAGTCACAGGGTCTTTAAATTTTTCGACATAGCTGGATTTAGGATCATCTAAAAGTGGTTCGTTCTTAAATTTTCTCCATTCATCTTCAAAAGTGGAGTAAACCATGTTGTGTAAGCCATAAGCTGTGGAGATCCAGTTATGCATCAATTTTGCACCGTCTTTGGCAAATTTTGTGACACCTGGTTTTCGTATCGAACACGCTGAAGAGTTGAGTTCCATGGGATCAAACCTCGAAGTTTCTCGGTTAGCTATGCACACTAAAACATTTGGATTGATATCCATGCCGAGGCCATCAACAACTTCTTTCGAAAAGCGTTTTATCATCGTCAAACGTTTCTCGACCGCTTTATTTCTAAAGGGACTACACATGTCATAAAAACTATCGAGATAGTCTTTGCAATCTTCCTGCCCCCTAAAGGTATCTGCAAGTGCGGCTACTTTTTCTAATGCCCCCGGTTCAATTTTACCATTAGGGAGTTTGTGGTCATCGATGTAGCAAGTGGTTTCAAAACTTGTTCGACAAACCCAAGCTGTTTTCGCGGCGGGCACTTTGACTTTGTAGGTACCGCCCTTAGAATTTACCTTTTCGACATATTCAAAACCGGAAACTTGGGTTCCTTCAAAGACTGCAGAAATTCTGACGCCTTTGATATTTTTTACTTTTGGAGAGCCAGGTTCTCCACAATTTTTGTCTACAGGATGCTTACCATTGAGGGAAGTTACAACCGGGCTTGAAGTCATTTCAGCTCGAGTTGTAAGATCAATGGCTTTTGGAGCAGGAGGAAGCGGCTTTGTCATCCCCATGAATCTCATTGCTTCCTGTTTTGCTCTTTGAAGTGCTCCCAAATTGCAATCTTCACAATTAGCATTGGGAGTGCCGGTGGCCTCGAGTTTGTCACTAGCCAAAGCAAATGAAGTTGCCATAAGCGACAAAACAAAAAGTGTCACAAAAATCAAATGTGATTTCAAACGGCATCTTATGGTCATCCAGTGATCATTTCGGAAAGAGTGCTGTGTTTATTCAGTAAGTTTTGCTAAATTAAAAGAGGGGGCTTCGCGAATATATGAAAAAAGACAAGACTAAAATCCAGACAGCTAAAAAGCTTGTACGAATTTTTTCGGCACTTGCAGTGCTCGTCGTTATTTCTTTATTAGTTCCACTTCTCACTCAAGCTGCAATCAAACCCATGAATGACAGCAGTAATTATCGCGATGAAAAGCTAGGCTTAAGTCTCTCGGCTGGGAAAACCAACTGGACGTTTTTTAATTCGGACGATTATGCTTCGAATGGAAATATTTTTGTGGCTAGACCTGTGAGCCTGAGTTTTACCGGATCGACGGTTGCGACATTGACGTTGAGATCGGACAAATCGCAAATTGAGTCTGTAAAAAAATACACAGAAAAATGGCTAAGAGATTACCCTAAGTTTGGTTTTGAATTGCAGCAAGCAGGTGAGGTTACTTACGGTGATCTCAAAGGCTATCAAATTGAAATGGTCAGTAAAAAAGTCATTCATCAGTTTATCTATAAAAATGATAATGAATTCTTAGTTTTCACTTGTTCCAGCGGCCTTCAAAACTCAATTGCCGTTTGGGAAAAATGTCAGGAGATATTGCGATCCGCAAAACTCAATATCCCCACGCCTGACTTATTTAAAAAGCTTTGAAAACATGCTCTTGATTTTTCCGGTCACGCTGATCGCAGGTTTAGCTGCGGAAGTGCGTGGCTTGTTAGCTCCGCCGGAAGTTCCAGAAGCATTTCTTGGATTAGATTGTCCTAGTGGCCGACGTTTGAACGATTCATTGCGTCCGTTGCCACGAGCTGGTGGACGATTGTTCTGCCCGCCCTGATTCGACTGATTTCCTTGGTTTCCCTGATTCCCTTGGTTCGACGTCCCTTGAGCATTTTCAGTTCCGTGCCCAGAGTGTCTGCCGGTTTTGCGATCGCGGTGCTGTCCCGCAAAAGCGCGCTGACTATCGGGCTGAGCAGGTCGATTGCCCTCAGTGCGTGGACCCTGTGGTCGGGAATCGCGCTTAGTACCATCGGAGCTATTTGCACTATGAGGTTTGTTCGGTCGAGGCGGTCGATTGTCATGACGTGGCCCAGACGAAGATCCACCTTCGCGCCGAGGTCCACTGCTAGGGCGAGGTCCGCTACTGCTACGACCTCCACTTGCACTTGGTCCACGAGGACGTTCGGTGAATTTGGGACGATCGTGTTCAAACGGTGGGAACGGAGCAAACTCTTTAACTAAATCTGCTTCTTCATACCAACCAATTTTCAGTTTTTCTTTAAGGTAAGTTTCGATTCGAGCCATGGCATCGACATCACGATCACAAACTAAACCGACCGCACGTCCGTGCGTTCCAGCTCGACCGGTACGGCCAATGCGATGAACGTAACCTTCGGGGTCATCAGGAAGTTCAAAGTTCACAACGAGATCAACACCCTTGATATCTAAGCCGCGTGCGGCGACATCAGTAGCAACCAAAATGGCTTTGTTCCCAGTTTTAAACGTTTCCAAAACTTTATTGCGCTGAGCTTGGCTCAAGAGAGAACTCATGGCTGTGGCTTCGACGCCGTTGTCTTTCAAAAATTTGGCGATGCGAGTGACATTATTTTTAAAATTGCTAAACACAATACACTGTTGAGGACTCATGCGCTTGATGATGGAAAGCAGGTACATGGGTTTTTCTTCATGACCCACATGGAGAATTTCGTGATCGATTCCTTCAGCGGTAGCCTGATCTTTACTGACGTTGAATTCAATTGGCTCAGCACCAAACTGATAAGCAGTATTTTGAACTTCAAAATTTAGAGTCGCGCTAAACAAAAGCAATTGACGATCTTTAGGCACGCGTCTCAAAATAAATTTCATGTCGTCTTTGAATCCCATGTCAAACATGCGATCGGCTTCGTCAAAGACAATGGCGCGAACGCCATTCAAATCAAGATCATGAGATTTATACAAATCTAAAAGTCGACCGGGAGTTCCAACCACAAACTGCACGCCTTCGCGCAAAGCTTTTTTCTGATCATCATAGGAATTGCCACCAGCAATCATCACGGATTTCGCTCCGGAATTTTTTCCTAAAAGTGTCACAGCTTCTTCGACTTGGGCTGCAAGCTCACGAGTGGGAACCAAAACGAGATAGAAACTATTTGGTTTCCATTCTTTGTCTATTCGATCGGTGCGGTCTGGCCCGGCGGGCTGGCCTTCAACCACTTCAGGCGACACTTCTTTGTCACGGGATCTAAGCCAGCGATCCAACAGCGGAATCACAAAAGCGCCAGTCTTCCCGGTACCCGTCTGCGCAAGGCCAGAGACGTCCTTGCCTTTCAGAATGTGAGGTATCACGGTTTCTTGGATAGGTGTAGCTTCAGCGAATTGGAGTTCTTCGAGAGCGGATAAAATTTCGGGACGCAGGTCAAGTTCAGCGAATTTCAATGGTGTTTCCTTTTAATCCCTCACAGAAATAGGCGAGTCGACGCTCTTTGGCAACAACGATTTTACAATCTCAGCTTGCCGCGTCACTTCGATCATACGATCGAGCGCTATTTTCGCTTGGTTTTTTACGTTTTGGGTGAGCTCGACAGTTTCTAACGAATCCAAATGCTCTAGGGTGTAGCATAGGTTAGCGAGGGTTATTTGATACATGGTGAGACATAAACTTCGTTGAAGTTTAAAAACTTTCTTCATGGGAAACATTTTTTGTAGGCGAGTGACGAGATTTACCTCAGTCCCCACAAAAACAATGGATCCTTCGGGTTGTTCGGTCACGTATTTCACAATAAAATCTGTGCTACCGTTGGCATCTGCAAGTGCGAGCACGTCTTGATCACATTCAGGGTGGACGACTACTTTGCATTGAGGGAAAAGCGCTCGCACATTTTTGATATCGCGCGCTTTAAATTCCATATGAACCGGGCAATAACCCTTCCACAAAATAACCTTCGCAAATTTTAGTTTTTCCAAATCCACTCCACCGTTTTTCTGATGAGGATCCCAAACAACCATTTGGTCGAGAGGAATTCCATACTTCTTTCCGGTGTTGCGTCCAAGATGTTCATCTGGAAAAAAGAAAATTCGGCGCGAAGAATCTGCTCCGAGTGCCCAATCGAAAGTTTGAGATGCATTCGATGAAGTACATACAATCCCATCTCTCTCTCCGCAAAAAGCTTTGAGCTCAGCGGTGGAGTTCATATAGGTGATGGGAACGATTTTATCTAAAATATGAGAACTTAAAAACGTCCAAGCCGAACTGACTTGATCCATATTGGCCATATCGGCCATCGGACAACCTGCTTCAGGATCAGGATGATAAACTTTTTGAGTGGTTTTGCATAAGATCGCAGCACTTTCAGCCATAAACCGAACCCCACAGAAAACTATTTTTTCTGCGTTTGATTCTGACGCTTTGATAGATAATCCATAACTATCCCCTACAAAATCACTGAGCTTAACAATTTGGGCGCGCTGATAATGATGTCCAAGGATCACGACTCTCGAACCGAAATGTTGCTTCGATGCTTGAATCCGGTCGAGCAATTGCCCCTCTGGCAACCGTTCATAATCTGAAAGATCTGGGAATGGAATTTCCATGGTTCAGTCTTAACACTTTTGCGGGGTAAAATGTACCCAAACTTCTGTTGACGTTTTAATTCGCAAACGGCATCATGGCCTATAAAAATCATTCCAAAAGGATCAAACGATGGCCATTCGTAAGGGTATCAAAGCGAAATTGACAAAAGTTATCGACCTCACACCTTCCGTGCGTGAGCTCTATTTCACTTCCGAAGGCGGTTTTGAGTTCAAAGCAGGTCAGTTTGTGATGATCGATATTCCTCAAGATGGTAAAATCGTCCAACGCGCCTACTCCGTTGCCTCAGGCGACAAAGACACCAAAGAATTTAAGCTCGTCATCAAATACTACGAATTGGGCGTGGCTTCCAAATGGGTGCAAACTTTAAAAGGCGGAGAGGAATTGACCTTTGCGGGTCCATTTGGAAAATTCTTATTTAAAGACAAACCAGGAAGCCAAGTTATTTTTGTCTGCACATCCACCGGACTTGCACCACTTTACAGCATGCTGGTCTCACAGGGTCCTCTGAACAAAGATATCGATTACAAAGTCTACATGGGAGTTTGGAATCAAAAGGAAATTTTTTACGCGAAAGATTTGGAAGCGGCTCGAGAGTTCACACCTAAACTAGAAGTGAATTTTGTTTTGGATGCAGCTGACCCTACTTGGAAAGGTCTCACTGGACGTGTGACCGAGCACATTGAAAAATTAGATCTCTTCACCAAGCCTACTGATTTTTATATTTGCGGCAACCCTGCAATGATTAAATCTGTGAGAGAAATGCTGAACTCAAAAAACTTCCCCGCAGCTCAAGTGCACACGGAAAGTTACGGTTAAACTCGCAAATCAAATTGGATTGACTGCGGGCTTTTCAGCAAGAGCTACAAACATGTCGAGACATTTCGTTCGCTCAGGTCTTTTGAGCATAACGAACTGAGCTTCATTAAATAAATATCTTGTCCCGTCTTTAGCTAACCAACTATTTCGGCGGCTCAAAACATCATAAATGCTTTTATAAATTTCATCTTCGCGATTGTACTTTTTGGTGGCGACAGGAATCAGTCCTCGCAGAGTCACCTCAGCCCGAAAAATTTTCACCTCGGCAGCAAGACCAATCCTGCTATAAAGTTTATTTCCATCAATGTCTTCGACGTAAGAAAACTTCGCCATCTCTCCGGTGACAGCGGCTCGAGTCACTAGAGCCAAGTAATTATCAATTTCTTTTCTGAGGTCTTTCGAGACAAATGGAATAACATTTCCATTTCGAATGATTATTTCTGAAGGATTCAGAGAGCCGGCGTCGGAAAATGCCTGCGTCGAACATAACAACACTAAGCTCAGAACTAAAAAAATTTTCATTTGATTCCCCCCAAGGAATTTACAGATCCAAACGATCTTTGGGGAACTATAATAGCAAAACCTCTATTTTAAAAATTCTTTTAACGACTGAGTAAATTCTTCCGGCTTATCGAAATGCACCCAATGTCCAGCACCTTTTATTTCAGCACCTTGGAGCAATTTATTTTCGGCTAGCATTTGGCGAAATTCTGATTCTCCGAGTTCTTCACTGTTTTCCCCATGAACAATCAGGGTTGGCACTTCTAAGTTTCTAATCTGGTCCCACTGACTATTATTTCGACCCTTAGAAATGATTTCTTCTACCATTGTCATTAGAAAATCCCACGTGGCGGAACTTTCAGAGATGTCAGCAGAACCGCTAGGTGCGTCAGTGATATGAGTGTATAGAAAAGTTCCAAGCTTGTGATCTGGAAATGTCCCCATGAGATATTCTTTTGCGGCTCTTTTGTTTTCGAACGGAACTGGAATTTTTTTGAGCAAATTGACGAGGCCACTCGTCGGCGCCCCCGGCTTAGGCGCCCCCGGCTTAGGCGCCCCCGGCCCTATATCTTCGAGAACGAGCTTTTCGACCATTTGTGGATACTTGCTCGCGAATTCGAGAGCATTTCTTCCACCCATGCTGTGGCCAATGAGAATTGCCCGAGTGATTCCAAGATCGTCAGCTAAGATTTTCAAATCGCCGGCGAAATCTGAGGGGGCATAACCCGCGGCAGGCTTAGGACTTTTTCCGTGACCGCGCTGGTCCACCAATAAGATTTGATACTTGTTCTCAAAACTTCGGGCAATCGTAAGCCAATTTCGAAGCGAACCCAAAAGCCCATGCAAAAATATAATCCAAGGCTTTTCGCTGCCTTCGCTTTTGATTTCATAGTGGAGCTTGAGGGAATTCATGGGAAAAGGCTAACGGCACCAATTTGGGTTTGCAAGGGAATAGGGAAAAAACTAGAATCAGATCCAATGGAAAATGAAGCACAAACGCCAGCAGAATCTCAACCAAAAGCCAAACCTCAACTCCGAAAAGAGTTTCTAGATTATCACGCGGTGGGCATGGTCAAACGTTTACAAAAAGCCGGACACCTCGCATATCTCGTTGGCGGTTGCGTGCGCGATCTTCTGGTTGAACAAGTTCCTAAAGATTTTGATATCGGCACCAGCGCCCTTCCAAAAGAAGTCAAAAAACTTTTGAGTTTTGCTTTCATCATTGGAAAACGTTTTCGCTTAGTACTCGTAAAACGAGATGACCGTCAATACGAAGTGGCTACATTCAGACGCGAACCGGACAAAGAAGAATTTCCCGAAGGCATTCCTTTCGGAGATAATATTTTTGGCACCCCCGAACAGGACGCCTTCAGAAGAGATTTTACCTGCAATGCAATTTTCTATGATCCTGTAAAAGATGAGCTCATTGATTATGTCGATGGATTAAAAGATATAGACGCTCACATTATTCGCATGATCGGTGACCCGCAAACTCGCTTGGCCGAAGATCCTATCCGAATGTTAAGGGCGCTTAGATTCTCGCATAAATTGCATTTCAAAATTGAATCTGAGCTCCGACAAAAAATGCAAGAACACGCAGAAACTTTAAAACTCTCCGCCCTTCCACGTCGGCGCGAAGAATATTTAAAACTTTTAAGGTTGCACGATCCCGTAGCAGTTTTCAGGGAAGGCTATGATCTGGATTTGTGGAAAAACACTTTGCCCGATCTTCATCGCATTTACGAAAAAGATGAGCATCTCGATATCTTCGAAGAAAAATTAGGCCGCCTAGAATCACGACTTTATAATCCTCAGGACAACGCCCTTTTGGCTGGTGCATTCATTTTGGCACAGCAAAGATCATTAGAAAAAAACTGGTCGCAGGCTCATGACGTTTTATCTTTTACCAATGCCGATGCTGAGAAGATCGATGAGTTTGCAAAAAAAGATCTTGGTCTCTTCAACTGGGAATGGGATCGAATACATAAAGCGATGGCCCTTCAGCGCACGCTGGCTGAGCCTGATGTTTATATGAAAAAGGGTCAGCGACGCCGTGAAGGCCTTCTTTTCAGCGAGGCATTTCCGTTGGCTGTCGACCTGGCATTTATAGACGCTGTTTTAGCACCCGATGTTTTGGAGTTTTGGGACACCCAACTCGCTTTAACTGAAGGCCGATACGCTAAATAATCCTCACATGTAGCTAAAATGACGCGACTTGACTGATCCCCGCTTTCTCTGGTAGGTTCAGCTGAAATTCAGAGATTAAAGCGGTCTTTGACCGAGGAGTTTTTAAATGGGTGAATTCAGTATTTGGCATTTGTTGATCGTTTTGGTCATCGTTCTTATTTTCTTCGGACCGAATCGACTTCCCAATCTTGGAAATTCTCTTGGCAAAGCCATCCGCGGCTTTAAAGACGGCGTCAAAGATCTCGAGCGCTCGGCCAACAATGATTCCACCGTCGACAAAAAAGACGAAATCAAAAAATCCTAAGTTCTACGAATTTAATACCGACTTCATGCTGCGGGCAAGTCCCGTGGCATCGAGTGCGAACTTCAAATAAAGTTCTTCGGGTGTTCCACTTTCACCGTAAGTGTCTTGGATACCGAGGCGAGTGAGAACAACAGGCTTTCCAAGCTCCGCTAAAACTTCTGCCACTGCGGAACCAAGTCCACCAATCACATTGTGATCTTCAGCTGTGAATATATTTTTAACTTTGCCAGCCCATTTTTGAATTATTTCAACATCTAAAGGTTTGATGGTGTGGATGTTGACCACTCCAATAGACATTCCTTCTTTGGATAATGCTTTGGCAGCTTCCAAGGCATTCGCAACAGTTCCACCACTAGCGAAAACCACAGCATCTTTGCCATCTAACAATTCAACACCGCGACCAAATTGAAATTTGTAATCTGCGGCATTCACAGGAGCTAGGTTTTGCCGAGTGAGACGCAAATAAACGGGACCGACATGAATGTTAGAAAGATATTTTACCATCTGCTTTGTTTCGACTTCATCAGCTGGTTGCATAACGGCCATTCCAGGCAACGTGCGCATGCAGCCGACATCTTCTAAAGCCATTTGCGAGTATCCGTCTTCACCAACAGCAATTCCGGAGTGAGTTCCTACCAAGCGCACATTGGCTTGACTGTAACCTACTGAAACACGAATCGTATCAAAACGGCCGGTCAAGAAAGCTCCAAAGGAACAGAGGTAAGGAATTTTTCCGGTAAATGATAATCCTGCAGCCACACCAATCATGTTTGCTTCAGAAATTCCCATTTGAAAAAATCTTTCAGGAATTTTTTTAGAAAACCCCTCTGATTTTGTGCTTTTGCTCAAATCGGCATCCAGTACAACGACATTTTTATTTTCTAGTCCGGCTTCGATTAAAGCTTCACCGAAACTCGCACGAGTGGCTTTAGGTTTCAAAACTTCGCTCATAAGCTCACCCCATCTAATTCTTTAAGTGCTTTTGTTAACTCTTCGCCGCTAGGAGCAACGCCGTGCCAGTGATTCACATTTTCCATGAAGCTGACACCTTTGCCTTTGATCGTGTGAGCACGAATGAAAGTGGGCTTGGATGTTTCAGCTTTTGCGGTTTTGAGTGCGCCCAATATCTCTGTCATATTGTGACCGTCGATTTCGAGAGTGTTAAAGCCGAATGCTTTCCACTTGTCCATGATGGGTTCTAGACTCATGACATCTTTGACTGCCCCATCAATTTGAAAACGATTTTCGTCCAAAATGATGACAAGGTTTGTCAGATTGTATTTTGCAATCGAAAGGGCTGCTTCCCAAATTTGTCCTTCTTGAGACTCTCCGTCACCGATCAGACAATACACTCGGGATTTTCTTCCATCCATGCGAGCGGCCATAGCATAACCCTGAGCAATGGATAAACCTTGTCCCAATGAACCTGTGCTGGCCTCCATAGCGTCTAATCTCACGCGATCCGGATGTCCCTGCATGCGAGAACCGAGTTTCCTCAAAGTCATTGTTTCTGCCACTTCAAAATATCCTGCTTGTGCGAGGGTTGCATAAAGAGCGGGAACCCCGTGTCCTTTACTCAAAACAAAATGATCTCTATCAACCCATTTAGGATTTTTTGGATCGTGTTTCATTTCGCTGAAATAAAGTGCAGTGATGATATCAATCGCCGAAAGACTCCCTCCAGGGTGTCCATTGCCGGCTTCGGCAATCATTTTAAGAATAATTTTACGGCTATCGTTAGCAATTTTTGAGAGGTTCTGATTGATTTTTTCCATGGCGTATTTATGCTCTAACCTGGCTTGCAAGGTCAATGGATTTCCCATAAACTTAGAGTAAAGGACAATCTATGACCGCAGCTCCCTCCAAATGGCGAAATTTTAAAAAAACTGAACTTCATCGACACCTCGAAGGAGCGATTCGACTGGAGACAATCGTAGAAATCGCCCAAGAGGCTGGGGTCAATCTGCCAACTCAGAGTCTAGAAGAGTTAAAGAGTCACGCTCTTGTTTTGACTCCAATGAAAGATCTGAGTTCGGTGCTTGCTAAATTTTGGTTGATACAATCCTGCCTTGCCACGGAGAAAATTCTAGAACGGATCACTTACGAGAATTGTGTCGATGCCTATCACGATGGAATTCGAGTCTTAGAGCTTCGATACTCACCAGGGTTCATCAATACCAACCATCCAAATTTAACTTACGAATCTATTCACCGCGCTATTTTAAAAGGTGCTAGCAGAGCAAGAATAGAATTCACAGATTTGTTAGTAGGATTCATCTGTATCATTAGTCGTGATCTCTCCACACGCGATGCGGAAATGACTATGGATTTTGCCATCGACAATAAAAAAACTTTTATCGGCTTTGATTTAGCTGGAGATGAAGTTGGTTTTGAGAGTACCAAATTTACTAAATATTTTAAAAAAGTAGCAGCTGCAGGATTAGGAATTACCGTTCACAGTGGAGAGGCTTTTGTCCTCGACGCCGCCAAGTTTGTGCGAGAGAGCATTGAACACCTAGGTGCCACGCGCATTGGACATGGACTGCAAATCATTCATGATAAAAAAGTAATGGATTTTGTCAGAAAAGAAAATGTGCTTTTAGAAATTTGTCCGACGAGCAATTACCTCACTCAGGCTATTATTCGACTAGAAGATCATCCAATTAGAAAACTAATGGATCACGGAGTGAAGATTTGTTTGAATTCAGATGATCCCCATCTTTTTGGAATCGATCTCACAAACGAATATGAACTTTTAGAACGCACGCATGGATTTGGAAAATCTGAATTCGATGAAATGAATAAGAATGCTTTGGAGTTTACATTTCTAGACAAAGAAAAAGCAAAAGCGGCCATGGTGGATAAAAACTAGATTTTGTCAGCGGCGTTTTTCCCAACCAGGTTTTAAAGGACGATGAATTTCTGCCGTCAATTGCAAATCTTCCTGACCGCCTTCGATAAGTTTAAAAAGATCAGCAGCCTTTTGCTTCACGGGCTCAAGCCAAGCGGGAAATGTAGCTTCTTTTAGAAAAACAGGACTACGGTCATGTCCCTTTTCGTCTACAAAAGGCAGTGGTTTGCTGGTGAGAATTGCAAATGAGGAGAGCACCTCACCGGTATTCTTATCCACCCACTCGTCATAAATCCCGGCTGCCGAAAGCAGAGGTTTCTGTTTATCAAAAAACTTCACCATATTGCCCGCAAAATCTTTGACGTAAATAGGCTCTACAAAACTAGAAATTGGAACCAAACATCTCTTAGATTCAAAAGGCATTCGCCAAGTGGGCTTTTCAGTCACGGTTTCCAGTCTGGCGTTATGAGTGGCAAATTTAACTTTAGGCTCCTGACTCCAACTGGGCACGAGACTGAAGCGCATCATTTTAATTTTGTTGGCTTCGCCATCATTAACAATGACCGGTGCGAGCCGATAAGGAACAACGAGATCTTCAAACCCGCCATCTACAGGAACTTTAATTCCGTAAAGTCGGGAGAGTTCTTCGAGTTTAGCTTTGATTAAATATTGGGCGCACATTCGATCACTTCTTTATAAAAATCCACGTGTCTACGGGCGGTCTCAGGTATAGAGAACTTTTCCGCATAGCGCAAGGCAGCGACTTCTAATACCTCTCGCTTTTTCGCATTCAGCAAAAGATCATCAATGTGAAATGCGGCATCCGCATCATCACCTGCTTTAAAGAAATCCAAACAACCAGGCTCTCTCTCAGAAAGCTCTTTATTGACTTGCAAATCAGAAGTGAGAATTGCCTTTCCGCGTGCGAAAGCTTGAACAAGGGACCCGGATCCCCAAGTTTCACGAAACGGTGCGAGAACAATCGTTGCACGTTGGTAATAAGAATTTATTTTTTCTTCAGGAGCAAAACCTTCAAGCAGCACTTTATCTTGAAGATTAAGGGACTCGATTAAATTTCTACAATGCTTGTAATATCTTTCATCCGATTTATGTCTCACGCCGCCAGCAAGAATCAAGCGTGCGGGAGTTTTTACTTTGGCGAAAGCTTTGATCGCCAAATCCTGTCCTTTTTCGACAGAAATATAACCAAAAACTAAAATCTCGGGTAGGTCTCCAACCTTTTTTTGAGGGGAAATTTCGCTGCTCACAATCACATCCGGAACAAAATGCGCGATTTCGGAAACTTTGGAGCAATATTTTTCTACCACTTCTTTTTGATATTTAGAATGAACGATGATGCCGTCCAAATTTCCCCAGGTTTTCTTAAGCCAAAGACTTCTGATCATTGGAAGAAGAACTTGGTTAGCGATGATACGGATGGGAATTTGAACCCCTCTTTTCATTCGCGGAAATTTATAATCTGGATTTAGTACGGTGTGAGCAGTAAGAACAATTTTCGCATTCGGAACAGCTGCTCTCACTTGCGCCAACCATTTTGGGAATATATAAAGCTTGGGAACTTTCCGGCCAAAAAGTTTGAACTCATGCTGAACGTGAATTAAATCTGGCTGAAGCTCTTCAAGTTTAGCGGGAAGCACAAAGAGATCTCGGGTCGCCACAGAAACATGACCGAGAACTTCATATCCTGCTTTCTCGGATTGTAAACTCACTTCCGAAAAAAGCATTTGAGAATAGGTTTGAATTCCCCCTTCGAGTTCTGGAACAATCCAAACTATTTTTTTTGCCACGCCAGAGCGATTTTCAAATGATGTTTCTTTATTATTTTCCACCCCTCACACATAGCTTGCACCACTCGTAAGTGTCAATTAATCCTTCCAGACGAAGTTTCATGCTTAGCCACCTAAACAATAGTTAGGAACGCCCCTCTTACTAACCAAATTTCATTTTTAGTAAGCATGCAGCAGCCAGGCAGACAAAAAAATTTCTGCTAAGTCTTTATGACATTAATTTTTTCGGATTTTTGCAATGCCCACTTCTAGTTCTTTGATCGCGGATTCAACTTCTTCTACTCGGAGCCCGCATGTTTTTGCAGCAGCTGCCAAACTAGAAGGTCCGGACATCACCAGATGTTTGGCGTAAATGTGCGCCGATGGAGTGAGTCCATCTAAAAGTCGACGCATGTCGATTCGAGTCTCAGGACGCTTGCTGAATTTTTCCAAGGTTTCAAGAATATGAATTTCGCTGAGCTCGCCATCTTTTGCTTCTCTAATTTTTTTCAAACCATGGCCTCCTTGGGAATTCCGCCAACACATTCGGCAGCGGTGATTTTTGCTCTCGACCACAGAGTTCGTTCAACTTTAAGTCTAAATGCGGCTTCCATTTTTTCTTGAACTTCCGGACCTTCGATCACGCCAATCGCTCGAGCTATGGCTTCAAACGTGGCAAGACCTTCTGCTCTAGTTTCTAGACGTAGTTTATACTCCGTTGGCCTTTCAACAGAAACTTTTACGCGAGGTAACGGACGCAGCACTATTTCTCGATTTGGAACGCGAGCCGCTTGGCGCCAGTTTCCATCAGGAACAATAAGAGTGATGGGCTTAGTGTATTTTTTCAGAACTTCAGGAGTCAATTCGACAGCATCAATAGTTGGGAACAACAAAAGAGTTTGCCGCTCCGGTTCAATAAGCCCTTCAGAGCTCATGATATTACCTTTGAGGCCGCGCACTCGGAGCTCACTGTTTTTTAACATCAGATGAGCAAGACTTCCCGTGTTGGACGGACGCTTGGTTTCACGATGATGGATTAAAATTATGACTTTTGTTTTCAAATCAAATCGCGGGATGAGTTCACAAATGCATAGGACTTGCCTGAATTTGCAAGCCATGCATTTGGGAGTTTTTCGATCGGTGAAAGTAATTCGTGCCATAAGGCGCGAGTAGAGCATTTTCAGCCAAAAATTGCCATCAAGGACTACTCATGGGGGCAGTCTGGCCGTTGTTAATATACTGGGGAGCCATTGGATTGTTAGGGTTGGCGTTTGAGGAGTAGGTATGGTCTGGGAAAAAGCGTAAGCGGAAATGCCGCGATCTCAACCGGGGCAAATTTCCACGTTATTCTAATTTTCGGGGATGATTGACGTGCTCTCACCCAAGCCCTAGAATTGCGAGATTCCACACAAGCAACATCGGAGAATCATTTGTCCAAAGCATTTTGGATCGAAAATCTGAACCCAGAACAACAAGAAGCGGCCCTCCACGATCACGGACCCATGCTAATTTTAGCTGGAGCGGGATCTGGGAAAACCACCGTTCTTGTTTCCCGCACTGGACGATTGATCGATGAGAAAGTAGCTGATGCAAAAAAGATTTGCGTTCTCACTTTCACTAACAAAGCCGCCATGGAACTTAAACACCGGGTGACTTTAAAACTCGGGCCAACCGGTAAAAATGTTTGGGGCGGAACGTTTCACTCTTTTGGCTTACAGATCCTGAAGCAGTTTTACAAAGAAGCCAAACTTCCCAAAGGCTTTGGAATCATGGATCAGAGCGATAGCCAAGCACTTGTCAAAGAGTTACTCAAAGATTTCAAAATGGCCGAAAAAGAAGATTTTGATTCTGGGAAGCTTTTATTTTTGATGAGTGATTGGCGGTCCAAAGGTTTTGTCACCGCTGATAATGAAGACCCGTACACCACCGCTGCCACTTGGGTGATGCCTCGCTACGAAAAACGTCTTCACCATTTTGGTGTGGTCGATTTCGATGGTTTGCTTCTCCGACCGCTCGAAATATTTAAAAATCATCCGGATATTAAAGAACGAATTCAAAATGCTTTCACGCAAATCATGGTGGACGAATTTCAGGACACCAACAAAACGCAACTTCAATTGGTTATGGAACTCGCGGAAGTTCACAAAAACGTGACAGTGGTTGGTGATGATGACCAGTCCATTTATGGATGGCGTGGAGCCTGCATCGATAATATTTTGAAATTTCCGAAATTATATGACACTTGCAAAGTTGTTCGTTTAGAAAGAAATTATCGCTCGACATCAGCTATTCTCAATTTAGCAAATGCCGTCATTATTAAAAATGAAAAACGTCACGGAAAAACTTTAAAGGCGTTAGTCAAAAGCCAACTAGACATAGACGCGGAACTAAAACCGGAACTTTTCATTTATGAAAATGAAGACGACGAAGCTGAAAAAGTTGTTGATGATATCGAAAGCCAACTCAAGGAAGGTTTTAATTTCAAAGATGTAGCCATTTTGTTTAGATCAAATGGCCAGGGTGCACTGCTTGAAGCAGAACTGAAAAGGCGGCAGATCCCGCATAAAATGTCCGGCGGCACCGGTTTTTTTGATCGTAAAGAAATCAAAGATATTTTAAGTTATCTCCGCTGCTCAATCAGGCCAAATGAAGTGGCCTTGCGAAGAATTATTAATACTCCAGCGCGTGGTCTCGGTGACGTCACGATTGATCATCTCACCACCTTTTCAGATGAAAAGAAAATAAGCTTTTTTGATGCGATGGGAAAATGGAAAGATGCGGGTGTCAATGAAACCGCGGGCGAATCCATGCAAACTTTTTTACTTCAGTTAAGTGAAATGGCCGATTACGTTTTAACCGGAACAACTTTACCCTCCGCGGGCCAACGTTTGACTGAGTATATGTTGAAGCTTGGTTACAAGCACCACATGGAAAAACTCTCCAAAAATCTGCAAGCCGCCGCTCAAAAATGGCGGCTTGTGGAAATTTTAGGAAACATTTTAGATAAATTTATTTTGCGAGACGGAGCAAGTGTCAAAACGTTGAGGGACTTTGTTGATCTTATGCAGCTTCGAGATTTTGAAGATGATTCCGAAGAAAATAAAAACAGTGTTCAACTTCTGACTTTGCATGCATGCAAGGGACTAGAGTTTCAAATCGTTTATCTCATTGGCATTGAAGAAGAAATTCTTCCGCACCGCACTTTGGGAAGCGACATCAGTGAAGAGCGAAGACTCTTTTATGTTGGTGTGACCAGAGCGAGGCAGAAACTTATTTTGAGCCGTGCAAAAGAAAGAAAGAGATTTGGAAAGCTTATCACCAGCGCTCCCTCGCGATTCTTATTGGAACTTCCGCCATCCACTTACACAGAATATCCCTTTGGTGGAAGACCTGTGTCTACCGACCAAAGGGCGAGTATGCTTGCGGAACTTTATAAAAAAATTGACGCCAATCCTAATTCTCTAAAAAATTAAACGCGTCTTAAATTATTTCAGTGTCGGTTTACGATTGAGAAAACATCCAGTCATGCTTGCATCAATTTGTCTTTGAGCATTGAGACAAGAATAAAGAATGTAAGTCTCTTGGCCGTAACCTGCATGCGTTCTGACAGTGATCTGACCTTTAGCGTCCACCTCACAGGGATTATCCATTGTGCAACGCTCGCCACTCTCATTGGTCGTGTTGTTGATCCCGATCAACTCATATGTGGCAGGATTAATAATCGGTGAACCCGAGGTTCCTCCGATGATTTCGCAACCAGGACTCGAATAGCGGATGGAATCAAACATTTGGTAGCCACCCTCATGAATCGAATAAATAAAATCATCGATGTGACAAACATATCCGCGCTTCCAATACCCAGAAACAATAGAAATAGGTGTTCCAACCACAGGATGCTTGGATGAAATGACGAGTGGCTGAATTTTATATTTATCCGAAAGTTCCTGAAAAGTTTCCGTAAGACGATACAGCGTGACATCAGTTCCGGTCATGGTGGAAAGCATCACCCGACTGGCCCGCAAAGTGGCCGACTTGCTGCCGTCATTGCTTAGAAGTGCGAACGTACGATCAGAAGACTGATCTATAATATTTTGTCCGGGCTTGATCATTGCGAAATAAGCAGAAAGAGTCCTCGCTGAACCAAAGAAATCTTGGAGGCAATGCCCATTAGTGAGCACCATTCCAAAGTCAGAAGGCTGTGAAGTTTCAAATCTCACAACTGAACCCGAACAATTGCTTAAAGCTACAATTGCCCTGAAATTTACTCCGCCGCGGAAATTCCCCGAAGGCCGAGTACCAGTGAGTTGTTCAAGTGTTAGAGGCTTTTGTGGCCTTGGAAATGCGTTAGCGCCTTGATATCCTAAAAATAAAATAGCAAGAAATAAGCCCGAAAAAAATCCTTTTCTCATAATTCCTCCCTTGGAATGTGACTACGGAAATTAGATCAACGGGATTTAACAGAGTCAAACAGATTCCAAGTGTGATACAAGTTTGGGATAATTAAAGGACAAGGTTTGAAGAATTTAATCACAGAACAATTTCTAACTATTCAGGGCGAAGGCAAATCTTTAGGCAGGCCCGCCTATTTTATTCGCTTTGCCGGGTGCAATCTTTGGTGCGCTTGGTGCGACAGCATGCACTCTGTGGATCCACGCCTGTTTCAAGAAACCGCTCACGAAATAGATTTTTCCTTGATCCCAGATCACTGTGAACTGATTGTTTTAACCGGGGGAGAACCCACTCTTTTTGATCTTAAATCCGTCCGGGAAAAACTTATTTCAATAAACTCTAAGCGTGTGTTCGAAGTTGAAAGCAATGCCACAAATTTTCCTGTTGAACTATTGGTAGATTTTCATTGGAATCTCTCTCCAAAATTGAAATCGTCGTCGCAAAAAACTTTAATTCAAGACCAAATGCGCCTAAGAAATTTAAAAGCTTGGGCAGATTATTCGCAAACACATGACAATGTGACCTTTAAATTTGTTATTACGAACACTGAAGATCTCTCTGAAGTTTCAAAAATGGTGGAAGAATATTCGATCTCTAAAAATCGTGTGTATCTCATGGCTGAAGGAAGAACAGAATCGAGCCAGCAACTTTCTAATGTCGAATGGCTAATAGAAGAATGCAAAAATCTGAACTTTAATTTCAGTCCAAGGCTTCACATCATGCTTTGGGGCGAGAAGCTCGGCGTCTAATTTAGAATATTTTCAAGGAACGACAGGAAGATCGTCGCAGACGATGGATATCCCTTTGGCTTGAAGAGGTGCGATCTCTTTGATCGCAGCTTGATCCATGCCTTCAAAATTCAATTTTTAAAGACTGTGACAATTCGATTTTCAACTTGCGCAAAACTTGTGATTGGCTGGGGTATGGAACCGGGAGTGAAGCTCCTTGAGTAAGCTTTGAGTAGATCGGCATTCTTGCCTCACCTAAATTAAGTGTATCTTCCAGATACTTTGCAAAGCATCCGGCAAATGCTAATTTAGCAGTCATTGCCACAAGCAAAAGGGACGAGAGCAGAATTGTTATAATTTTGAAAAACCTATTAAACATTTCCTAGGTCTATCTACTCCTACGGAATTTTCCCAGATTTATTTTGTGGGTGACGTTCTAGCCCTCGTAGCCATTTCAATGAGCTCATCACGAGCGTCTTTATTGGAAAAACCTTTTTCCAGAGTAAGAAATTCGTCTTTGCCTCCGAGAGCGTCTGACCTTGAAATAGCTATAGCAATTTCGTCATCGGGACAAACATCCATGCATCCAACAAGTACTGCGCGGACTTTACCTTTGCCGAGTCTCGATTTGAGTTCGTCCTTAAGAGACGCTTGAAGTTTCTGTGCAGGATTCTCATCGGACTTTGAAATCTTTTTACCACATTTTTCGCAAATTAAAATTAGCGCGTCCGTGACCGGCGATTCAGCTTCATTGAATTTAAAACTGCTCATGATGTTCTTTCTTTTGTTTTAAGTTTGCTCACTTCTCCCACAACGCGATCGAAGATTTGAATATGTCCAAATCTTCGCACATGCGCTCCTTAAGATATATCGCATTGTAATCCTTATATTTAAACATCAATGATTACTTGTGTGAGGCAAAGTCTGACGAGTATCGAAAAATCCTGCCCATGGGTCTGTTTTAAACTTTTGAAGTCGATTGCTAATACGCAAATGCCATTCTGCCACCCATGCCTAGTGCACTAGCTCCTAGCAGTGCTCCACCAGTGAAGCAACTCAACTTTTGGTTTACGAGCTTTAATATTTGCTTTGTTTTCATTTTCGACGGCTTTAAGTGTGACACCATTTTTTCTACGAATGGTTTTTATAGGTGAAGCAAAACTCATGGCGGGCTTAATTGCTTTGGATTCGTTTAACATTTTTTGTTTCTCCTGGTTGAAGTTTGGAATCAAACACAAACCACTGGAATAGCAAAACAAATGCCAACAACCTCACAGGACTTCAGGGAGATACGCTTGTAGCTCTCGATGCAAATTACATCGAGAGCGGAATTATATGAACTTGTTAATTAACGGGAGATTAAATTTTTTCCCAGGTGATACGATGAAAACCAGTTTCATTTGGAGGAGTTGTAACCACAAGTGTTTTGCCATCGAGCTTTGGAAATCTTGTCTCTGTGGTGCCTCGACGTGTTTTCTTCGGTGAAACCTTGATATGGTGAAGAATTTTTTCTCCTTCAACTGAAAACGTCCCAGCAAAGGCAATCATTTCTTCGACCTTGAGCACATCCGTGTGGAGTGTGATAAGTATGCTCATGGCTCCGTCAGCTGCATAAATCAATTGTCCTTCATGGTATTCTGTGGTGGGAGTGAATTCTCCAGCCAAGTTCACCGATCCATGACGTACAAGTTTCCAAGTTCCAACCAAGTCAGCTTTTTCCAAATTATTTTTCATCAGTGACAACTCCAAATTCTGTCAATTAATCCATCTCTAAAACCATATATAATCACGGAGTGAATCCCGTCAGGATATCTAGCAGAGCCGGTCACCCATTCCTCATCAATGACTGCAGTTTCATTTACAATTCTACTTTTAAGAAGGCAATGCAATTGAGGACTCGCCTCAAACATAGCCTTATAACTTTTTTTAAATTCTTCTATACCATTAGGACCGGAGTGATTGCTGATCAGGGAATACACTTTCACCTGCGGGTGGAAACAAGCGCAGAAAGTTTCGAGGTCTCGTTTGTTATAAGCATTCAACTTTTTTTGAGCGAGATTTTCCATTTGGGATTTGGTCATGGGACAAGATAGCCAAAATTGATGAGAAGATCTATTTTTAAAATTTCTCCAATTTTATGACGCGCATGTTTGATTGACGGAGAAGCATTGACGGCAAATTCCGGCATCCGGTAATCAGCATATTGATTAAATCTCAGCGCAAGGATTTCAGACTTTCTAAATCTTAATCTTAACTCACGATAAATTTGGCTTTTTATTCTTATAAGGTGCTCTGTTGCATCCGAAAGATCATTGGTCAAACCCTTAAAGTTTCCCTTTTCGATATCGGCCTGAAAATCAATCAAACGGAATAAAGTTATAACTAAAATCTCGTCAGCATACTCACCAAACAAAGAGGAGAGCGCGACTTCTTTATCTACGTGATTCAAAGTCTGATTGACTGTTTCAACAGCCGCTTCATGACTTTTTGACGAGAGAATGTCCAATGAAAGTTCATCCGCCTCCGGCATAAAATGGTCCACACGCGAGGGGAAATCAGCTGGGCGATCCGCTCCAACTAACTTATATCTCATGAAGTTATAAAATTCAGGTGAGTAAGCAAAAGGGAACATTGCTTGTTTAAAATTGAGGAGCGTAGTGCAAATGTTGTGTGGGGTGGAATCCGCCGGTCCGATTGCTGAAGCTACGATCGGACTAAAAAATAGAAACAAACTTACAACCGTGACTAGCAATTTCAAAGGAGCTCCTTAAATAATTGGTTTAACAATTGTTACACAATGCAATGAAGGTGCCTCGATTAGATCTCTCAAGGTCAACTTGAGAGTAAAATCTGTGGGATTTTGCGTCTAACGATTGTGCACAGGAGGTAAATATCGTGGTTTCGACATGATTAAAACCCCTCCTTTAGAAATGGAAAAAACTTTTAAAAAAGATGCCGTTGCTTCCTGCAACTCCTCAGTCAGAAGTTTGTTCCGCTGGCGCTTAAATTAGCAATAAATCTCGAATCTGGTGTGAAGGTCAAATAGGTACACTCGGCTTTACGGGCTAATGATTTTTAATGAATTCGGAACCAGTCTACTGAACGGGATGATGCCACTTCCAGCCTTTGACATCCAAGGCCCTCTGATTTTTTCGTTTTCATTCAAGCGCCAAGTGCAATTGACCAATGCGATCTATTTCTTTTTGATTCACACCAGCTTTTTTTGCAAATGACGGCCAAGATTTAATAGCACCTCTCACCTCATTAATGATTGACGGTGCTTCACCAACGCCAAACCTATCGGCTACTTTCTGTAAATCACTTTTAGTGAAATCTTTGAATTTGCTGTTCACGGACATAAGATGCTGATTGATCCATTCATTGTTAAGATCGTACGCAAAGGTGATGTCGTATGCTGGTGCCAGCTCCCAAGCACTTCCTTGACGTAACAGAAAAGAAAAATTTTTGGTATGGTCATCGCAGTTTCTGGCCATCACATTAAAAACCATTCTTCTGAAAGCCTCGACCTCTGCTTCATGGCCGAGAGAAAGCTCTCGAATGACCATAAAAAATTGTTCGTATCCATTTGTTCCTTTCAACTTATAATCAATATGATTCATGGCACATAGAGTTTGCATATGGTGCTTGATATGACCGCTCTCACGGTCAAAACGTTTTGTCATAAAATGGGCTCGGCCATTTTCCTCAAGAAGTCTGCATTCTGACATGGTAATTCCAGCGCTCTTTACCATCAGATGATATGCATATTCAGTGCGGCCATAGTCCAGTGATGTGCCGAGCTGTTTATCTACTTTGTTCATTCCATCAAACTTGAGAAGCCAATGTTCAAAACCCTCCGGCGCATCGACTTGGCCTGAGCGAATTTCGCCCGTCTTATTATTCCAGGCAATGACTGCTTTGGCCCTCGCTCCTCCGGCGGACGTGCCAACCTCGATTATACTTCTGAGCGCTGCACTCATTTGATCGTCATCCTCGAAGGTTCCTTTGACCATTTTTCGCGCCTCGGTAACGAGACTATTCATCTCAAGCGCCGTCGTCTTTTCGGTCTTTGGCCCACGGGCGGGTTTAAATTCAAGAGCCCCCATAGAACGCTTTCCCATATAAGCAAGACGATCAAGCGCCGTGATTTGCGAAGCCGAAATACCTTTATCCGCCATGTATCGGTTGATCAACGCATTCCCAAAATCATCGGGCAGCGTATCTGCCAACATCGCCGGTAGTCTTTTGTAAGTCAGTTCCGGTAAATCCGGAAATACATATGCCGATTCCGTATCATTGAGCGGCATGCGCAAGGGAGAAACCTCAATGCCACTTTTGCCAAATTGTTTATCATACGCAAAAACGTAGTAACCTAGTTTTGGGTCAAGAGCGACAGCTCCCACAAATTTTCCCCATAAGAAAACTTCAATTCGATCTACTTTTTTGTAAGACTCAGTTTTTTTCTTTTTCGCCATGAGTCCTTCTCGGTGCGCGTTGTCTGACAGACTTATCTTGAGTCATATGCAGTGGATTAATACTTACGATAGGAGTTACTGCTTCAATCCAGTCTTCTCGGCCGAGCGCTCGGACGACCCGAATTAATGTTTTCACAGAAGCCCCACCTCCATTCTCAAGATTTTTTAGAGCACTCACACTGATACCCGCCTGTTTACTTAACGTCTGCTGGTGCAGACCCTTTTGTAAGCGATATTTTTTAATATTTTCACCAAGAAGACTTTCGAGTTCTGAGGGACTTTTGATGCTCTTCATAAAAGACTCCTTCAAAGCTATTTACTACCAACATGTCATATAATAGCTCTATTTACAGCTATTATATGACATGTTTTTAGAATTAGCAACTTATTTTAATAGCTTTATTTAAAACTATTAATGATACTTAAGTCGATAATAGCTTTTTTTTAAGCTCTTATAACAGACTTCTCTACATAGTGATTCGTCCCCTTCCCTTAGATAAAATGATGCTGTTTTTATCAAGGTAGAATAGGTATTACCGAAAATTCCCAATTTCGTTTGCATGTGACTATTTTGGAGAAAAGCTAAAAGCGAAGAGCCCATTGCCAGGCGTCTAAAGTCTGCAAACTTTAGAACGCAAGCAACGTTTGAGCATTTAGACTTTACTACAAAAAGGACTCTAACAAAATCTCAAGCTGCAGATTTAATACAATTGCAATTTATTAAACAAGCTCCCAGGATTATTTTGCTGATTGGTCCCACAGGAGTTGGAAAAAAATTTTTAGCAGAAGCCATCGGAGACTATGCTTGTCGAAAAGGTTTCACAGCGTGCTTTACTGAAATCACCGTTCTGATGGAAAAGTGGCTGATGACAAAAGCGGACGGAACTTTTTTTGAAATTCCGAGATCGACTCATCAAAAACGATTTATTAGTCATCCACGACATGGGCCTAAAAAAATTTCCCCCCGGCACGATCCAGGAGTTACATGACGTTCTTGAAGAAAGGCAAAACAATTGCACCATCTTCACAACGCAACTTCAATTAGAAAATTGGAAAGAGATTATTGATCATGGAAATTGAAGGTGACACTTATTGAAAAAAGAAAGGATCCGCAAACGCCTCACCAGAGCTAAGAGTTGCCCGCGCCCATGTCGTTCTTCATGGAAATGTATGCTGAATAGATATTATTTAGCTTAATGACTTCGACCGCCACGCCAATCTGTAAAAGGGAAAGAGAAACGGTGGCAAAAAAAAGCTTATCAACCAGCCTCTGCCTATTTCAGTTCTCATCCAATGATTGGAAAAGTGTATGAAATGTCCTTGAAATTAGAAATCTCAACTCGCAATTGCATCATTATTAGACCTCCGCCTAGCTGTAGAGCTATTGCTAAAAAACAATATTGTTGAGACAATTTTAATATGAACTCCTCGACTAACACCAGCACTTGGGTCCAACTATTAAAGGCCTTACCAATAAATATGCCAGATCTCCGTTTTTTTGGCGTAGAAAGCAAAATTGGATTTGGTTATGGGAAGACCAAATCAGACCCTGTCTTCAAGTAACAAACGCAACATTTTTCATTTTTCGTAACTCTTTTTTAAATACCTCAAGTGGTGTCTTGTAGCCAAGACATTTTCTTGGCCTACTGTTTAATTTTTTGTTCATGGTGGTAATCTCTCGTGATTTTACTTTTCGAAAGTCTGTTTTTTTCTTTGGAAAA
>JAYTHU010000198.1:0-2834 GCA_043732305.1 Oligoflexia bacterium
AAGAATTACAGAGAAAATCTGACGTCATTTTGGATGAAAACATGCTTTTGGGAAATCAACTCCGTCAAACTCAAATTCATGCTTCAGGTTTAGAAACTCTCAATGAGGAATTGACTCAGTCCATTCCTAAACTCCAACGTCAAATCCATATTTTAGAGGAAAAACTCCGAATAGAGAGGGAAGATTTTGAAAAGCAATCAGCATCGTCGCTAGAAGAGCTAGGACGTCTTCGTGAGAATAAAAATATCGAAGGTCTGGTTGAAAAATCTCGCGCCATGAATAGAAAAACGGAAGTAGATTTCGTAGGGACCGCTTCGGGCTATGTCTCAGCTGAGTCGGTGGGACTCGAGGTCAAATCTCCAAAACAATGGAATGAATTCTACCAAAGATGGAGCACCATCATTGATGAACTCAGCTCACATTCATCGCCAATTCGTCATCTCAGTTCGGACGACGATCTCAAGCGCGTTCAGCTCACCAGTGAACTTGGCGATTATGAAATCGAATAAAATTTAATTATTTAGGATCAAAACTAAGAAGAGCTGTCGACTCATCCTCAAACACTTGAAGAGGCGGCTCTTCTGCGGACAAGAAAATCTTTTTGAATTCTGAACGCACGTTACAGAATTTGGGAGGAACAGGATTTGATTTGGCAAAGTCTTTTAATGTATTCACAAAGGCACCAATACCACTTGATCCAACAAAACTCAGTTCTTCCAAATTGAAAACCACCTTATTATTGATGAGAATCTCTTGGCAGGTTTCACGGAAAGGTTCTGCGGTTTCAAAATCTAATTTTCCGTGAAGTTCGACGATGGTGATATCCCCGTCTTTTCTTAATTTAGCCTGCATTTTTATCTTCCCTACGTGATATGGTGGACCAAAGTAACTGTCTCACTTAAGCTTACTAAGGCGTCAACAGCCGCACAAGGCGAGATTCGATGAAAAAAGTTTTAAAAAAAAACTCGAAGAAAAACGGTGGGTTAGAGCCTGGACTTTATGTCGTGGCTATCCCAATTGGCAACCTAGACGACGTGTCTATCCATGCTAAAGAGATTCTTACCCTCGCGGATGTGATCGGAGCTGAAGATACCCGAGTCACAAAAGTGTTCCTTAAAAAACTCGAAATCGCTGAAAAGAGAATTATTTCCTATCACAATCATAACGAGGCCGAATCGGCAAAAGGAATCATTGATTTGATTCAACAAGGCAATGCTGTCGCTATTGTCACTGACGCAGGCACTCCCGCCATCAGCGATCCCGGAACACGCGTTGTGCGTGATGCGCATAAAGCAGGAATAAAAGTGACCCCTGTCCCCGGAGCAAGCTCTCTCACCTCAGCACTTAGCGTTTCCGGTTTATCAGGTGGGTCTATTTATTTTGGCGAATTTCTGCCAGAAAAACAGCCCGCACGTTTGGAACTTCTCCAAAAAGTTCAGAGTCATGCACAAGTTTTGGTTTTTTTCGAAGCACCTCACCGCTTAAAAGCCACACTGGATGACGTTCTCACAGTCTTTGGGGAAACTCATGAAATGTGTGTTTGCAGAGAAATGACCAAGAGTTTCGAAACGGTATTACTTTCTACAGTGAGTGAAGTTCGCAGTCATTTTCAAGTGAATGAACCTCGGGGGGAGATTGTCTTGGTGATCAAGGGCAAATCTGAAAGTAAACTTGGAAAAGATCAAACCAAACAGCGAATCACTGATCTGCTTGCAGGCGGCGCATCTTCATCAGACATTCTCGAAAACTTACAACCCGTGTCAGAGCTCCCTCGAAAAGAACTCTACAATCTCATTTTGCACCTCAAAAAAGTTTGACAACTTTTTAGAATCACGACTTAATTAAAAGATGAAAATTCGTATTCTTGGCTGTCATGGCGGCGTTGCTCCCGGATATCGGACATCGTGTTACATGATAAATAATAAATTTTTAGTCGATGCAGGCTCTGTTGCATCCGCACTTTCTCCTGATAAACAAGCGCAGATTGAAGATATTTTCATCACTCATCCGCACATCGATCACATCAAAGACATTTGCTTTCTTGTCGAAAATACATTTTTCCCGGAACGCGCCGTTATAAATCTCAGAGCGACTCCAGCTATCTTAAACAGTGTTCACAAACATATGTTCAATGACATCATCTGGCCTGATTTTTCAAAAATATTTGTAGATAAAGAACAAACCAAAGCGCTGATTAAATTTTGTCCTTTCGATAAAACAACGAGCTATGAGGGGATCACCATCACGTCGTTCAGAGTGAATCATCCCGGAGAAGCCATTGGATATCTTTTTGATGACGACTCGAAGCAAGTTATTTTCAGCGGGGATACTGGCCCCACAGATGAAATGTGGAAAGTTGCAAATGGCTGTAAGAATTTAAAGGCGATTTTTACGGAGATTAGTTTTCCAAACAGTATGGATTGGCTCGCTAAAGCAAGTGGCCACTACACTACGGCACAGCTAATCTCTGATTTAGAAAAACTTGAAAACAAAACTGTTCCAATTTTCATCGCGCACTTCAAGCCAAGGTTTTTCGAAGAATTAATGGACGAGTACCACCGTCTAGCTCCGCCCAGAATGCAGCTACTCCATCAAGAAGATGAATTTGAATTCTAAAAACAACACCCGTTTTTTTCTTTCCACCTGCATGGCTTTCACTTTTGCTTTTAGCTTCAGCGAAAATATTGCGGCAAAACCGGGCATGTCTAAATCTCCCACTGTTCTGATGAGCGCAGACGAATACAATTCTCATGCTGACGGAACTGCGGATCTTTCTGGAAACGTCAAAGTCATTAAGGGAACCGACGTTCTGACTTGTGACAAAGCTCACGTTA
>JAYTHU010000199.1:0-9356 GCA_043732305.1 Oligoflexia bacterium
ATCTTCATTCCTGGAAAGGTTTTTCCGGTCATGAACATTTCCCCCACCTGGTCCGCTGTTTCCTTTGTTACCGGTTCTATGTTTTCTTGAATCGGCTTTGGTTTTGGATCTGGTTCTGCGCTTTGTTTTTTTAGAATCGCAGCAGCTCTTTCTTCATTTTGCTTTCGAAGTTTGTCGGCTAGCTCTTTTGCAATTTCCATGTCTGATTTTAATGGTGGTTTTTGTGGCGGAATGTCTTTCGGTAAGGCGTCTGCGTCTTCGTCATCTTCAGCCGCTAAACCAAAGAGTCCGGTCAAGTGATAGCGTTTGTTATACGTTAGCCATCCGCCTTTGTCTTTGGGAGACATACCGGCTGGAATTTTTGTGATCGACTCAATAAATTCAATTGATGTGGTGTCTTGAATGCGGGTGATTAGATACGCTTCTTTCTCGTATCGATCTTCTTCTTTTTGAGTGAAATACAATTCAGCTTCTTTAAGAGCCGGAACAATAACTTCGCGGCACGCGGCAAGGTCTGCGTATTTGAAATCTTTCCGACCTGGGATTTTCATCGTCTGGTTTTTGACTGGCATTTCAATAACGCTCATCATTGTGAACATTTTTTCGTGAATTGATTTGGGCGTAGCCCCTTCTTTAGATATTGGATCTTTTGCCACTGCTTCCTTCTTTCATTTTTGATTCGCCTTCCGATGGTATAGAACACACGCAACCAAAATTCAACATCTAAGTTTGGTGCTCCAAAAAAGCAAAAACCACTAACATCTCTATTAGTGGTCCGGCTTGGCGAATCATTTAGAAGGCTCAACTCGTGTGTGCGTTGCGCACATAAGAAGAATCTTGATAAAGATTCGTAGTCAGAATTAACGCACTTTAGAAAAAATTCCAAGAAAATTCTTTTGAGCTTGTTTTTTTTTATCACCAGGCTTAGGTTCCGGGCAGGCGAATTACATGAAGACCAAATCGTGGATATTTTATCCATGGTTGAAAGAACGCTAAACACTCGATGCAAAGCCTCGGCGAGTATAACTACAGGCTAAACAGCCACGGGAAGACCGTGAGACATAGAGTTCTTTTGAGCTTATCCGAAGGGGCAGTAACCCCCTGAACATCAGATCTTCGACAGACGGAATCGACTTAGATCTAAGGGTACGCATGGGTGAGGGAAGCTCAAATAGGATTACGGGAGTACAAGAGATACAGGTATACCAAAACTTCATTGGTATACAGGTATGTCACTGGTCATGAATTCTTACGCGGTCTCTCTGCTAGCATGGTAACGGGCAGAGTGTAACGGTGGGTTGTACGAGAGGCTTTTGGTTCTGGGGTAGCCAGACTAAGTTCAAAGGGTCGGACGGTCTATACTATAGTTAGACGAAGTTGATAGCTTTGAAACCAAATGCTTCTCGTAGAAACCATCGGGCCAGAGTGAGTGGCTGGGAAGTCGACGCCAAACATTACTGATCTTGATTTGGAAGGATTCCAGAGAAGACAAGGCAGTAGTAGGGATAGTTACCACTATGTCCAGAATGAGATAGCAAAGAAAGAGAGTTCTACAAGAGATGAAACAACTGATTTTGATTCTAACAGTTTTATTGACCGTTACTTCTTGTGCGATTCCTTATCATACAGAAGATCCTTTCGGGGATGACCACGAGAGATGCATGTCAAAGGTTTTGTATCATGACAACTGCGCAACCTCTGAAGAAAATGAACCAGGAGATTGTATTAACAGGGCCACAAAGAACGCGACACTGATTTGTGCTCCTTGGGAAAAGGACCGGCAATGAGTTACGCAGTAGAGTGGATATACGAGGTAGTTTTAAAACTACCCAAAGGTTTTAGAATCGTGAGATTAAAAAACAGATTTAGCCATTTGAAATATCATAGATTTGCTCTTCATAGAAAAACAGAAAATCCGATTGGGACATACCATGAAAGATATTATTGGCCTAAAACCCCGGAGATAAAATGATTTGGGACAAAATAAAACCATGGACTGATTCACTGTTTTTATTGTTCTTCGTTTATTACTTCATAGACTCTTTGTTCTTAAGACAATACCGGTGGAAAAAAGAGAAACACAAATGGGTTGAAGACATGATGGTGGAAATGGACAAACAAGGTTTTCTAGTTTACGTCACCGATGGCAAAACAGTAGTCACCCCTAAAGGAGAATCAAACCAATGACCTGGCAATTTATTGGACAAGAAGCAGAACATGATCACGTAACCTACACGCATAAGATGGCGGTTGCCGACGGAACCCTATTCCGAGTGATGGCCTACACCCGTGGATCAAACACAAAGGTCGAAGCCATGACAGTTACTTTTGTTCCTGATGTGCTCATGGAATTTGAGGAGGAGTTTGAAAATGAAAATTGAAGGAGCAATGGAAGCATTCCAAAAAGAACTGGACAACTATCCGACGCAAGATAATGAAGGTTACCGTCCTGACCGCGCTGGATTTAAATGTGGATGGTTCGCTGCAATCCAGTGGCTAACAAGAAAACTAGAAGCGAATGGCGATTATCTTTATGGGAAATCAAAATTTGAACCGTGGCATCCAACAATGATTAAAGACGCAAAGCTAAAAGGTCTACTTGTTAATGTTTTCGAAATTCCAGAATGCAAACACCCAATCAACCAGATCCAAGTTTTCCAAACAAACGGTAACGCGCCCAACTTCAAATGCACTTGCGGTGCGGTGGTTATGCCCCAAAGTTTCAAAGAGGTTTAAATGAAAAACATCAAATTAAAAGAGCTACAAAAAGAAGTTAAGATAGCGATGCAGACATTCGACTACATCATGGAAAAGGTAGAAGGCCCCAAACCCCTAACCATAATATCGCTTGAAAAAAGTCTGATGGCCAAATTCAAGATGCCTTTAATCGAAGCTTGCGACATCTTAACAAAGCTTCTTGTAACCGGTTGGATCAAGATTGATGATCTTAAAGACCTTACTGTAAAGCGTGGGCCAACCACAATGGAAACAACATCACTTCTAATCACAAAGGCACTTCAAGAGTTTGATCGAAAAGCAGCGATGAACTGATGACTCAATACAAATACATTTTAAACAAAGACCACACGATAACTCAAACAGAGGATATTTTGGTCTGGGCAAAATGGTTTGAGAAAATGGAAAATAGAAGAATCGCGGAAACAGAAATGGGACAAATAACCGTCTCTACTGTTTTCTTAGGAATTGATCATCGGTTTTCAAATAAAGGTAAGCCAATCTTATTTGAATCAATGGTGTTTAAAAACAGTGAATCAATTGACGAAGAACGCTACTGCACTTACGAAGAAGCCGAACGCGGCCACGAGAACCTAGTAAATGTTTATAAGGTGATGAACTGACATGGAACCTCTATTAGGAAAAATAACACATGTGTCTTTCGGCATGGGTGGCTATCAAGATGCGATGATTGGAATCAGTTTCACTTTGGGTGGTGACGGCTGGGGCGTTGGTGATTTCTGGGGGGACTGGGCAAACGAAAGATCACCGGACGCAAAGTGGAGCTATGAAGGCCGATACCAAAATCTTGGAAAGGTTACCTTGAGGGTTAGAAAACTTTTAGAAGATGCAAAGGTTCAATCGGTTGATCAGCTAAAAGGCATTCCCGTCCGAGTTTACTTAAAAGACTTCAATGCGCTTTCTCATTGGGAAGTGTTAAAAGAAGTATTATGACAATCAATTCCGAGATGGTTGAAAACATTTACTTTCCGCTTAATCAGTGGATAGAAATAAACAAAATGAGTGAACTGAAATCACAAATCACGTGTCATGTAAAACAGTTCGTTCAAAAAGAAGATATTGAATCACTAGTCCGATTAATTTTCATTTCTACCAGAGACCGTGAAAACTCGCTTTGAAGATTCTTGATCTGTCCGCTGGGAATCGCGCCGTATGGTTTAACAAAAAACATCCACTTGCCGTCTTCATTGATAAGCGCGCTTCTGTTTCCCCTGACATCATTGCCGATAGTACCGATCTTCCTTTTAAGGACGGACTCTTTGACCTGGTGGTTTTTGATCCTCCACATAAAAACACTGGCCCCACATCAAACATGTCCAAAGTTTACGGTCACCACACCACGCAAGAAATTCTTGCATTGATTTTAAAGACCGCACCAGAAGCTCATCGTGTTACAAAACCGAATGCATTGATGGCTTTGAAGTGGAACTCTGCTGATATTAAGCTCCAACGGGTTTTACAATTGATGCCGCAATGGGAACCACTTTTCGGACACTTGACAAAAGACGGCCCCAGATCCCAAACCTATTGGGTAATGCTTAGGAGACTTGAATGAAGACAAAAGAAAAAATGGCGACTGACTACGTAGACAATTATCTCGCGACAAATGAGATACCTTTTGTGAATGCCTATTCAAGAAAAGATTGGCTTGCCGGGTTTGACGCATGTAAAAAGCTTTTGTTAGACAAATACTTTGAACCACGTGATCATTACAATCCGCACAAAACATTAGAGCCGTCCGAAATAGAACAACTTGGGGAAGACGATGAGCAAAATTGAACCGGGAAACCTTGAATATCTCACGCGCTTTTTAGGAGTTGGAGGGGTTAACGACATCCTGGCCCTTAAAACAAAAGCTATTAACGATGGCAGAGTTCCGAAATATTTGGTTCTTCCGAAAGTTTCAATACTCGGAATGGAAATTACTTTTGCCGACATCACTGAACCTGCAATTATTTCCGAACGTGAGTTTGAAGGCGTGACTCTATAATGAAGATCTTAAGATGCGAACTATGCGGACAAGCGGTTAAGCTTTCAGACGGAACAACAAAATATTACATCGCACACGAAGCGGAGCATCTAAGAGACGGCCTAGCTAAACTCAAAGAACTCACCGCGAGAAAACCAATCATGAGACCAACTGAATTTGATTTGTTTAGAAAAATCTCAACATTTCCCCACGAATGGGACAACTGGTGTGTAGAATTAAGCGAATGGGAACGAACGTACTTGAGGTAAAATGTTTTTAGATCAGGCCGGATTGATAACTCAATCAAACGGCGACGGCGGTGACAAGCTTCAGCGCGAAGGGTTCTTCTATGAAGGAGAAAGACTTAATGCAATATTTCCAGTCATCCCCGGAATGGCATCCTACCGGCAAGCCCTTACGATACTCGCTGACTCGAACGGTAACTTACGTCGTGACCAAGTCCAATATACAGATGCTCACGATGTATCACGCGACCAGCTTGTGTCAAACATCAGAGCTTGCGGATACTTCGGATACACCGACGTTGTCAAAAACTGTCTGAAAAACGTCGTTCTCAATTTCAGCCGCTACCCAAATAACGACATTGCCTTTCTGACCGACTACGCAAGATTTGCCCGGGCCCTAAACTGGTGGTGGTCTTATCCGCTCTTGATCCTTTTTGACTTCTTCATGCTAGTGAATAGCATAATACGCATAGTCAAAGGCCGGAACTATGACGATGTCGGGGATGACGTGAATCACATCGGCGATTTGGCCCAGTGCAGCCACACCTACCCTACATTTTTTTCATGGTTTGCCCGTTGGACCTACGCTCGCTTCAGACCGCACTTCTCAATCGGAACGACCGATCATGTGACCGCAACCCGGACGCCCGGCCCAGGCCCAGCCTATGCTTTGATTTGGTACTTCCGGCCCGAGTCAGGGGCAAACCCCGAGTTCGCAACCTTGTGGATTCCTATTGTATCTGATTGGTAAAAAGATAACCCGCCGCGTACTTACTTAATTTTAATAATGTCTTTATCAGGCCGCGAATTTTAGATAACTTTAAGTCTTCTTTGCAGCCATATAGGGTTCTTTTTTGGGCTGGCTTTGCGTCCTAGCATAGGGATGACTTGGGTTAACCTTATGTATCGTAAAGTCGGCTCTTTTTCGATGCTTACAGATTTTATATCGTAAAATTGGGAGATTTTCGTTAGGTCAGTGCTGGCGGTAGTTCGGTCTGATAGTATCCTTTTTGAAGTCTAATTCAAGGACATTCTTTCTCTCTTCTTTTCTCTCATCTAGATATGTAGTCAGGGCATCTGCGTAGCGTCTCCATGCTCGTTCTCTTCGACAGACATTCACATCCTCAATGGGTTCCCCTGACACCGAGTAGTGCGCTCGACACGTGCAGCTAGTAGAAGCAGTGGCTTGCCATTCTCGATGTAGGGCTATGACGTGGGACATTTCCATGACTAAATTGTGTGTCAGATCAAAGGTCATTGAAAGCAGAAAACAACTAGAGAGTTGGTTAAAGTTAAGTAGTCCATTGGCGATAGGTAGTGATGAAAAAACCTCTGCTCGCTTGCCTTTTTTTTGTCGCCACATGCGCATTGCTTTGGACCTCATTTGAGGATTACGAAAAATACCAGAATTTGTCATTCTTTGAACTGATCAGCGCCATTTGTACTTGGGTTTGTTTTTGGGATATGGTGCCGACCAAACAAGACAAACCGAATGAGCTTTAGGGTTTTCGTCCTGTGTCAAGTATCGGTAGACATTGGGGAATTAATGGTTCACACTTGACTTATGGACGATTCATTGTTCGAGAAAATCGCAAACAAAGCTTCCGCCATCAGAAAAGATCTTGATGAGCTAGAGAACCTCATTGCTCTTTCATGGTCCCAGTCTAATCCAAACACCTTTGATTTAGAAGATTCAACGGTTGTCCAACTTCCAGTTCCCACACAAAAATTTAATTCGTTTGATGAAGCGTCCACTGCTTTAGGGATGCAAGGTCTTTGCGAGATGATCATGAATGAACCATCTTCGAATCCAACAACTGTTAAGTTCTGTCGTGGTGTCTCTCAATGGTTAGAAGAAAAAGGCAGACTCTCTCACGCGCAAGCTGTCGGGTTAGAGCGAATTTGGAATTGGACCTACAAGAAAAAGCGCGCCTAATTAGTGTCTCAAGAAATTTAGAATAAATTCTAGATCCTCATGTCTTTGCGTTGCCTGAACGTACGCATTGGCTTCGCGCTCAAGTTCGAGAATTATTTTTGCCTCTATGTTTTCAGCGGCAGCGCAATACATCTCTCGTTCTTTTAAGTCGGTGACAGGTTCGATGTAGGCTAAAATATCAACCCGTTTGAAGATCCTTTTTAAACACATTCGGTACTCCTGGCTCTATCAATCATGGTAGTCGTAGAGGTCGTTTTTCTTAAACATGGTTGAGTGACATTCGCACTCCCAAACCCAGCCCAAGATTGACCCGCCTTCTTCCCACTCTCTTGCGTTAATTGGCATCACACTTTGATCTTTGCCACATTTGCAAAGCTTTGGTTTATCCTGCATAAGATCGAGATTTGTTTGCATCACAAAATCGCCAATGAACTTCACTTTGCACCTACTTCCTACCCTTACAGAATAGCAAGAAAAGATGCATTGTGCAACCAAATAATGGTGGCATAATGTGGTGCGAATTCAATAGGTTAGTCTTCGGGGTTTAGGACATGATCTAATGACAATCCTACGACAAAGAAGATGACGCCTTGTAAGGCCCACTTCCAGCCAAGTCCAATGTCGCCCTTCCAGACGGCAATCGAAAAGCAGCCGAAAGCACACATGATAATGCAAGACACGAGGGCTTCCGCAAAGCTGAACTTCGCTTTATTCGAACTCATCTATCGCATCCAATATTTTGTTATATTTCGTTTTGAGTTCTTCGTGGGCTATTTGAAGCTTACGCTGATCGGTAGAGATTTGTTTTCTACCATCGGAGAAGCCAAAATAATAAAACCCAATAGACAAGGAAACTAGGATCACCGTAGTCAATGCAATTACCATCTTCATCTGAATAGTTTGAGCTTCTTGATTCTTTCAATAGCCGTGACTGCCGGAAGCGCATAGGGATTGCCCGCTTGGTTTGCGATATTCATCAAAGCCTCTGCCGCTATCTTGTGGGCCGTTTGGTAGGCTTGCAATTTCAAAACAAGATCCTGGTTATCTTTTAAAAGTTGGGTGATGTGAAGCTCGGTTGCCATTGACTCTCTTTCGGGTTTCAAAAAGCTTAAGGGGAAACCGGGAATTCGTCAATGAAAGCTAGAATCTTTTCCGACAGAGTTAGAAGATCGGGATAGCGTTTCTTAAGTTGGCTGACAAAGGAGGTCCATTTCTTTTGTTCGTCGTGATCATTAAACACAATCGTGTAGGTGATCTTGTCTGGATCTTCTTCTTTCTTGCCGTCTTTTTTTTCTTCTTCTTCTTCGGTGGCTTCACCGTAATTTGCTTCGTAGTACTTTGTGTAATTAATGTCGGCGAAATTGTAGGTGCTCATTAGATCTTCAACCGAGATTGAGTTCTTTTCCGAGTACTCGTAAAGCCCTTGTTCGGTCATGGTTCCATATTGGGATGCAAGTGAGAGAAGCTTTCGCTTGGCATCCTCATAGCTCACCGCAATCACTTCGCTGATTGGAAGCGGCGGAATAATCCAGCCTTCTTTACGAAGCTCTGTGAGCATTCTTTTTCTCTGATGGCCATTTAGAATGTAGTCTTTTCCGTCAATGGGATAATTCCAGATTGAAATCTTCTCAATGAAGCCGTGCTCGGTGACAGACTTTTTGAAACGAAGATAGTTTTCTTTAAGGAGGTCTTTTAGGTCATCTTGGAATTCGAAAAGCTTATCCAGCTCACGAGTTTCAAACGGTGGTTTTATATTGATCTTGAGTTCCATAACCCAAGATAACCAGAATTAGGAAACTTCGTCGATCATTTTTAAAACGTTTAGGGCTGCGACAAATCTAACCGATGTGACACCGGCGGCAAGTGTTAGTTCCACTTCCATGTCTTGTCCTAAACCGTCTTTGAGGAGGATCGAATTGGCTGCACTAATAGGCACCAGAATTCGTCCTAGTTTTGGGCTCGAGGGATCAATTGTAAGTTGAGATAAACTAAGTTTGTAGGATTGATACCCGAGTGCTAGTAGCGGAAGTTTTACGATAATTTCAGCGGCGGTCGATAGATCAACCGGGTTTGAAGTGCCAGTGTATCTGAAGACAAGAGCCATTACCTTGTCTTCGCCATGAGTGATTTTAAAGATGTTACTGGTAGAGTTCATTTATCCCTCGTTCTCAATTTCAACCAAGAAGTTATCCACGTGTCCAAAAACATCTTGGCTTAGATCTATTTCGCCAAGTAAATCGTCATTAGAATCAAAATATCCAGCGACATCACTAGCGAGGTCCACTTCACCGACGATGTCACCTTGGGTGTCGACAAATCCCAGCACGTCATCATCATCCCCAATAAACCCCAAAACATCAATATTAGATTCAACCGTCCCTCCTGATCCTCCTTCTGATTGTACAGAATAAGATTCACTCGAGAAAGTATGGGCGGAGTCTAGAACCGT
>JAYTHU010000200.1:0-24660 GCA_043732305.1 Oligoflexia bacterium
CAAAATCCTTCAACGTTGCGGCTACCTAAACCATCACCATATAAACACTGACGATTTTTACTACACTATGCCAAACCCCAACTAATTACGGAGAGGGAAGGTCTCTGGACATTTCTTGGCACCATGACGAAGTGTTTGGCAGGACTTGTTACAAAAATGTTTCTCCAGTTTCGTCTTAATGCCCCTCGTATTGGCGCTTGCCTTGCATTACTAAACATCATGAGCAACATTCTTGAAAATTCTTTTCACTCTCGCAGGCATTACTCTGCCATTTTGCTAATTATTTTTGTTTTGGTATCTTTCACTTCCCCAGCTCACGCAGGCAAACTGAGTGAGCTGCTAAAAAACGCGTGCGGAAAAGCCCTGGGGAAATTATCTCTGGTCGATAGTCGAAGTAATGAAGAAATCCAAGATTTTAAATTAATGGAAGCAAGTGCGCCCTCAAACAAAAGACAACTACAACATATCAAAGATGGGTATAACGAACCCAACATGGAGACCACGCCGGATTTTTTTGATAAGAACGTAAAAAACTCTCTCTTTGATTCGTCCGCCGTAGACATCCATCTCGAAATGGACGAGGCAGGTCCTCGCAAGGACGCTCGCACACAAAAAATCGTATCCGGTGAGCTGCCCGAAGCCTCTAACTGGATTTGGATCTCTATTGCGATGTCTGATCAGTTTAATTTAGTAAAAAATAACTCAGAAAATTTCGAATATGTAGCTAAAAGCGATCACAGGTCATTTAGATCGGTAAAATTTTATAAAAACGTTGAGACAAAGAAACCACAAATTATTCTAACTTTTAATTTTCAAAGTGGCCCCACTTATAAATCATTAAATTTAAAATCGATAGTCAATGCAATAATTCGTGTTCGCGAAGAATGTGAAGATACATTTATAGTTCATATCGACGAGCATCCTGGAGTCCGCAATATTGTCATTGATGTTAATAAATTTAAGCCTCTGACGATCGAAATGTTTATTGCACTCATGGCCATAGATACTATTAACTAAGCTTATGGGTTCAATATTTTTCTCCGTATTTTTGCTTGCAGCCATTTTAATTGCCGTATTCATCGCCGTTCACCAGGCGGAGAAAATTGCAGAGCGCATTGGCGAGCCTTTCGGAACACTTCTTCTCACCGTTGCTGTTACAGTCATTGAAGTCGTATTAATAATTTCTATAATGATGAAGAATGATAGCGACCCTGCTCTTGTGAGAGACACTGTTTTTTCTGTAATCATGATTGTCTGCAATGGTCTCGTGGGACTCTGCATTTTACTAGGTGCGCTAAGATTTAAAGAACTGGAATTTAAAATTTCCGGAGCTAATGCTTACATAATAGTGCTTTTTGTTCTTGCCACATTAAGTTTAATTTTGCCCAATCACACTGTCGCAAATCCCGGCCCAATTTATTCTGGAGCTCAACTTGCTTTTGTCAGTGCGGCAACTCTCATGCTCTATGGAGTTTTCCTTTTTATTCAAACTGTGCGGCATAAAGATTATTTTATGCCAGTCGCGACACAGACTCAAAATCCAACAATATCCGAAACGGTGGGGACGAATAAACTACCTCACGGTAAATTATATTTCTCTATAGGGTTACTGTTGATTTCACTTTTGACTGTGATCCTTCTCTCCAAATTTTTCGCTTCGATGATTCAAAAAGGAATAGCAGACGCTGGAGCCCCTCCAGAACTGGCAGGAGTATTAGTGGCTTTTTTTGTTTTACTTCCCGAATGCGTTTCAGCTGTAAAAGCAGCAAGAAAAAATGAGATACAGAAAAGTTTTAATCTAGCTCTTGGCTCTTCGGTAGCCACAATAGGTTTAACTATTCCAGCAGTGATTCTAGTGAGTCATTTGATGCACAAAACTTTAATTCTAGGTTTAAACGCTGAACATTCAGTATTGTTGTTCCTCACCATGATTGTAAGTCTAGTGACCTTTGGATCAGGCAGAGTGAATCTTTTGTATGGCCTAGTTCACTTAGTAATTTTTATCACTTACATTTTCCTGCTTTTCGTGCCCTAAAATAGTCCTTGAGATAATTCCCTAACCGGTCGAGCAGGCTTTATCAAAGTGCAAAACGAAGCCACTGATTTTTGGCTAGCCTAGAACTCGCCGAAGAGCGAAAGTTCTAGACCGCCCAAGCCAAGATTACTTCTGAGCTTTTTTCTTTCCGTGTTCACGCATCATGGATTCAGCTGTTTGAACATTGGCTTCGGTGATTTCCCAGATCTTCTTATCTTTAAGGAGAGTGTGAATTTTTTCGAATAGCTCAGGATCAATAAATGGCTTCACTTTTCCAGAGCGATATTCTGTTTCTTTTTCGCCGTAAAGACCAAGAAAAGTTTTATCATTGAACCAAGATTCGCGATTACGATCGGCTAATTTCTGGAGTAATTCTGGAGTAGGATTTCTTTGTAAAAATTCAAAAAACATTCCGCTCGCGGGACTTCCTGGATAAAACCATTCACCTGTGAAAACTTGAATGACGTCATCACTTTCATCTCGCAATACGGGGGTGATAAAATTCACGCCCAATTCTTCTGCGTGTTTGTGAAAAGCCAGAAGATCTGGAGTCCTCAAAGCAATGTGTTGCCAGTGAGCTGCTGCGCGATGTTGATCAAGCATTTCTCTCACGTGAGATTGCATTTGCTTCGGTTCCGAGGGTTGAACTACTGCGATCATGGTATTATCCAACTCTGATTTTTCTTCCTTTCCTTGCCCCACTTGCATTGCAAAAGTCAGAGATTTTTCTCCTTCACCGTCCACCCACTCTTTGCGCTTTTCATAAAGTAAATGTTCCGGAGTGCAACCAAAAATAGTTCGAAAAATAACATAAGAGACATTGTACATTTCTGGTTGAACCAGAAGCGTCATGTGATCAACTTTAAAATTTAAAAATGAAGGACGAGTCATGAATGTCTCCTTTTGCATCGCTTTTATAATATAAATTTCATTTTTTAATATGACCCAAAAAAGCTATTTGGACAAGCATCCTCTGTGCGGTGACAGAATGAGATGACAACATACGATCGGAATTGATTTTAAACGCACTAGAAATGGCTTTGGGACGTCAAACTATTAATGACGGCGAACTTAGCCAATTCCGATCGAGGCTCACAGTATGAGTCTGAGAGCTTTGAAAAAAGACTTAAGTTGTCGACAATAATTGCCAGTATGTCTCGACGTGGAAATTGTTACGACAACGCTCACTGCGAAAGTTTGCAGAGAAGTTTTGGAAAACATATGATTCTATTAGAAAAGAAGTCATCGCCGAAAGTGAAAAACTGTCTCCGGAAAAGCTACAAGAGTTTAATCGAATTATAGAAGAGGAAAAATAAAAAAACCTTTATCCTGCCTATGTAGATGAGGCGGCAGCGCAGTCCAAACAAAATCAAACATCTGCACTCCAGATCGAGGTCGATTGAGATGAGAATTTCAAGTTTTTAAGGTGACAATTGTAGCCTGCAAATGGCGGGCGCTACTTAGATGGTGCTGACGATAAAAGTTTTTTGACATCGCTAACGGTTTTAAATTTCGAGTAGGTGCATTCAAAGTCCGAGTTCTTTTCGGGCTTGGCTTCGCGATATAAGATTGATTTGTATCTTTTCATATCGACTGGCTCGATCTGGCCAGACCCAACCTTGAACAGATATACGACATCATTTGATTCGCAATCGGCATAGGGATGGTCGATGTCCCACCCGCAGATCACTCCCACTTCGCGGTTCGTCTCTCCGGCAATGTTCACGAAGAAAAAAGCCCGAAGTGTTGGTGTGCCGCCTTCGATTTCGCAAGCGATGACCGGAGAGAAAAGTGAGTAGGTTTGGTCAATTTTTTTGACCAAGATATTGAGGTCAAAAGAGTTGACGTCGGCATCGGCCGGGTCTTTTTCGGGATCGGATTCGGTGATGGCGACGAACGCTTCACTTCCTTTTGTGAGATCCGAAGTTTTAGCGAGTTGCGCATGTCCGCTCTCGTCTAGGATTAATTTATGCTTTGTCGCGCGTTTGATAAAGGATTCGGCCGACTCGTCTGACTTCATCGTGATCTCAGAAGCTGCGAACGCACCCGCTGAGAGAAATAAACTAAATACGAAGACGCCGAAATATTGCATTGGCTAACTCCCTCTTAAATATAGAAGCCGTGAATAAATGATCTATACTCAAGCGCATGGAAAATAGGCTAGCGCGAAATAAGAGTCGAATCTATTAAAAATTCAGAGTGAGCAAAAAACGAGCACAATCTCCGGACCTTCGGCTGGTTTGCGATGAAATATTCATACTTTGAGAAATTGTGAATTTGATCAGAGTCGGAAAGGCTTCCTGAGGGTATCTATCTTAAATGCAGGCAATCTCAGCTTTAAATTTTCAGATTTTTATTAGAGAAATTCTGGCCCGAAATTTCAGAATATTTTTTATTTTGTTGCTCGAGAGATCTCGAATGCGGCAATTCCCCCTTACAAGAGTTACGTGTCCAGCTCGCCTAAGAAATACGAACAGGCCATTTCAATATCTTCAATGTTCTCTGGATCCCTGCGACGGTTAGCTTCATGAGATTGGGAGAAACGCCATTGTTCAATAGCTTCCAAGATCCGATTGTAGAGGAATTTAGAGAAAGGTCGCGTTACGAGGACGAGGAGTAGTTCCATGCCGCTCATTGGAGCCTTTGTTCCGCTTCCATAAATCCAGGTCTCAAAAGATTCGACTAAATCGCCTTCGGAAAGATTCTGTTGAACATAGATCTCCTGTTGGCTAATTTCGAGTCCCATTTTTATCCGAAGCGACCGCACCAAGGGAATATCCATAGAATCATCTTCAAAGGTGAGCTCAAAAACTTTGTTCCAATGTGGAAGCTTCGAAAGATTTTCTTCCAAGGCTCGCATGTGTTTCTTCAAGCAAAGGCGATCTAACGGGTGAAGCATTGAATTTAGAAAAAAGCTCCGCAAAAGACAGTAGGTAATGAGGGAGCCTCGCCAAGGGGACATATTCCTACGCGGTTAAAGTATCCCACGAAGAGCAATTAGGTCTCGTTAGCCTTGGACACTGGAGCAAACAACTAGAAAAGCCAAAATAAGGTAACTATTTAGTATAGTGGACTATGTTACCTACCTCAACTAAGGAACATACAAAACATGCAAAATCAAAACTGATTTTAAGGGTCCGTCGAATGAAGGGGCAACTTGAAGCCGCGGAGGGGGCTCTAGAAAATGACGACGACAGTTTAACTATATTAAGGACTGTAATTTTCCTGTCGTGGCGCTACCAACGGTTGATAGCGAAACTCATAGACGGAGAGATTCGGTACCATGTTTTGGACATTCAAAGCGACAAAACTAAACAAAAGTCATCAGCGGACGATTTAATTGCCATCGGCTTGAATGCCATAGATAGTATTTCCAAGTATCCATCCAGCGTTTTCCCAATGTGAGTACATTTGCCGTTCGCAATAGTCGCATCGTCAGTCGGCGGTAATACAAAAAATGAGGACCTTCTCTCCTGTCTTGATTCGTGTTACCTACTCTCAAACTTCTTCAACTATCCCAAGACCCTCATGCCCGAGTATAGTTCCGAGCTTAGAACTTGGAAATCACCTTTTCAAAGTGTGCAGATCCGTGCCACAAATGGTGGCTCGCAAAACTTTGACGATTGCTTCAGAGATTTTTTTAAGAACTGGTTTTGTTTTTTTCACCAGATTCTTTTTCTCAGAACCTTGATATTCCAAGACCCACATAAATAATCCGATCTCAAAAAATATTTTAATATTGCGTTTTACTATTCTCTACATAGACTCATCCATTTTCATTCCGTCCATTTTTTTACTCTTAATTTTGTCTTTTTTTGTCATGGATTTCATTCCGTCCATGATTGGACAACTTCCCATCGCTTTAGCTACTGGGCAGTCTTTCATCACTTCTTTTTGACAGACTTGCATCGACTTATCTGTTCGCATGCAATCAGCCATCTTTTGATACATTTCTGCTATATCTTTTTTTATTTCTGGAGAATTCATTTTTGTGGCCGTACCGCCTTTCATATCATCACCCGACTGCGCCACAGCCATATTAGACAATGGAAAGAAAAGCGCTAAAGCGACGGGAAAAAACGCAATGATATTTATTTTTCTTTTCGAAAACATTTTTACACCTCTTCAATTTACTTCAGTTAATCTTTTGCTTCTGTTTGATACTCCAGGCCTATGCAAGAGTGGTGCTCGTACGGGGGCAACTAAGGCGAACATGAAGGAAAGGGAATAAATTCTGTGGAACAAATTGTCCCGCGACGAGCGACTTTGCATCTCACTCACCTGATTTTACGTTTTGAGTCTCAGCGCGTTTCCAATCACGGAAACCGAACTTAGGCTCATCGCTCCAGCGGCAATCATTGGACTGAGAAGGATTCCAAAATGAGGGTATAAAATACCAGCGGCAATGGGAATCCCAACGGAATTGTATACAAAAGCGAAAAATAAATTTTGTTTGATATTTTTTAGTGTCGCCTCACTCAGTTCGCGGGCTTTGACAATTCCACAGAGGTCACCTTTGACCAAAGTAATTCCCGCGCTATGAATAGCCACGTCTGTTCCGGTTCCCATGGCGATGCCTACGTCTGCTTGGGCCAAAGCTGGGGCATCATTGACTCCATCCCCCGCCATCCCAACCGCATATCCTTGCTTCTGAAAATTTTTAATTATTTCCGCTTTCTCCTGAGGAAGCACGTCTGCCAGGACCTGATCAATGCCGGCTTTAGTAGCCACTACCTGCGCAGTTTTAATGCTGTCACCAGTGACCATAACCACAGTGATTTTCAGTTCCTGAAGATCCTTCACTGCTTGGATTGTCGTTTCTTTGATGGGGTCAGCCACTCCAAGAAGGCCAGAAAGTTTTTTATCAATACTGACGTAAATAACAGTTTGCCCCTGGTTACGGAGTTCATCAGATAATTTTTCGATGGCCGCAAGATTTAAATCAAGATCTCTCATGAGTGCAAGATTGCCAATGGAAACAATCTTTCCAGAAACTTTTCCCGTTGCCCCTTTTCCCGTCAAGGATTGAAAATTTTCAACCTGAAGCGGTGAAATATTTTTTGCTTTTGCTCCAGCGACAATGGCCGATGCCAGAGGATGTTCACTGGCATTTTCTAAACTGCTGGCAAGAAGCAACAATTCAGATTCTGAAATTGAGGCATCTAAAATTTTTACGGAAACAAGCTTCGGCTTTCCTTCTGTCAGTGTTCCTGTTTTATCGACAACTAGGATCTGAACTTTTCTTAAAAGCTCTATAGCCTCCGCGCTCTTAAATAAAATTCCCATGGTGGCACCCTTCCCCGTTGCGACCATGATAGACATCGGTGTGGCAAGTCCGAGAGCACAAGGACAAGCTATGATTAGAACTGCTACGGCATTCACAATGGCATGAGCCAACTTTGGATCTGGACCCCAAACGGACCACGCTGCAGCGGTAAGAATTGACATTCCAATAACCGCTGGAACAAAATAAGCGGAAACTTTATCAACTAATTTTTGGATGGGTGCGCGAGATCTTTGGGCTTCGGAGACCATTTGTACAATTTGGGAAAGTAGAGTTTCACTGCCAACTTTTTCAGCGCTGATTTCAAGAGTTCCCGTTCCATTGATAGTTGCACCAATAACTTTGGAGCCTTTATATTTCTCATTCGGAATTGGCTCTCCGGTCACCATTGATTCGTCAACAGAAGAAATGCCCGAAACAACAATTCCGTCTACGGGAATTTTCTCTCCCGGTTTAACTCGGAGACGGTCTCCAACTTTAAGTTCTTCAAGTGAAACATCATTTTCAGAGCCGTCTGCGTTGATTCTTCTGGCGGTTTTCGGAGCAAGGCCTAGAAGTGCTTTGATAGCTAGGCTTGTTTGCCCTCTTGCTTTTAATTCTAGAACTTGCCCAAGAAGGAAGAGAGTCACAATCACTGAGGCCGGCTCGAAGTAAAGCGCTATTTCTCCACTCATCATGTCTTTGGAGGATGCAGGAAAAAGTCCTGGGAAAAAAGCTGCGACCAAACTGTAGCCATAGGCAACGCCTACCCCTAAACCAATGAGAGAAAACATATTGGGACTTATGTTTTTTAGCGACTGCCAGAATCTTTGAAAAAACGGCCAACCTCCCCACAATACCACCGGGGTCGAAAGAGAAAATTGAATCCAGATTAAATCATTTGGAGAAAAAACTCCGCGGAGAAGATGTGCTCCTCCCATTGTTAGAAATAACAATGGGATACTTAGTCCCGTGCTGACCCAAAATTTTCTCAGCATGCTCAAATATTCAGAATTGTCTTCCTCTCCGATAACTATTGTCACCGGTTCCAAACTCATGCCACAGATGGGACAGTGTCCTGGCCCCATTCTCCGAATTTGCTGATGCATAGGGCAAGTGTATTCAATTTCTTTATTTTCTATTTTGAGATTCGCAGACTTATGTAAATATTGATTAGGATCTTTATCAAATTTCTTTTCACAACTGGTGCTGCAAAAATAATACTTAATTCCATGTATTTCGGATTTAACCTTCGTAGATTTTTCATCGACTTCCATTCCGCAGACTGGATCAATTGTCATAAGATTATCCTCTACAAATAAAAATGAACGAGCAACCAATACAAATCTGAGCTTGTCCCTAAACTTGCTACCTGTTCTTTTTGCCAAGACGCCATAAGTTCAAAGTGCGGCCTGGGAAAAAGTTGGGTGCCTATTCCAAAAGAATTCTGTTCACTCCCTGGATTAGAGGAATCTAAATATTTCTTATCGAAGGACAGAAAAGTTATGATTCCCTGAACCCACTCGTAGTTTAATCTGTTACTCGTGACATAGCCTGTTTGAGTTATTAAAGATGTTTTATTATTTTTTGTCTGAAAATCTAACTCAGATAATAAATACATTGCAGGTGTAAAAGACAGAATCATCCACGGACCACCCACCCATCTTTTGTTAGTGTAGTCTTCTCCTAGATAGAAACTTAAACCTACTTTCTGCTTTTCAGTAAAGAAATAGCTCACTGATCCGGTCACGCCATTCTCTCTCACCTGAGCATACATATTGTCCGTCATACTTCCCCCTATCAAGGTTAGATACGTCGACCAAGAGGGACCTAAATAAGACGCCTCTAAATTATAAGTTTCTGTATCAAATCCAAAATTTAAATCTTTTCTCACGTAGAGATAGTGGTTGGGATCATTCAAGCCGTAGAACTTTAAAAACTTCCCTGCTCGCAGTGCGACGGTGTCTGACAATCTATAGAGAAGGAAGTGACGTCTACTGAAGACAATTCCATCGGAATTTAACCCCGATCTTACTTCTTCGCGCCCAACGCTTGCATCAATTGCCCAAGATTTAGCATTGTAAGCCCCTTCAGCATCGGCCTGCATTAGGATAGTTCTTGCGGTTGTCGACGTCGAATCGTCTCTTAACGCTTGCAGGCCCCTGACGTAAGCTCCGAGCAACACTTTCTCACCTGTTGGCAACTGCCCGTAGGCAAAATATTGTTCTCCTTCGTTCGCCCATGTGCTGAGAATTTCCTTTGAAAGTTCACGTCCGTAAGTTGTCAAGAGCCCTCCACCGCTGGGGCTCAAATGACAAGATGTACAGTTGGTGTAACCGTGCCGAGACAATTCGGGATAGGCAAAAGCAATTTTTGCTAAAAAAATACTCAGGAAAATTAAAATCAAATTTCCAAACCTCATGATTTTTATTTCTCAATATTTCCTTTAAAATTTATATCAATATCAACATTCTGAGCGACCGTAATTCCCGCGAAGGACGGAATGGCGATATTATAATCAAGCAACGAAATTGAGAATTTTGCAGTTCCTGTTAAGCTTGATGGAGAAGAATCGTTGATATCAAAACTGCCTGAAACCTCTTTTTCTGTGCCGTGAAGTTTCAAAAGTCCCTTGAAACTTCCTTTTTGTTTTGCTGGCGATTGCCAAAAATTCTCAGGAAGCGTCGTACTGACAATTTTCAACTTTGCATTTTTAAAATCGCTCTTCTCCACCTCAAGATATTTTTCTGACATGTGTTTGTCTCGGAGTTTCATTCCGGTTTCAAACTGTGACAAATTTAAACTCACCTCGCCTTTGAAGCTTGTTCCTTCGACGGTCAGTTTTCCGTCGGGCTTGCCATTTTTCCCCCGAATCTTTAGTGCACTGGGACTGCCTATGGCCAAGAATTCCGCAGAACTCGCGGATTTATCTATGGAAATATTGATGGTGGCGAATGAAATAGACGAAATTAAACTAGATAACAAAAATAGAAATTTCATGTTCTTCCCCTTATTTAACAGTTATGAATCCATTGGTTTGTTGATTTGCACCGTGAACGCCACAAACGAAATTGAAGTTTCCGGTATGATTGAGACTGACTACCTGAGATTTAGTTTCCCCACTCATAGCCATGACATCTATCCCTAAGGAAGAAGATTGGAATCTGTACATTTTGTCTTCTGCCACTAATTTAAATTCTACAACGTCGCCAACTGTCAAATTGATCTCCGCGGGAGAGCATGATCCTTTGGATCCAGTCATGAGAACTGTTTTTGAAGATGGTGTGAGTTCCTTTAAAATCCTACGATCAAAAGGATGGAGGAAGTCATGTTTTTTTTCGTCAACACCCAAAACCTTTGCGAGTTGATAGGCCGTTTGATCACTTTTATTTTTTAAATTTCTATTCGCATTAGCGGCTGTAAGTTCCCTTATAACTCCGTAAGCCTCGGATCCCGTAGTTGAAAGTGTAATCGCCCACATGAGAGCTGTGTTGCCCTCCAGGTCTTGGGCATCAACATCTGGATCATTTTGTAAAAATGAAGCAACTAAAGCTGAGTCTCCTGTATTCCGGACAAGCTTGATAAGTGGACCTTCTCCATTTTCGGGATCCTTCGCATCAAAAAGCGCTCCGTGGCTTGCAAACAATTCTAATAAATCAGATAACGCTCCGGAGACTCTATTTTTATTTCCTGGAGACTGGGCACCCTTACTCCACTTGCCGTTTTGATCCCCCGTAATTTTTTGAGGCGAATATTTTCCGCAATCTAGATCCGCCCCATAAGTTAAAGCTGTGCAGCCTTTTTCATTTTTAGCATTTGGGGACGCTCCACAGTTGACAGCCTCTTTGATTCCAGAAAAGTTTCCCGATTCTATTGATTCAAAGAGCAAGTTTTTATAATCTTTATTTGAACAGAGAGTTGCACTTACCAGGGGAACTTCAGGAGCAAGATCGCCAGTGACGTTGCAGCTCATTTCCAAGTTTTGAGATATCAGAATGCCTCTTACAGAACTACCTTCTGTGCCATCCGGGAAAGAAAGAATTTTTTTTTGGACATCGCTTTCTAAAACATAGAAAATATTCGGGCCCAAAGACCTTCTCAACAGGTCCTTCTCAAATCCTTGATAAGCGACCAATCCGTAAACAGGATCGATATAACTGATTGTCCCTTTTTCAAAATTGTTTATTGCAAGCTCCACCTTGACTCCGTCCACACGAGTAGCCTGACAATTGATAGTCTCGGCTTTCAGTAGACACGAGAAACTTAAAATAGAAAAAAATAGGATTTTCATTTTTACTCCATCAATCTTTTGCGCCACTGTTGATCCAATCTTTGATCGTTTTAATCTCTTGATCACTCAAAGGTAAAAATCCAGTTTTTTTGCCGAATACATCAACGGGAGGCGGCATAAGTTTATTTGGATCCAAATTGGTAATAGATAATACAAGTCCGCTTTCATCGGCGTCACCCGGCACCACAATGTCTAAAGGAGAATTTATAAAATCCTCTTTAGTGAGCAATGGAATTCTTGCCACCGACTGACCCGGGGAATGGCATATGGTGCATTTTATTTCTATGATATGTGACTTGATTGACTCAAATTTTGGTTCAAGTGAAGGCAATGGTTCCTCCTCTACCCCAGCATTTAGCGGAGCCCCGACAGAAATCCATGCGCTCAATAGCCCAAGTTGAACTTTATTTAATGGGAGCATCGGAGATTTTGGCATTTTACGTTCAATAATGGTTGCTTGAAAAATCTTTGAGAGATTTCCATTTATCTGTCCATAGTCTTCCAAATTTAGCTTACTGCCTGCCCCATGGCAGCTCACACAGTTTTTTCTAAAAACTCGGGAATAAACTGAATTGTAAGTCAATTCAGTTTTTAAATAATTTGAACTTGGAGGAATGTCCGATATCCCAGCTGGATTTTTCTGAATAGAATAATTGCATCCATTTAGAAATCCAACTGCGACAAGACAATATAATAAAATTCGCTCCAAGGACAAAATTTACTTCAGTTCGTGGGACAAGTAGGTGCCATCGGCATTTAAATTTAAGAATAGAGTCCGGGCATCATCATCTGACGTAATTTTAAATTGAGCGAAAATATTTCCTTGGGCATCTTTCTGGGGGACAAGCGTGATTGTTTGAAGACCAGTGTAATAAGCTTTTACTTCTGCATATTGTGCCCAACCTTCGAGAACAAAATGCAAACCGTCTTCCATGAGAGTTAGAGCATCTTTACCAGACCAAACGGCAGAGGCCATCGATAATAAACCCTGCTCTACATTGAATGCCAAGGTTTTGCCCTCAGCGTCTTGCCACAAAGTGATTTGACTGGATTTTCCATCGGCTCCGGGAGCGACTTGACCATAAACTTTAAATGCTGCTCCGTTTTCTGAGCTTACTTCAGCCCTCATTCCGACAAGTTGATTCTGAAAAACTGCGTCAATCTTTTTTAGAGTAACAAGTCTTTCGATTCTATGAACCGCAAGTTCTGTGGCCTTGGCGATTGTCAATTCCCCAGGAACATCACCATGAGCAAACGCGCTTCCACCCCATATAAATAAAACAGCCAAACCAAATTTTTGTAGTTTCATTGTTTTCCCTTTTCAGATTAAAAAACGATTTTCATTATCTCTTCGATCTTCTCTTTAACCTTAGTTTTATTTTTAGTTTGAAAAGCAGATTGGACACAGCCTTCCAAATGGGATCGAAATATTTCAGCTTCGATTGCTTTCAAAGCAGAAGCTGCAGCTTTGATCTGCATCATGATGTCGGGACAGTACCTGCGATCAAGAATCATCTTTTCAATACCCTCGATCTGACCTCTCGCACGATTCAATCTGCCAAGGTGACGACTATGGTCAGGATGTTTTAATTTCTCTCCAGATTTTCCCTTTAATTTTGAGTCACAGCAGGATTGCTTTACTAACATCTTAAACTCCCCGTTTAAACTTCTAATTGACATATACCCCCCTAGGGGTATCATTACAACATAATATTTTGTCACAAACTTTTATGGAACGTAAAAACCTATGCCTCCTAAGATTTTCACGCACAGAATGTTTTTAGTTTTTGGCTTCATACTTTTTTGCAGAGTACTTCTTGCGCATGATGGACATCATGAGGGAACCCGATCTGGATCTGAAAAGTTTTTAGAAGCTCAGGTTCTAACCAGCAAAGACTCCATGAACGATATAGTCAATTCCTATAACCACAAAATTAAATATATATTTGAAATTAAATGCCTAGACTGCCATGGAGGAACTCGCACCATGCCGTGGTACCATTCCATTCCATTGGTAAACAACCTTATGGAAAAAGACCGGATTGAATCAAGAGAACACTTAGACATGTCCAAAGGTTTTCCATTTGCTGGGCACGGAACAATAATTGAAGATATCGAAGCCGTTAAAAAATCGATAGAGGAAAGATCAATGCCGCCTTTGAAGTATCGGATTATTCACTGGAACTCAAAATTAACTGAATCAGAACGAAGTGATATATTAGATTGGGTTGATCAGTCACTGAAAAAACTTAGGGAGAATGAAAATGAGTGACAATGAAAAAAGTTTTTCTAGACGCGCGTTTATCGGAGTCGCCGGGGTAACCGGTGCATTTTTAGGAGCTAACTTACTTTCTCCGAGCACAGCAAAAGCCATCTCATCAAATAAGTCGCTTCCCAAAGTTAGGCCGAACGAAACTAAAATTAATGATACGGCACCCGCTTATCCGCCACGGCAAAAACCAAAACCCGGAGAAAAAATCCATGAATTTGAGATTGATGTTTCGATTCAAATGCATGAAATTCTCCCGGGCGTTCAAATTCACGCCTTTACTTATAATAAAACGCTTCCCGGCCCGGAAATTAGGGTCACCGAAAACGATTGGATTTCAGTAAATCTTACCAATCACACTTCGGAGTTTCATACGATTCATTGGCACGGAATGTATGCGCCAAATGAGATGGATGGAGTTCCGCTCGGTACACAGTGGCCAGTTGGGCCTGGACAAAAGTTTAACTATCTTTTTCGAGCTCAGCCTGCTGGAACACATTTTTATCATTGCCACAACATGACGCCTTTGCACGTTCAGGCCGGAATGTATGGAGCACTAATCATTGAACCCAAAGAAGATATCGTAAAAAAAGTTTACTCTTATGAGCGTGAGTACACGCTTCTCTTGAGTGAAATTGATACCAACATGATTCGTGAACAAATGAACGACATGCTCATGATGATGAACAAAATGGAAAAAATGAATTCATCCGAACGTCTTATGAAACAAATGAATGGCCGCATGATGGGATGGTTCAAAGATAAAGACGCTTTTGTGAAGGCGTTTAATTCAGGCTATATTCCTCCTTACGTTTCAAGTATGGCCGGGCCACTCAAAGCACCCAACTATAATTATTTTTTAATCAATGGAAAATCCTACCCGATGACTGAGGCCTTGCAAATAAAGACTGGAGAAAATATTCGAATTCGGTTGATAGGAGCGGGGGCCATGCCTCACTTTATTCATCTTCATGGGCACGATTTTTGGCATGTTTGCCAAGATGGAGCGCCACTATCTAACCCTGTTCGAATGAACACCATTCCAATTTTTCCTGGCACCACATCAGATATAATTGTCCAGGGAACTAATCCTGGCCACTGGCACTTTCACGATCACAGTGATCTCTCCACTACCAATAATGGTTTTTTTCCCGGCGGCATGATGACAATGCTCATGTACGACGATGCGGATAAAGCGGGTGTCAAAGTTCCGGAGATTGTGCAGGTCAATTCATGATGGATTCAATAATAAAATCAGTATTCATCGTACTGATTTTTTCCCCAGCATTATTATTTGCTGCTCAAGCGGAGCCCGTGCCTATTCCTGAAGAACCGAGCACCGCTCCACAGTTGGAATTTGATGGAACTCTAAATAGCACCCTAGATTTTGCAAGGGCCGGTTCTGTAAATCCGAGAAACACTAGCGCAATCAATTTCAACGATTCAGCTTTTTTAATTGGTGCTGCTCAAAGACTTTATAACGAAGGGGCTGTGGGAAGTTTTGGTTTTGGGATGCTCACCAACGAAAATTCAACCTCAGGAACATCAAGTCCCTTTTTTCAACACCAACTCTTTGCCGACTATCAGGAACAAAACTTCGAAGTTCTCATTGGTAGGAGCGATAACCCCAGTGCTCATTTGATTGATTTTCCAACTCTAAGAGGCGATGATCTCATTACTTTTTTAAACCCGCTCGACCCGTTTTCAAACGGCATTAATACGGAAGAGCACAGGTACTCGAATGTTGCCTCAGTCACACTAAATCAAGATCTTAGAACATTTGAAAACTTCCACGTGCAACACCTCATCGATAGCACAGGAGTAAATTCAAACGACGAATTGAATTCCTTTGGTCTCACTATCGAAAGAATGGGCACAGTCGGAATGGAGCGCCTGGATACGCTTCAATCTGTTGGCATTGGATATGAATACATCGCCATCAACAATGCCACCACTAAGGGCATCAGCCAATTTTATGGCGGAGGAGTTGTCAATATACTCCCTGGTGTTTCCCATTCTCTTGATTTTCGCTTTCAAGACATTGCGAGTTTCGGAAACGATATGAAATCTTTCTCAACCCTTACCGATTCTTTCCAAGCAGATTCAAACGCCGCCGCAATCAGCTTACGATATTTAGACAGTCCTTTTGGGAAGCCTGCCCACGAACTCGCCCTTACTTTAGGATACAAAAACTATTTCAGAATTTTAAATGCGGAAAGTGGTGGATTTGCCGTCACAGCTGTTAGAAGGCTTGGCCAAGGTTTCGATTTAACTTTCCAGTACTCCGGCTCCTTGAGAAACCCACTTTTATCAGCAGTGCAATCATCTTCCACACCATATGAGCAAATCGTGCAAGTCGGATTTTCATTTAATTTCAATGCGACATTAAATCAGCACATTGGAGCTCGCCGAACTATTTTAAATATGGAACATAAATACATTCCAGACTAAGGAAATTTAAAAAATGCTAAAACTGATCACCATCTCTTTTTTACTAGCCTCGACAAGCATACCTACAACACTCCATGCGGGAACGGAGGGAATGAAAGACTTGCCTCAAATAAAATCTGGGCAAATTCACACCGTAGACGGTTCAGAAGATTTCGAATCGGAGAAAGGATTCGGTGACCAGGAGCCTATGGTTAAAATGATGAATTTAATGATGGTGGAGGGCTCTGGCTATGAAGGGATGACTATGGGAAAAGATGCATCAATGAAGAAAAACCCCCCGTCATCAGGTCATTCAATGGCTTCCATGAACGAAAGTAAAAAAGACCAAAACTACAAAGTAGATATCTTGAATGATGCAGGATCTGCAAAAGTAGGCGCGAACAAAATAAAATTCAAGGTGATCAGGGGTGCACAGGCCGTAAAAAAACTTAAACTCAATGGGCGAGTTTTTATGCTCTCTATGGATATGGGTGAGTCTTCTCCTAAGATCAATGAAATCACTCCTGGAATTTATGAAATTAAATCTAATTTTACAATGCGAGGGGAGTGGGCTATTGAAGTTTCTTCTGATCAATTTAAAGAACAGCTAAAATTTGATGCAAGATAACTCTGTTTTCTAAAAATTAGGAGCCATGAAGGCAAATAAGAATCCCACAAGATACAAACCTAATGAAGTGAAATAAACCCATAACGACCAGTCGCGGGTGGCCTCGCACCCGGTCCCCGTCAAAGAATCAACAGGGCAGAAAATCTGTTTGGCTCTCCACTGGAAAAGACCCGCACTAATCAGCATCACTCCTCCAAAAAGAAAAATAAAAACTTTATGCTCAGATATCCAAATCAATTGAGGAATCGCACTCACCAAGCCGGCAAAGGCCGCTCCGAATCCCAAGACAACAAAAATCGCGGGAAGTGCACAGCAAAAAATCGTACTTAGAGATGTAAATAAACTTAAAAATGAGGTGATTTTTTTCATTTTAAATTCTTTCAATTTTTTCGACATTGTAACCAGAGTCTTTCAAAATTTTCTCAATCTTTTCATCGGAAATATCTTTCCCCTCATTGAGCTCTAAAACCACAGTCTTCTTCTCTAAACTCACATCTATTTTTCTAACGGCTGGCTCAACTTTAAACTTCTTTGTGATGCCTTGGGCACAGAATGCGCACACCATTCCTTTGACACAAACTTTTATTTCTTTAGCCTCGGCAAATTCCGATCCAATTAATATAAAACTTATTGTTAAAACAAGGATTAAATTTTTATACATACAGATCCTTTCAAAAGTGAAACATAAAATTGAGCATCCAATCCCCTTCAGTACTCACGCCAGTTTCAAAAAGAACGTTCTTATAAAAGAGACGAACCAACGGCGTCAGGGAATATTGACGCAAAAGACTGGGATGATATTGATATTGAATCATGAACCAGCTTGCGATCTCATTGAATTCAGCTTCGTAGGGAGCAATGCCTAACCGGGCCTCTCCGTGATAGAATTCTGGCCCAAGATCGGCCCACATTCTCTCATATTTTGCTGAAACAAAATATTCTCTGCTTTCAGCATCTGCTTCGACTCCAGCAAGTGCCGCGCCTTGATTTCTTCCCTGAAAATTCAGATCTCCATATGCACCATAGAGATAGATATTCCCTTGATAATTAGATTCATTCCAGCGTTTCAGAAGGTAATCCATCTGCGGGGCATAGAATTGCAGTCTTCCTTCTGGAGCGTCAAAACGCATTATTCTGGCGGCAATAGCAGCATCACTTCGAAAGCTATAAGTCACCCAATCGTCTGATAAAAATGGTTGATTCCATGTCATTACTCCCGTGGCTCCTTCGAAAGCGACGGGATGAGCATTCGAGGTTGAACTTAGTCCTACAATCAAGAAGACGGATGTTAATAAAAATTTAGCTCCCATGGTTTACTCCGTGCCCGGAGATTCTAAACTTGTAAGGTAAACGAAAAACTAAAACGGCACCAAAGATCCAAAACACCACAAGCATCGTTTCAATTCCTCCATCAGATAGTAATCCTAACATTCCAGCAAAACATCCTCAGCCAGAGTTTCGTTCTGATAAATCACCAAAAGCTTATCTTCACTGAAACTATCTAAAGCTCTAATTTTTAGATGCATTTGTTCCTGTGACTAATACACGTACGTTCCCACTGCTTGCATCAAAAGTACAGCGGATCCATTTTTTCTAAAAATAATACGCGTTTGAGTATGAACCCCAAAAGTCAACTTATGTGCGAGACAACTTACATTCGTGAGCGAAGTGTCCAGCACCGGAGAGATTGGATATAAATTTGGTGTCTTCAATATAGTATTGCGCCATACGTAGATACAAGATCGACGGAGAACCCACGAAGGAAAGTAAACTCTTTCTTAATCTGGACCACGTGCGATTTTGGAGAGCCTACCAACAAGAAAAAGAAAATCATAAAGTTCCGGCCATCCCAATTTGAAGATCTGAAAAAAGTGGTCCCCGGTTTGAAAAAGTTGTCGAGATGTGGAAGAAAGCAAAGAGGAAGATGCTTCAAGAATCCACCCAGCTTGTCTACCAAAGAACTTTAAGCTACTTGAATTTTCCTATTGTGATGCAAATTCGCTCGATCGCTGCAAGTGTGATTGATTTATGACTCGTGATAATGACTGACCCTAAAGTTGTTAAAGAACAACACTCCACTCGCTAAAATTTTCTGCACGAGTTTGAACTTCTTTCTGAGATTCTTCGCTACTATGACGAATACAAAAGCGATGATTCATTGGTTTTTCCCATCAGGAGCAAGCATCGAGAAACTGCGATAATAAAACAAGCCCGTGGAAAAAAGAGAAATCCAATGACTCCTGATCAGTTCGAAGCTTGGCCAAAGCCTTACGGCAGCAGAAACAAGGATTATTGGTGGAGACTTTAGCGAGGACGCAAAGAGGTGGTGCGTTGGTGTTTCATCAAGAATCTTGTCCGCTCCATTATCGGTTCATTCAATATGCTTATGACTCTGCAACAAGGTTTGCTAAAATTGATTTTACTGGCACTCATGTAATGAGAAGAACTGGCGCGAGTTGGGTATTGAACGGCACCGGAGATATTGACCTCGCGAAACAACTACTAGGCAATACCACTTGGTCAAGCGTCAAGCCACATACTTAGAGGGGATCCTCAGCTCTCACTGCATATAATGATACGCTGTGGGATAAAAAAATTGAGACAGATCCTGATCCAAAATCGCAGCGAAAACTGCGTTCAGTATCTTGAGCCGTCCCGCTGGAAAGTTTATCATCGTTACCATCTGCATTTTACTTTGTGTTCGTAAATTCAATTTAGCAGGTTTTTTAAATTTGAAAAAAAATTTAGTTTTCAAAAAAGTTGCCGATAAGTATGAGACTGAAAAACGGGGGGAATTAATTAATGCCTAAAAAATTTACAGTTTATTGGATGTCAGTGATTGTCATGTTTTTCTCTGTTCAAGGGAATGCAACTTGTAATATCGGTCAGGTGGAGTGTCCGGCATACCCATCGTATTCGATAGGCGATCTCAGTCGGATCTATCTTGCGAGTGGAAACTCCAGTGCTACCGTCCAGACAGATGAAACTCAATGCATTGCTGCCGGAAATAAAATGCAGTTCGATTGTCAGTACCCGAACCCGGTCGTGGTGATCTTTAGTCAATCGGGAGTAGTAAAGAGTGCAACTTTAATCAGAGGTTATCTTCCCCAACTGACATATACGAGTACGCAGACCGGAGCGCCACCTCCGGCAACATTTTGCACAATGATCACTGATGACGGCGGATTAATCACGGTCCCCGTAGGTTCTTATAAAAAAGCATATCCTTCAGACTGGAATTCGAAAAGCTGTGGATTTCAAAATCGAACCTGCTCTTTAGTCAACGGGGTTCCGACATTGTCCGGAACCTATAAATTCACAAGTTGTTACACAGGGGTGCCAAATTAATTGACTGGTGATTTTTAAAATTTATTTAAAAGTTTTATATACGGAGATAAAAAATCATGAAATTCAAAAACCGCATTCGACTGAAATTGATGGTTCCTTTGCTAGCAACTTTCGGAGTCCTTAGCGTTTTTTTTCAAAACGCTTCCGGACCGGATTTAATGAATTATTATAACGCCGCTAACAATAAGATAACTTTTCAGTTCGGGAATCCTGGACCAAATGGCGCTGCGGCGACAACAAATACTCTTCCCGATGGGCGGCAGGTAGTTATTATTGCCCCTCAAGTTGCTGACGCTGATCTGGTTTCAATAATAACCCACGAAGCTCAGCATGCCAGCTCTTCACTTAATGATGGTCCACTTAATTTTCAAATTGAAGGCATACCCATCTATCAGAAAGATAACAATACTCCAGATCCTCTTTATACCGGAAACTTCGATGGCTCTGAAGTATTGGCTTTTCATGCGCAAGAAATTAATAAAGTAGCGTTATATAATAACCTAGCGGCTCAGGCTCCCGGTCGGCTTCTGAAGCTCGATTACAGTAATTCAAAGTATATACAATTTTACACCTCCATATTTAACCTCGTGGACACCTTTAATTACCTTCTTTCATTTAATGGTGCGGCGGATAGCTTAATAAATACGGGCACCGCAACAATCGCTGGAAATCATGTATTGACGCTAAATATTTTTTCCAATGGAAGAGTTGGCTTATCACATTCTTACGCAAACGGCGCTCCCCAAAAATTGACACTAGGCAAGGCACTTGCTAGCAACGTTAATAGCGTAGCCAATAGGCAAACAGCTTTGGCCCAAATTTCAAGCAAATTAGTTGCCGCAGCTTATAGCCTCAAATTTTTAAATCCCAATTCAACGAATGGTCTCAGACTCCAAGCTTTAAATAATAGTGCATTAGCTGCGGCCAGAGCGACCGCCCAGGCCAATACTAACGCTGGCAAAGGTGGATCTCAGTCCTCAGATAGACAGACTTTTTCAAGGTCATTTGGAAACTCTCCAAGTTTTAATATTCCGTCTGGAATCAATGTGGTGTATCCGGATCGGACTCTTTGGAAAACAGCGACTATTACTACAAGTAACTTTGTTAATGTTCAAACTGGAGAAGTATTGGCCCCAGGTGGAACAATTTCGGGACCCGTTAATCCTGACACCGGTCAAATAACTGGTGAAATAACAGGTGGCGGCAGTGGTGGTGGCTCGCCTCCCCTAGCTATGAGCGACCTTGATTAGTTCAAACCGAAGCGCGCGGATAGAAATTTGAGCGAAGTCGCGTAAACAATATTCTTCCAATGAAGTCCCGCGATTTCGCCGATTCTAGCGCCATAGAAAAACTGCACCTTCGCAAGGTCTTGAAAAAAAAATCTGGTAGATGGCTCAGAAAAGTTTGAAATTGCTGAGGGTGATCTGACGCTGCTTCTTTGGAATCTCTCTGATGACCGCGAGCTTGAAGTGGTTTTGCTTCACCGGGTTTGCGTACTGAAAATCCACCGAATCTCGGTACCAATTCAGGATAGCTTTCAGGTCCCGAATTTCTTTGTCGAAATTGAAGCGTCGAGATTTTTGTTTTTGAAGCGCGATCTCTTTTGAAAATCGAATGAATTCGGAAATGACCTGCGGATTCAGGTCACACAGCTTAAGATCAAAAATTGGCGGAAGAAAGCGCACACATCGAAAGACCGTTAGCACGCGGGCGGCCTCTGAAATCGTCGTCAGATGGTCTTTTTGATAAAGGTCCAATAGGTTGACCGATTTCGTCGATCGGAGGTCGCTGACGGTGATTTTTCGGTTGTCGCCGTTTGAGCCCTGTCTCGCAAACCAGTGAGTCTGCGGAACGAGATCCAACTCAATCAGCCGCTTTTTGAATGCCTGTGAATTTTCCATCGAAAATGTTCCTTTTTAAAATGTCGTTGAACAAGGAGACACTTGAAGCGGGCTTCGGACTCGCTAGCATATGAAAACATGCGGTCCATAGGCCCACAACCGAAGCGCTGGCCTTTGGGCCGACGAGACTGCGGTTCATTTGCCTGAAGCTGATGATTCCAGCTCTGTGAGCTTTCTCGGCGTCACTTCGCATGGACAGAGTCAGATCCGTTAGCCCCCCGACAATACCGACGGCTAACGCGAATTTGATGAGGGCTAAAATAAGATTTGTGATTAGTTTCATAGGGAAAACCTCCGTTAGTTAGAGGCTCTTGTGGAAGGAAAAAGTGGGATGAATTGGCTCGTGAAATCTGGTTCGACTAAGACTTCAGTAAGACTTTTATAAGATCACGACCGTGATTTTCTGTGACGGTCGGTGATCGTTAGCTTGTTCTGACCTTGCTAACTCATTGAAACGATTGATTCGTGATTTTCGCTACTTAGCTTGGAGAGCATCGAACCTAGAGACTTTAGATGGCGGATTCGCCGCCTGTTTAATAAAATCGCATTGTTAGACTACATAAAAGCCAAGTCGTAGCCAAACAGATTTTAACTGACCTTCAGTTTTACTTTAGGATCAATCTTCTCATACAAGTTTATGAGTCTGTCCGTTGAAAACTCCGTCAGCCGATTATGTAAAATCTTGCTGACCTTGCCCTCATCAATTCCAAGAACCTCTGCCATTTCCCGCTGGGATATTTTTTTGTCGAGTTTATAACCAACAAATTTTTGTTGAATATCATAACGGAATTTTTGCAACGGTGTTGGGTTGGCTGGGGGGGCCAGTGTGCCTTCAACATTCTCAAGTTTTTTGAGAACTCGCTTAACTTCTGCTTTACTTGGAAAACCCACAGTTACCTCCGATAAGCGTTCACGACTCCGATGTAGATTTGCTCATCTTCGAGCAACCAGACAAGCTTATAGAACTTACCGTCAAACTCTATTTTATCTGTCGTAAAATAAGAGTATGGCGGACTTTCCTCGTCCGGCAATACAACCTGACCATCGAGCGTCTTGACCAATTCAATAATGATTTGGTCGGTGATGCTGTCAGCATGTTTTTCTTCATAGTGCGGATCAATAATAATCTTACTGATCTGCCGACGATTAACTACAATGCTGATGCCATACTCACGACGACTCATTAAGATTCTATCAAAACTTACCATATTTAGCAAGTATTTTCTTAACTATTGGGTTCTCCAAACAAATTGACTACTTTCGCCATAACCTCAGCCTCGGGAAGAATTTTAAGACCCTCCGTGACACCACTCACCTCAATCCCCGCAAGCCTCACATATCTTTGCATCGTCTCTAGGTCCTTCCACTCGCAAATCTTTTGGATTTGAATGGGTGGAACCCCTTGTCTGATAAGCTGGGTTGCAAAACAAGCCCTGAGCGTGTGGAACTTGATACTAGGAAGGCCAATGCCTTGGCAGAACTTTCTCAAAATCTTAGCTTGGCCACCTTTTTCCCAATGGGGAAGTCTCGACAAAACCTCTTTTCTCGATCCCGCCTGAAGTTTCAATTCTTTCAGTAAAACTTCAAGATCGGTCGAGATAGGAATGCTTCTCCAATATCCAGACTTAGTACTTTTCACGCCTCTGGTCCGGGTGTTGTAGGATTTAGTGAGGGAAATGATCTTGTTTTCAAAATCAATATCATTAAAGCAAAGAGCGTAAAGCTCTCCATTTTTACAACCCGTTAGAAGCGCCATTGCCCACACAGGGTACCAGGGATAATCCACGGCTTTTGATTCTTTCAAAAGTCTTCGGATTTCAGTGATGGTCAGAATTTCAGGCTTCTTTTCCTCTTCTTTACTAAACTGAATTCCAGATACGGGATTTACGCCAAAAAGTTCTCTGGCGTCGCTTCGTGTCAGATCCGCAGCAGTCCTTGGCCACCAACTTGGCGTATGTTTTTTGATAGCAGCCACATAATCCAGTCTTGTGGTCTCCCGTAGCTTAATGGCGTGTTCTGAATTTAAATAGTTTTCAAACTCTGCCACGACATTGCCCCAGGTTTTTCCCTTGGCTTCTTTGTTTAAAAGTTCACGCTCGCATTCCCTCAAAAGCTGAAGCTCGGTCTTTTTGGCCTCAACCTCTGTTTTAATTCCCACAACTCTGCGCTGAACACGTAATTGCGAATTTTTTGCCCTCACATTCACGTAAGCTTGCCAGAATTCATTTCCATTTCGATCGACATATTTCTTTACCATTTGTGTTTTCCTCCATTTTCAAATGAAGGCTTCAACATTCGGTCAAGATCGGATCTCAAGAACCGTAGGCGATTTTCAAGCCGATAAAATGGCACCTGATTGCGGTAAACCATATTTCTCAGCTGACCTACGGACACACGGTAAGCGCTCCATCGGTCCCACCATTTCATAAAATAATAATAGTGTAATATAATCGGCCTTCGTTTGAATTAATGGAGGACCGTATGGACGAGACATT
>JAYTHU010000201.1:0-9109 GCA_043732305.1 Oligoflexia bacterium
GGGTTCTTTACCAAAGAGTTCTTTAACGATTTTTTGAATCGCAGGAATTCTTGTGGATCCACCAACCAAAACAACTTCGTCAATTTGAGAAGCGGTTAAACCGGCATCTTTCAATGCTTGTTTACAAGGGGCAATCGAGCGAGTGATCAAGTCTTCAACCAATTGTTCGAACTTAGCTCGAGACAATTTGATGTTCAAATGTTTGGGACCAGAAGCATCGGCGGTGATGAAAGGTAAATTGATATCTGTTTCCTGAGAACCAGACAAATCGATTTTTGCTTTTTCCGAAGCTTCCTTCAAACGCTGCAGAGCCATTTTGTCTTTCGACAAATCAACACCTTGATCTTTTTTGAATTCAGCAATCAGCCAATCGATGATGCGATTGTCAAAATCGTCACCACCCAAATGAGTGTCACCATTCGTCGATTTGACTTCGACCACGTTATCGCCCACTTCCAAAATAGAAATGTCGAATGTTCCGCCCCCGAAGTCATAAATTGCGATTTTTTCTTCTTTTTTCTTATCTAATCCGTAAGCCAAAGCTGCAGCGGTTGGTTCATTGATGATTCGTTTCACATCAAGACCGGCAATGCGTCCGGCATCTTTTGTAGCTTGTCTTTGAGCATCGTTGAAATAAGCAGGAACGGTGATGACCGCTTCTGTCACTTCTTGACCCAAATAATCTTCAGCACATTTTTTGAGTTTTTGTAATACTAATGCGCCAATCTCCTCTGCTGAATATTCTTTTCCCCGGATATCAAAACGAATTTCGTTTTTTGATGTCACGACTTTATATGGAACGCGTTTGATTTCATTTTGAATCTCTTCAAACTTGCGACCAATAAATCTCTTAGCTGAATAAATAGTGTTCTCTGGGTTTGTGACAGCTTGCCGTTTAGCAATTTGGCCCACCAGTTTTTCACCGTCTTTGGTGAAACCAACAACGCTAGGTGTGGTTCGCGCACCTTCTTCGTTGGTGAGAACCTTGGGTACTCCACCTTCTAAAATAGCGACGCAAGAGTTTGTAGTTCCAAGGTCAATTCCTATGATTTTTCCCATATTCTTAAATCCTCCGGTATTTCGTATATAGCCAAAACCTGACTAGTGCTCTAGCGGGTTGGTTTTGGCTTACCAGTAATGTGGGAACTCAGGGCGGTTCGTCAACCTTTAAAGGCTAAAAACTTGAATAAAGGGCAGATAGAGGGTTTGAGTCGATACTCTTGAGTTAATGACAAAGTCCAGCGATGTTGTTTTTGACCCCAGGGGCAAGCCCCTGCTGCTGCTTAATGAGCTCTTCTTTGCGCGCCTGAAACATAGGTTCGTAGGGAGTGTCTTTATACTCCTCTAAGCTGTCATCAATGACTTTCACAGCGAGTTCAAATTGCTCCCCAGTGGAATAGGCTCGTGAAGCCAAAGCTCTCAACCAAACAGGCGCCCCATTATCCACAGCCTTAAGAAAAAAGTGAGCGGCCTTTGCACAATCATGCACTTCAAATAAAAAATGATAACCAGCGCGATAAAACATGGACCAATCAGTGACGTATTTTTCACCTTTTTCAAAAAGAAGGGCTGCGCCTTCACTGTCTTTAATTCCCACAGAAAGTAGCGTGCCCGCAGAAATATAAACAATCTTATATCGATGATCCAAATTGGTAATCACATCGGCCATATGAAAGACCCAACCTTTTCGTTGAATGAGAACGGTTTTATCTTTGAAGTCGAAATCCTGAATCAGTCTGATCCAGAAGGCATCGGCAGCCACCATTCTGAAACCCAAAACCAGATGCTCCATGAGGTCTGCTGGTAAAGCAAAATGAACGATCTCTTTGTTTTTTTTGGTGTAAAAATTTGAATTTAGTGCAAGACCAAAAATACTTATTACAAGAAGTAAAATAGGAAGTTTTCTTAGAATTGGTTTCAGTTGAATCATCTCATTATTAAAACAAAAAAGGGATGCTTGTGCATCCCTTTTTTGAGTATTACCTTACTAAACTTAGTCGACAGCAGAGACATTGTTAACCAGATCATTGTTCTGGTTAATACTCCAAATGTCGTCAGCAACTCCATTAACTTTTCCGCGTGCTTCAGCATTAAATAAAGGCTGAGTGGCAGCAGGGACTGTGGAAAAATCAGCAACGGTACCTGACGCTGGCAGATTGAGTGTCCAAGGAACTATACCCCCACTGCTTGCCTTATACGTAGCAGCGCAAGCTGCAGGAGTTGCGGATCCGCTCCCATTGGTGCGGATACAGGTAGCAGTCCCGTTTAAGTTAGTAGGATAATTGGTAGGGAGCCCAGCACCGGAAATGAATCCAGCATCGGCGGCAAAACCAGTCATGTAACTCAAAGTGCCTTCAGGTTTAAAACCCATAGCATCAAAGCGAGTGTTGAAGGTTGTCCACTCAGCAAAGAAAGCTTTCTCTGCAGTGTAAATACCTTGAAGATTGCCACGAGCTTCTGAAGCCTTCGCTTTGTTTTGAAAGCGAATGTAGTTAGGAATTGCAACTGCAGCCAAGATCCCGATAATCGCAACAACGATCATCAATTCGATAAGCGAGAAACCTTTTTGGTTCAAGCGCATAAACATACCCCCTTAGAGTAGTGTGATTAGATTTTTAGACCCCTTATTAGATACTACTTACTAGTTCAAATTTCATGCCCAGGGGGGCTCGTTTTGGTCACTTTGGCTATAAGTTAGACTCTCCGCACCGCTCATACAGGCGATATGGGGCATGTCTGTGACTCTCATTTAGCAATCGACTAAGAGTTTAACACGAGATAACCCCTCAAGAGTAGGCCAGTTCTAGGCCAATTGAGGTCTGGCTTTTAAAAGGTGACAGTAAAAGTGCCAATCAACGGCACTTTGGCCAGCGCAAAAGACGCCTTATGTTACCTTTTTGTGTCAGTTGCAAAAGTCTTTGGGAATGGCTTTAGAATACGAGGCGACAGTAGTGCCTATGTCTAGAAATTTACGAATAAAGATATGCCGGCCTTCAAGACACCCCAATAGACGCTTATGGCCTCTGAAAACCCCTTTGATCTGCACTACTCCCCGGCCGAGTTCAGGGAGCATCTTTATTCCAGCACCAATTCCAGAACCTAAAAATAAAGTGGAAAGGAGTTTTTTAATCGTTTCGCCCTGTCCTTTGCCTGCGTCTTTTACAACATCATTGTTGAAACTGATTGTGTATTTTCCCCGATGCGCATTTTCAAATTCGTAGTTTTGATTTTCTGTCAATCTCGACAAATCAGCTAAAATCGCCTTCAACTGAACGGGCGTTTCCAGATTCGCCGAAAGGTTTTGAGTGTCGGGAAGAATTTCCGAAGTGGTCCTCGGAATATATTTGTGACTGAAATCAGGAACCAATTCAGCGGGAGATTCAACTGGCAATTCCACTTCGGCAACTTTATCATACTCACCAAGTGCAACTCTTAAGGCAACTTCTTCAGTTGCATCTGCGCATATTTGGAAGATCAGATTGATCTGTTTTGCATCCATCGGGAGCATCGGATTCAACTCGCTCGCATCAAGCAAAGTCATTTCAGACTCCATTGCTTGCAGTGAGATTCCAAGAATCGCGTTCATCAAAAGCTGAACATGTTTGAGGTCATCGCCTTTTAACTTTTCAAGATTTTTTGTTTCCAGCCACCTCACAATATTAAACAATTTGTCTGACGACGCATGAAGCCCCGCCAACCAATCAGCTGGCCTGTTGGGCATGATTTGCTCCATCATAAAAAATAGTGTCACGTAAATTTTGCGCATAAACTCAGTAGGAGTGAGCTCTTCTGATGCGGCAATCTTTTTGAATTCGGGCCAGCCCGATTTGAGAAAGGTCTTTATTTCTAATGAACTGTAAGATGTTTTTGAATTTATCTTTTTGAAGGCTCGTTGAGCAACATTGTCCGCCGTTTGTCGATTCACTAGCTTCAAACTTCGCGCGCATTCTTCGGTTGCTCCGAAACTATTAGAAGAAGCAGTGAAGAAAATTCCGCTAAGAATTAAATTGAGGAAAAGAAAAAAGGTAAGTCTCATGACTCACCTCAGTTCAATTCTTATGCCATGTTCGAAGGAACGATCAGTCGTCGACCAATTCTTCGTCACCAGGACCGGACAACCCATATTTCTCAACTCGGTATCTCATAGATCTAAATGTGATTCCGAGCAATTTAGCAGCCTTCTTCTTCACGCCGCCGGCTCTATGAATGGCCTTGATGAGAACTTCTTTTTCGATTTGGCCAATTATTTTTTCCAAATCCAAACCTTCATCAGTGACGTCAATGTCATAGGCGGACGCAAGCCTTCGCGCACCACTGCCAGTAGTCACAAGAGGTGGCAAACTTTCAGGCAAGATGGTAGCCCCTGCTTCTAACGCAACGGTACGCTCAATAATATTTTCTAGCTCCCGTACGTTGCCGGGATAGTCATATTTCTTGAGAATATCCATAGCATCAGCGGAAATTCCCTTCACTTGCTTAGTCAGACGACTGTTGTATTTATCCAAGAAAAAATTCGCAAGCAGAGGAATATCTTCACGTCGTTCACGCAGGGAGGGAGATTTGATTTGAATGACATTCAATCGATAAAATAAATCTTCTCGAAAAGCGCCCGTCTTAACTTGCTCTTCTAAATTGCGGTTAGTCGCCGCAACTATTCTCACTTCGATTTTAAGATCATCGGTTCCACCAACCATCCGGATGACGCGCTCTTGAATCGCACGCAAGAGCTTAACTTGAATACTTAAGGGTAGTTCTCCGACTTCATCCAGAAAAAGCGTTCCGCCATTAGCGACTTCAAAAAGTCCCATCTTGTCCGCGTGAGCGCCAGTGAAAGATCCTTTTTTGTGACCAAACATTTCACTTTCCATCAAATTTTCTGGAATCGCTCCGCAGTTGACGGTAACAAACGGGCGATCTTTCAAAGGACCATTGTAATGAACCGCTTTAGCGATGAGCTCTTTACCCGTTCCCGACTCACCTGTGATCAAAACGTTAGTCGTGGTCTGAGAAACCCTTTGCACCAGATCAAAAATTTTGTGAATCGCCGGAGAATTTCCAATGATATTTGCAAAACTGTTTTCTTTTTTCAGTTCTTTTTTCAACTGAATATTTTCAGTTTCTAATTTCTTGGATTTGAGAGCGTTGTGAATAAGAATTCTGACTTCGTCTATCTTAAATGGTTTCGTGATGTAATCGTAAGCACCGAGCTTCATGGCTTCTACAGCAGTTTCCGTAGTTCCAAAAGCAGTGATGATCATAAAAACGATATCGGAATTTAAATCCTTGGTGAACTTTAAAAGTTCGATGCCCGTCACATGTGGCATTTGCAAATCTGAAATGACCATCTCAAAAGATTTCTTCTTCAGAATTTCTTGAGCACGTTTTCCGTCTTCGGCTAGTGTTACTTCGAAGCCTTCTTTTTTGAGCATGATCTCTAAAAATTCGCGGATGCTCTCTTCGTCGTCAACTACCAGTATTCTTGGCTTCATTCTGCTTTGCTCCCTCTCTGATGATTTGATTAAATTGTACCGTAAATTCAGTCCCAATACCCTCATGACTTTCGACAAAAATTTTCGCGTCGTGAGTTTCCAGGATTTTATGCACTGTGGCCAGACCAAGGCCTGTGCCTTTGGGCTTTGTCGTGAAGAATGGCTCGAACAATCTCTTCTGAGTTTGTTCGGACATGCCGGCTCCAGAATCTTTGATTTTAATAACAAGAGATCTATCCGCAATGCGACTAGTTACAGTAATTGTCTTATTGCCGTCATTTGGCATGGCTTGATACGCGTTAATAAAGAGATTGAGAAAAACCTGTTTGAGTTTGTTTTTGTCTCCTGAAACAAATCCCTTTGCCTGCAGGTCGAGTTTTTGCTCAACGCCCTTGGGAAGAGCGTGATTATATTTTAACATCTCAAGAGTTTCTTTGAGTATGTGATCCACGTCACAGACGTCCATCTTTCGTTCTTCCGGTCTGACGAAATCTAGAAATTCAGTGATGAGGGAATTTAGCCTAGTTACTTCTCGGAGCATGATGTCCATGAGTTTTTGCTGGTCAGGTTCTTGTACAATAACAGTGGTTTTAAGCAGTTCTATGCTGCCACTGATACTTGCCAGAGGGTTTCTAATCTCGTGAGCAATCCCGGCCGCTAACTTCCCAACTGCCGCCAATTTTTCTTGGCGTCTCATCGCGTGTTCAAAACGTAATATTTCTGTGAGATCTTGGAATATTAAAATGAATCCATCTGCTTCGATTCCATCAGCTTGCAAAGGGGAAATACTGAAACCAAGAATGATCCGCTCTCCTTTGGGGGTGTCATAACGTCTTTCAAATCTGTTCTCCGAAGATTTTTTTAAAATAATATCCGTGACACCGGGAAATATCTTTTCGATAGAAAGCCCCGTGGGATCACGATCAAGTTCCAAGATATTTTTGGCGGCTTTGTTGATCAGAACAATTTCGAATTCTTGTGATATTGTAATTAGTCCAGAATTAATATTTTCGACGATGATTTTATTGATGTCTTGAAGAGCTTTAATATCCTGAGCTTGGATTTTAATTTCAGTGCCCATAAATTTCAAAAGTTCACTCAAGTACCCACTGAGATAGGCCACTGCAAAAAAAGCTAAATTATTAAGGCCCACTGCAAAATAGAGTGTCTGCCCTTGGACATCTGGCTCAAGAATCAGGAGAAAACTGAAACAAACACTCGTTAAAAGAGAAACAACAAAGGCGCCTCGCCTTTGAAAAATAAAACCACAGAGAACAATGTTCACTAGATATAGAAACAAGAAAATAGATTGCTGAACACCGGTGATATAAATCAGACCGCTAATGAAAAACGTATCAAACATGAAAAGAAAAGCTGTCGCAACCCAACGCTTTTGAAATTGATCAAAGAAAAGCAGATAAATTGAATTCACCAGACAAGCAGATACAAGAAGCATGTAAAGAGGAATTATACTCTCGGTATTGAAGAAAGTTTTTTGCTTTACTTGGTACAACACCGTGATTGCTAAGATAGTGGTGAAAAAAAGCACACGCACAGCAGCCACAAAAAAAACCCGGTTGGGATTTTTGTCCAAATCTGGAAGCAAAAATCCGCGAGTTTTCTCACTCACTTGAAACTGTTTCCGAGATTAAAGATCGGAAGATACATAGCGACAACTAGGACCGCGACAATTCCGCCAAGAAACACCATCATCAATGGTTCCATGATGGCAGTCAGCGCGCCTACGGCATAATCCAGCTCCTCTTCATAGAAATCGGCAATCTTTCCAAACATAGAATCCATATTGCCGGTAGCCTCGCCGACTCCAATCATTTGAGTGACCATGGAAGGAATAATAGGCTCTTTAGATAGCGGCTGGGTAATACTTTTGCCTTCGGCAATGGCTTTTTTTGCTCTCTGTAAAGCTCCGGCTAGAACCACATTCCCGGCAACGTTGGAACAAATATCAAGCGCATCCAAAATTCCCACACCGCAGCTTAGCATGGTGGACATGGTGCGTGTTATTCGCGCCAGCGATCCTTTTTGGATCATTGGTCCAAAAATAGGGACTTTCAAAATAAATGTGTCCAACACGGCCCTACCGCCGGGAGTTTTAAAATAAGTTCTAATAGCAAAAATCCCACCGACAACTCCCCCAACGATGAAAAGAAAGTAATCCTGCATGAAGTGACTCATATCCACGATCGTTTGTGTGAGGGCGGGAAGTTTCATTCCACTTGACGCGAATATTTTTTCGAATTTAGGAATAACAAATTTTAAAAGACCGGTGATGACAAGTGCGGCAACAATAGAAATACCGGCCGGATACCACATGGCGCCTTTAATTTTATTCATAATCTTCGCATTTTTTTCTAAGTAAGCAGCCAAGCGATTTAAAATGGTGTCAAGCACACCACCCTCTTCTCCAGCTTTTATCAGACTCACATACATGGTATCGAAAACCCCCGGATGGGCGGCCAAGCATTCATTCAATCTTTTTCCAGCTTCCAGCTGATTGCGCACATCTACTAGAATTCTCTTAAATCCTGGGTCGGCCATTTGTGTCGACATGATCTCAAGCGCTTGAACAATCGGAATTCCAGACCCAATCATGGTCGCAAACTGTCTAGAGAAAACCTGCAGGTCTTTAGGTTTCACAGTAATATGTTTTTTCTGAAAAAATTTTACGAAGTTGAGGGATTGAGACTTCTCATGGCCTTTGAGAAAAACTTTTTGCGGCTTGATTTTTTGAGCACGAAGTTTAACCCGCGCTTCTATGTCAGTCGCGGCTTCGATGTTTCCCTTGACTGTCCGACCCTGAGAATTCCTTCCTTGATAGGTAAATGAAGGCATTTTTAAATACCCGCTTTCTTGAGCATGTTATTGAGTTCTTCTGGATCAAGAGAAGCTTCGAAAGCAGTTTTAAGAGTGATCTGTCTTTTCATAAGAAGCGTCATTAAACTTTGATTCATTGTGATCATATCTGTATAGGTCTGACCCATCTGCATGTGTGAATAAATCTGGTGAATTTTGTCTTCGCGAATGAGATTTCTAATCCCGGCATTAGGAATCAAAACTTCCGCAGAAAGAACGCGCCCTTTATTGATTCCAGGAAGTAAATCTTGGCAGATAACACCTTGGAGAACAAAACTCATCAAGGTTCGCACCATAGGTTGTTGATGGGCGGGAAAAATGGAAATCATACGCGTGATTGCTTGAATCGCACTATTGGTATGTAAAGTGGCAAAAACCAAGTGGCCTGTTTCCGCGACTCTCAGAGCGTTTTCAATACTTTCCAAATCGCGTAATTCACCAATGAGAATGTAGTCAGGATCTTGTCTCAATATATGTCTAAGTGCAATATTGAAATCATTAGTGTCGGAACCAACTTCTCTTTGATTTACAATACAGTTTTTATTTTTATGTAAATACTCAATAGGATCTTCAATAGTGACAATGTGACCGTGCTCTTCTTCATTGATTTTGTTTATGAGAGCCGCAAGAGTTGTCGACTTTCCACAACCAGTAGGACCAGTGATCAAAACCAAGCCGTTTTTTTTCTTCGTTAGCTCAGCCACAACACTGGGGACTCCCAAATCACTCATCGATGGAATTTCGTT
>JAYTHU010000202.1:0-9058 GCA_043732305.1 Oligoflexia bacterium
TGGGTGAAGTCAAGGGCAAAACGGGCAAGCCTTTTGCTGTGAATTTGATAGTGAATAAAGTCAATCCTCGAGTAGATGCAGATTTAGAAATATGCGTGAAACATAAGGTGCCTCTGGTTATAACGTCGCTTGGAAACCCTGGAAAAGTAATCGAAGCCGTTCATAGATATGGCGGAAAAGTTTTCTGTGATGTCGTGAATTTAGATTATGCCTCCAAAGTTCAAGATCAAGGTTGCGACGGAGTTATCGCCGTTTCATCAGGTGCTGGAGGGCATGCGGGACCTGTTTCCCCAATGGTGCTTATTCCGTATTTGAAATCTAAACTTTCTATACCGGTGATGGCGGCAGGTGGAATTGCAACTGGCTCGCAGATCTTAGCGGCATTGATTTTAGGTGCCGATGGAGTTCAAATAGGCACAAGATTTATTGCTTCCAATGAAGCGGGAGTGGCGGACGATTATAAAAATGCTGTCAGTCATTCCAAACCCGAAGACATTGTACTCACTAAGAAAATTTCTGGAACTCCTGCGAGTGTCATCAACACACCTTTTATTCAAGCGCAGGGTTTGGATTTAAACTTTATTGAAAATTGGCTCGCGCAAAATCCTCGCACCAAAAAATTAGCCAAAGCATTTCGAGTGATTGTCGGGCAAAAGTATTTAGAAAATGCTGCTCACAACGTAACTTGGAAAAATGTTTGGAGTGCGGGCCAAGGTGTGGGGCTTATTCATAACATCTTGCCGGCTAGAGCAATCATGCAAAATTTAGTCGGCGAATATTGGGAAGCTTTTAAATATTTTGAGGGTAAGAATTAATTATGCCAAGTGAATCTGGATTTTCTAAAATTGTTGAGTCAGTGGAAAAATATTCTCCGTTTTTAGCTCGGCAGATGATCACGCAGTACTTAAACAATGCAAGCCCTTTTAACGGTCATCTCAAGGGGAAATTAGATATTTGGATGGAGGGCAAGTGCCAAATCACGGTCAAGCGAAGGCGATCAGTTAAAAATCATCTCGGGAGTGTCCATGCAGGTGCCCTTTTCACGTTAGGCGAAACTTGTGCTGGTCTTTTACTAATGAAAAATTTCAGTCCACAAAAGTTTCGGTTGATTATCAAATCAGCGAGTGTTGAATATTCAAAACAAGCGAGAATGGATTGCATCGGCACGGCGGAATTGACTGAAGCGAAAATAAGAACAATCAAATTGAAGACAACCGCTCAGAAACCCGCAGCACCATCCGCGGTCAAATCAAAAGTAAAGCCAAAGGCTGAGCCTTTGGCTGAGTCAGAGGCTGAGTCAGAGGCTGAGATAGAAGCGTTTTTTATTCCAATGGAAACTGTTATAAAAAATCCATTAGGTGAGGTGCTCTGCGTGGTTAAGACAGAGTGGCAGATCAAACCCTGGGATCAAGTCCGTCGCTAAGGCGGCCCATTTTACACCTTGTTCGTTCGGCTCACTCAGCTTAGTCTTTCTTTTTAAGATAACTCATGTACTGAGCTATACCTTCACTCAATATGGCGAGTGGAGCGTGGAAGCCTGCTCGTTCAAGTTTTGAGATATCGGCTTCGGTCTTATATTGATAGGCCGCACGGAACTGTTCTGGAGTTGGAACCCACTTGATGCGATTCCCGAGTTCGCTTTCATGCAAACCAAAAAGATCTTTGGCAAGATTTAAAAATGTAGCAGCGTGCCCGGTACCGCAGTTATAAATTCCGCTCTCAGGTTTTTTATCGATCATAAAATCCATGATTTTTAGAACGTCTTCGATGTAAATAAAATCACGGGCCTGAGCGCCATTTTCAAAATGCGAATTGTGCGATTCAAAAAGCGTTATTTTTCCAGTCGTTTTGATTTCATGATAGCCGTGCCAAACGGCACTTGCCATTCGATCTTTGTGATCTTCATGAGGCCCGTAGACATTGAAAAATTTGAGGCCATACCAAGAGGGTGGGGTAGCGCGTTTGGTTTCAATTTGTTCTAATACCCAAACGTCAAAACTCTGTTTGCTTTTGCCGTAGAGGTTCAATGGTTTAAGATTCTTAATATGAGTGTGATCATCGCTGAAACCTTGAGTGCCATCTCCATATGTCGCGGCACTTGAGGCATAAATAAGTGGAACTTTTTTCTCTGCGCAGTACTCCCAAATCTTTTTAGAGTACTCCGTATTCCAATAGTCAAGTTCGCCTTGATTTGTTTCAGCAGTATTTGTGATAGCCCCAAGGTGAACTATGAGATCGATGTTTTTTAGATTTGGAAGAGTGTCGAGAAACTTGTCTTTTGCTTCGATCAAATTTTGCTTATCCGGCAAAGTAAGACTTTGCACATAGGTGCGATTGCTAAATAACTCGAGTTTATCAACCAGAATGAGATCTTCAGCTTCTATGCCCTTGCGAGAAAAATGCAGAGCGGTTTTGCTGCCTATAAATCCAGCGGCACCTGTCACAATAATCATGCTACACCTCTTTTTTACAAACTATGATGTGTGGCGTTGACAGTCAAGAGGGTAAACTGGCACAATATGGTTGATCAAAAAGGAGTTTTCCGTCTATGAAAATCTTAGTCGTTGAAGATGATGAACTCATGCAACAAACGCTGCAGGCGGTTTTTTCCGATTGCGAAAGCGTCATTGTCAATAATGCGGATGCCGCCGAGAACGCTTTAAAAGAGCATATATTTACAGCGGCTTTCTTAGACATCCAGATCAAGGGAGACCGTGCTCGAGACGGTCTTTACCTATTGCAGAAAATTCAAGAAATGGATCACTACCTTCCATGTATTATGATTTCTGGACTCGATGATCCTGAAACTGTGAGTCGATCGCTTGAACTTGGCGCCATTGATTACGTGGCCAAAGGAACGGTTAATCCACAAGCGTATAGAATCGCACTTTTAAAAGCTCAAAATTGGAGAAAATTAGTTTCTGAAAATCCATCCAGCAGAGAAGCTTTGAAAAATCATCGCCTCGATGATTACGGGATCAAAGGAAAAAGCAATGCGACAACTGCATTGCGCACTCAAATTTCTTCGCTTGCGGATATGCCAGGTCCCTTTTTAATTTTAGGTGAGACCGGAACTGGAAAAGAGTTGGTGGCTCGCGCACTTTGGAGTGCTATGGGTAAAGCACATCGACCTTTTATTGCAGTGAACTGTGCTAGCCTTCCAGAAAATCTTGTTGAGAGTGAACTTTTTGGTTACGAGCGCGGAGCGTTTACCGGCGCACTCACTACTAAGACCGGACTTTTTGAAGCAGCCAATGGCGGAGATATTTTCCTCGATGAAATTGGTGATTTAGGTTTAGATCTTCAAGCAAAACTTTTGCGTGTACTTCAGGAAAAGCGCGTCAGAAGATTGGGTAGTGATAAAGAACGTCCTGTCGATTTCCGAGTGATTGCCGCAACAAATATTGATTTGGCTGAAGCCGTCCGCCGAAAAGAATTTCGCGAAGACATGTTCTATCGTCTCAACGTTTACCCGATCCGAGTTCCTGTTTTGCGCGATCGTAAAGAGGACATTGGGATTTTGCTTACTTATTTTCTGCAGTCAATGAATCGTGGAGATTTTAAAGTTTCAAGCGAAGCAGAAAATAGACTTCAAACTTATAATTGGCCAGGAAATGTTCGCCAGTTGCGAGCTCTAGCTCTATCTGTTTTGCCGTTTTTAAAAAGCCCTCACAAAGTCGTTACTCTTGAAATGGTTGATCGATGGCTCGAAAATCAAAACTTGGGACTTCAAGGTGTGATTGGTGAAGGCGAAAATGGCTCTGGCGGTCGAAGTGACGGCGGCATTGATCCTCTCGCTCAAATCAAAGATGCGATTAAAAATCAAAAATCAGTGAATGTTGTGGCGCTTATTGATTCGCTCCAAAAACAGTTTGTCGAAGCGGCGCTAGCCGAAACAAAAAACAATCGCAGCCAAGCGGCAAAAATTCTTGGTATCTCCCGCCAGCGTCTATCTAATTGGCTCTCTGAATGGGGAATTTTTTAATGATTTATTTGATCACCGGTGCCGGTCGCGGAATAGGTTTTGAATTGACGAGGCTTTCTCTCAAAGCTGGAAATGAAGTTTATGCGGTGGTCAGAAATCCTGAAAAATATCCGAAGCTGAATGAGCTTTCCCAAGAATATAAAGCTTTGCATATTTTAAAAGGAGACGTGACATCTGTTGAGAATCTAAAAAAAATCGCCAGTACATTGTCTACTGTGGATGTTCTTATCAATAACGCCGGTGTGTATCTAGACAACAGCGCTGATTTTGAAACTTTAGATATGAAGTTGGTCACAGACACTTTCGAAGTAAATTCAATTGGACCTATGAAGGTGGCTCAAGCGTTTTTACCTTTGTTACTCAAAAGTTCCGGCCCAAAATTAATCAACATCACAAGTCTTATGGGCTCAATCGAAGACAATGGCAGCGGTGGAGCTTATGCTTATCGCATGTCAAAAACTGCGCTGAACATGTTTACGAAATCCTTCGCCAACGACTTTGCTAAAATTACTGCTATTTGCGTTCATCCTGGCTGGGTGCAAACAGATATGGGGGGCGCGAGCGCTCCAACCACAACTCTAGAATCAGCAACTGGAATTTTAAAACTCGCCGCTCGAGTTGGCAAAAAAGAATCTGGCCAGTTTTTTGATTTCGAAGGTGACAACCTTCCCTGGTAAGTTTGCTCTAGTCACTGCTACGAGATAAAAGTTTGTATGTCTTCCCATAGAAATAAGCTGCAGGAATCAGAGCTAAGGGCAGAATAAAAATGGCCGAACGCAAATCCCAGTGGTCAGCCACAATTCCAACAATCGGTGGACTGATTAAATCTCCAAACAAGTGGATCATAAAAACGGAAAAAGCGAGTGCCATACTGCGGATTTCTGGTCTGACAGTTTCTAAAAAAACCACATTGACTGTTGGCTGAGTGGCAAAAAGCAAAAACTCAACCGCTGCGATCATTGCATAAAATCCCCAAACATTTTGGATCACAAAACATAAAAAAGTGAGGGGGGTAGCAATAATGATCACCCAGAAAATAAATTGCATGTCGCCGCGTTTTTTCTTTTTCAAAAAATGCGTTGCCACCCAGGCGCCAATTAAACTTCCTAATACTCCCGCTACTACAGTGATAGCTCCGAAAGCGGTGTCGGCTTGTTGTAGAGGCGCATGGCGCACTTTTACTAGATACTGAGGCACCCAGCTGCCGAGTCCGCCAATGGTGAAGGTGAAAGCCGCATAACCCCAGACGGCCGACATGTAGTTTTTGTTTCTGAGAAGCTCTAGTACATCTGCCTTGAAAGAATTCTTTTTATTGGTATTGCTACTGTTACCGTGAGAATCGCTCGTCCCGCGCAGCGGTTCTTTTAAAAAATACACCGCAAACGCGAGGGCGAGTCCCGGAATTCCAGCAATCAAAAATGCATGTCGCCATCCGAAATGCGTAGTGAGAATTCCTCCTAAAATAAATCCGAGCGCGGCACCAACCGGGATGGCACAGAGATAAATACCTAAGACTTTATTTCTTTTTTCTGGCGGATAAAAATCAGAAAGTAAAGCTTGAGATGTGCTCACGGTCGCGGCTTCGCCGACACCAACAATGACTCTGGAAAAAATCAAATGCCATTGACCGGAGGCAAAACTAGCTAGGCTTGTCGCAAAACTCCAGACTACTGTTCCACTTGCAATCACGTGGACACGCTTGATTCGATCAGCCAAATAGCCAAAAAAGGGACTTGTGACAAAGTATCCAGTCATGAATGCACTCATGATAAAGCCTGCTGCCGTGTTGCTCAGATGAAGTTCTTCGCTCATTGCCGGCATGACGGCTGATATCAACCAGCGGTCGACATAATTGAGAAGATTGATAGCCGTCAAAATGATCAGTGCTTGTTTCGCCGTTCGGCTATTTAAGGTCATTGAATTTCCCCTCATCGATTTCCTTCGATTATTTCCCCTTGGCTTTGACTCTAGAAGGGTTCTGATATAGTTTTCAAGCCAATTAAGGGAGTAACAATGAATTCTATTTTGATTGTCGTTTTGGTGTTTGTCGCGCTGGGTGTTTTTAGTTTTGTCGCGCTATTTATTTTTAGACAGGCCCAGAAACTCCAGGCCCAACTCACGCTTTCTCTCACGCAGAATTCTCAAGCGCAACAATCCCAAATTGAAGATTCTTTGACAAGATCTCGTATGGAGCTAAGACAAAATCTTCAGATGGTAACAACAGATCTGCAGACACGTTTAGAATCCGTGAGAAACGAAGTTGATAAAAAATTGACACAAACTTCTCAACAAAATTTTGAAAGTTTAGAATCGGTGAGTCGCCGGCTTGAAGAATTGCACACGGTGACGGGGCAGGTTGTTGGTCTTACTCAAGGTGTTCGTGATCTTTCGAAAATTTTGGAAACTCCAAAACTTCGTGGTGCTATGGGTGAGTTTGCTCTTCATGAAATGCTCCGAGATATTCTTCCTGACGATGCGTATGAGTTGCAGGTTGCAATCGATAAAAAATCTAAGGAGATGGTAGATGCTGTCATAAAACTAAAAGAAGGTTGGCTATGCATCGATTCTAAATTTCCGTTGACTCAAGCGCGAAGAATTTTTGATGAAAAATTAACAGAGCCGGAAATTCAAGAAGCTCGTAAGCTTTTTGCCGCAGACATAAAAGTGATGGTGGATAGTATTGCTGGAAAATATATCATCCCTGATAAGACCTTGGATTTTGCGTTCATGTTTATTCCAGCAGAATCTGTCTATTATGAGCTCATGAGAGACTCTGTTTTGCATCAATATTGCCTCAAAAAACACGTTATTCCGGTGTCTCCGAACTCGTTTTATGCTTATTTACAGGCCATCGCGATAGGCTTTCGGGGCCTAAAAATCCAAACGGAAGCCAAGAAAATTGAGTCCGTTTTACTAAAATTGAAATCAGATTTTCAAAAATTTTCTGCCGATTTTGAAAAGGTTGGAAAACATCTCAAGGACGCGCAAACTCAATATCAAAATGTGGAAGATCGCGTGGGTAGATTTGGGGTCACTATTGATCGACTTGGATTAAGCTCGGAACCCGCTCCTGAGTTGGTTTCCCCGACTATTCCACCGGCGTAAAACTTCTCACTTATCCGTCATATTTTGCGTTGCAGTAAAAGGACGGATTCTCTATCGATAATATTTCAAAAAATTTATTAATATTTGGAATAAAATTCTGCTCAAATTCCTACACTTTTGCTAGCACTTTCCGTGCCGAGAAAAAATTAAACTGGAAAGTTTTAAGATCTTGGATAGGATGAAGGGCATGGCCAAACAAGAAATTACAAAAAGCAGCACGGCGGAGTACTTTTCCAAGAACCTGCAACAAGTAGGATTCTCTTCGCCGCTTAAAGCGGTATTAACGACTTTGAAAGAAGCCGTTGATAACTCTCTTGATGCATGCGAAGAGTCAGAAATTCTTCCAGAGATTTATGTTGAGATTATCAAGGTTGGAGTGGGATCTACCAAAAACACAGACTTAATTAAGATTGTGGTGGAAGATAACGGTCCCGGCATTGAAGTGGACGACTTAACAAAAGTATTTGGTGAGTATCTTGCGTCATCCAAATTTGGACGGGGACAATGTTCTCGTGGACAACAGGGGATTGGTATTTCAGCTGCGACCACTTGGGCTCAGCTCACCAATGCCAAGGGCGCTAAAGTCACTAGCAAAACCAAGAAAATGCGCAAAGCAGTTTCTTGTATTGTTGATGTAGATATCAAAACAAATACCGGAATCATGCGCCAAAAAGAAATGATCGATTGGAACAAAGAGCATGGCGTTCGCGTTGAATTTGTTCTTGATGGTCGAATTCAGCTGAATGGTGATGGCGGGCTTTTGACTTATATCGAAGGCACAGTCCTGGTCAATCCACACCTGACGATCAAATATAAACTTGCGGATTTAGATAAGCAAAAAATTGAGCGCGTGAGCAATGAGGTGCCGGCTGTTCCAGAAGCGACTCTTCCTCATCCTCATACTTTTAAGCTTGGCGAATTCATCACCCATGCAAGTCTGTTTGGAAAAGTTTCAGTTTCTAAATTTTTGAAAACTGGTTTCTCAAGAATATCAGATGCTTCTATAAATGATTTCATCAAGAATGGAATGAGAAAAAGTCTTCGCGAGACTTCATTGCCAGCACTCAAAGATGACGATTTTAAAAATATATTTCAAGCGGTTCAAAAAACCGATCTCATGTCCCCGAGCACTCGTTCTGTTTTAACTGTCGGTGAAGATGCGCTCTCAAAAAGTATCCAGCGCCTTGGCGAAATCGATTTCTTTTCCGTGCAAACTCGAAAGCCTACCATCTGTGATTTCAAACCCGTGGTTGTGGAAGTTGCACTCGCTCGATTTAAAAATAGAAATTTAGAAGAAGGTTCGCCGGTACAACTACTGCGTTTTGCAAACCGTGTTCCTTTGCAATTCGATAAATCCGGATGCGCTATTACGAGAGCACTCGAGTCTGTCAATTGGAAGTCTTACGGGCTTTCTCAACCCAAAGACAGTGTTCCGTCAGGGCCTTATGTTTTTGCGGTGAGTGTGACGTCTCCGTTTATTAAATTTAAAAATGCTTCTAAAGAAACGATTGATGGCAGTGATGAATTGATCGAAGAAATTAGACGTGCTTGCATGCAAGCCGGGCAAAAACTTTCTCGCCACATTCGCAAAGAAGACAAAGAAGCGGATCTGGAAAGAAAGCTTGCGCATATTGAGCAGTTTGGTCCGATCCTTGTGAACACATTGGTTCGCATCACGAATTCAAAAACGGATAGAAAAGAGCGAGCGGAAGCGGGCCTCAAAAAATTATTAGGTCGCGATTCTCAAGAAGCGGTAAAACAGCTGAAGGATGCTGAATCAAGACTTGATGCTGTCATGGCTAAAGCCCCTGGTGGATCTGATGATTCTGATGGTCCTGTAAAATCCAAAAAGAAGTCTAAGGGAAAATAAATGGCAAAACTTTTAAGTATTCGTGACCTCAAGATTGATATCCCTAAAGAAGCGCTGGCTCTCTGCGAAGAGATGCTTACAGATTTGGAGAAATCTAA
>JAYTHU010000203.1:0-2705 GCA_043732305.1 Oligoflexia bacterium
GCCCGCGATCACTATATATATTTGCCTAAACTTTTTTTTGAAAAAAATTAAGTCATCATCAAGTCCACCGATGTGAAAACACAAACCGGAATGATGTCCGAACATGCAAATGTGTCTCCAGTTCAGTTATTTTTTCATTCTTTGCTCGTGTATTGAAGATTTGCTGTTCGGGTGCTCAATCCGACTTAGAATTTGCCGTTTTCGGCCTGGCGAAAAGTCCGCGCGGAGTGCAAATTTAGCGTTCAAAACACGAAAAAAAGCGTCCTGGGAAATGGCCGCGCGTAGTTCAATTAAATGATCTATTTCTCTGCCTGATTGAGTATTTCTTGCATAACTTCCCATGCATCTCTTAGCACGAGTGGTTCCGCGCTCGGTGTTATTGATCGCGGTTTATTGGGTTTGTGTAATGTAATGAAACCCAGCCTCTTTTCTCTGCTTTTCATTAAAAGAGTATGTTGTGTGATTGTAAAACCAATGAAGCGTATGCGCGCATTGGTTTTATATTTTTGTTGCTTAACCATACTTAATCGCAATTCTTGCTCATAAATTCGAATTTCATTCTGTTTGTGATTATCTGAATTGATATGATGTTGTGTGTTAAATGTGCCGCAATACTTGCATATGTTGCACGATCGACACGATGTCTTCATCTTTTTATGACTACAAATGAGTAGGGCGCGCTCAGTTTTATAACAGTCATTACACGAACTTATGTACATGCAATGCTCACATACAAGATCGATATTGCATAATTTACACGTAGTTACATTACAATCATGGTTACATGTAAGACATGGATATGTCATATTTAGTCCATTAAACATCGTCTTCTGCCAGACGATGTGCATGGTTTCTAATGCATGTAATGCATCGAGTGTTGTTCGTGTAACAGTGTCTATTGTTTCGATCTTAAAATGTTCAAATCCATATTCACGCATATGACAATGAAGCGAACATCGAGAACCATTTCGCGCATCGCTCTTATGTTTGATGAAACGTTTCTCGATTGATCCGGTTGTTCCGCCAACGTATACGAGTTCATCAATATCATTTGTGATCTTGTAGATACGTCCGATGGGATAGACTTTTGATTGTTGATGTGGTTTCACACACTCGTTACTTGAAAGATATCGTATTTTTACGATGGGTTGAATGTCTTCAATAGCTTCATACTGCTCATACAGAATGATCCTAAGTTCTGTAACATCTGATCCATAAAGACCAGCGGCGTCCATTGAAAACCAGTCAATCATTCCTGGGTTAAACTTTGATTCGAGTGTCCACGGAACTGTCTCAACACGTATGTTTCGTGCAGTTGTTCCTTGAGGCCCTTCTAGAACAGAATCCATTTTGACATCCATCTGATCGAGCATATATCTGGATGTCGCGTTTGTTCTGTAATGCGATAGATCATTCAATTTTTGGTTCATTTTGGTCCCATTTTTTTACGAGCGGTTGCGCAAGCGCCTGTGCTCTGTATGTTTCTATGCTTGAGCAGTAGCGCCGCGCGTTCCCCTTCGGGGTTATCAAGCAAGAGGCGCGGCATATTGGGGACGCTACGCGAAAACGGATTTTTTATGGGTTTAGAGTCGATTGGTTGACTCGGCCGCGGCTTATGAAGCCGGCCAAAAAAAGTTTTCCCGGAGTAAAAAAGGCGAGATGCACTTGCGGTCGGATTTGCGAAATCGTTTATCCACTAAGTGTTAAAGAGTGTGAATAACGCGTGGTGTGATTTGGGCGGTAAAGTGAGGATTGTGAAATTGCCGCGCGCGACTTGCAAACTTTTCCCGGCTGGAATTTTTTCTGAGAAGTTGAGTGCGCGAAAAGTTGAAAGTGAATTTGCACTTTTGAATTTCTGGCGGATGGACAAAAAGTGCATGTATCATTTTTGCCCGCATGGGGTATGCGGTGTGATCGGGCAAGATAGGCGGTTTTAGATTATGCGCGAAGCTTAAAACGGGGTTCCCAATGCCTGGCGCGATTTGGCGCGCGCACAAAACGGATATGTTTTACAACCGCGCGGCCATTTTCTGGAGCCGATCTCGCGAGTCCAACTGATGCGGATGCGCGTAAATATGTCCCCAGTTCGGTTATTTATGCGGTTTTTGCGCATGTATTGAAGATTTGCAGTCCCGAGTTGGTCCCGGGTTGGTCCCGGTTTACTATCGGCGGTAGCGCAAGCGTCTCCGTTATGCGTGTTAATCATCTGCTTGAGATAGGTTCGCGAGTGTGAAGGAGCAAGATGGGTGGCATACATGGGTAGCGAAGCAAAAAACGAGTATCATACGTGATTTGATCCGTATTGATCCGGATTGATGCAAGTTGATGCATGTTGATGCGAGTTGATGCATGTTGGTGCGAGTTGGTGCGAGCTGGTGCGAGCTGGTAAAAATGCTGGCGATGTAAAGTACAAGTGTGAAATTTTTTCCAGCTGGAATTTTTCTGGAAGTTGAGTGCGCGAAAACCGAAAGTGAGTTTGTAAAGTTGAGTTGACCGACGGCGGGACAAATTGTGATGTAAAAAATTTGTCCGCTTGGGGTATGCGGATAGTTCGGGCAGAATGCGCTGCTTTAGTTTACGAGCGAAGCTTAAAACGATGGTTTGTGACGTCTGGGTTGAAAAAAAAGGTTTGTTGGATAAGAACCTTTTCTTATAGTGTCTATGTTAGAGGGACACCGCGCTCTGTAAGATCTTAACGTCCTCTT
>JAYTHU010000204.1:0-9012 GCA_043732305.1 Oligoflexia bacterium
AATCGCGAGACCGTGCGGAATTTTGAATTCAGCCTCCAGAACATGTCCATAGGTATGTCCTAAGTTAAGCTCTTTTCTTTTTCCCTTTGATTCGTAGGGATCGGCTTTCACGGTTTTCATTTTCGATTCAATGAGCCGAGGCAGTAGCGGCCATATTTTTTTTGTGTGAGCCAATGTTCGAATTTCAGATTGGAGCGATTTATCCACAATCCCCATCTTCGCTATCTCACCCCAAGCTTCAGAACCACGGGCTTTTGGTTGAGCTTCTAAAATATTTTGGATCAGAAAAACATCAGTTGGAAAATAAACAGTCCCCAATTGATTTTTTGAATTTTCAAAATTTAATGCATTTTTCCCGCCATGGGCAGAATCAATGGCTGCGAGCCATGTCGTCGGAATATGGATCAGTTGAACTCCACGTTTATAAATCGATGCCGCAAATCCGGTGAAGTCGCCAACACTTCCGCCTCCAAGGCTGACAAATGCCAGATTGTTTTTTGGTGTTGCTCCGGTCATTGTTTGAATCTTTGCCAGACAGGCTTCAAGAGATTTTAAGGTTTTTAAGTTTTCTCCTGCGGTGACAGGAATTTTAAATTTTATGGTTTTTAAATACAATGCTATCTGTGGAATCTTTAAGAGGTAACGGTCAAAAATGACAATGGTTGTTTTTGCCGATTTTTCCTGTTCCTGCAGGCTTTTAAAGAAATGTAATTTTGTATTTAAAGCTGAATTTAACACGCTGCCACTATACCAAAATTCCTTGCCCTGTCGAGGTCCCACCTCTTAAGATGCAGGCCATTGAAAATATTATTGGAATGCACTCATTGGAACACACCCAAAGGATTTAGAATGAAGAAAGCTTTAGTGACTGGAGCAAGTGAAGGGATCGGACGAGAATTTGCGGTTCAGCTCGCTCAAGCAGGCTATCAGGTCACTGTCGTGGCTCGAAATCAAGCACGCCTCGACGAACTCGTGTCTGACCTGAATAAAATGATAGACGCAGGACACGAAGCTATTTCCGCCGACCTAGTGACAGAAGAGGGTATAGAAAAAATCTCCGCCCTTTTCACTAAAGGCCAATTCGATGTTCTCATCAATAATGCAGGTGTGGGGGCAAGCGGAACTTTTTTAGAAGGTGATTACAAATCAAAAAAAGACATGCTGAGACTCAATTGTGAAGCACTGATGGCACTTTCTCACAGTTTTCTTTCTCACGCAAAAGCGGGTGACGCCATGATCAATGTGGCCTCGGTCCTTGCTTTCATACCTCTTCCTCGAAGTGTGGTTTATAGTGCAACGAAGGCATTCGTTGCTACATTCTCTGAGACTCTATGGCTGGATCAAAAGGAAAAAAATGTTTTTGTGACTTGCCTCTGTCCAGGAATGACTCGCACTCAATTTCAGAAGCGTGCGGGAATGGGAGAGAAATATAAATATCTAGAATCGATAACTCAAAACGTAGACGTCGTTGTTGCCTGCGCGATGAAGGCTTTGAAAAAACGAAATTCTCCCTTCATTTTTACTGGGGTAAAAAACTTTATCACGGCGAGCCTTCCACGTTTTATGTCGGCAAAAATGCTCATGAACATCGCTGGACGGGTCAAATGAAAATTGTATCTTGGAATGTGAACGGCGTACGGGCTTCAGCTAAAAATGGAATGCTCCAGTGGCTTTCTTTCGAGCAACCAGATGTGGTTTGTCTTCAAGAAATAAAAGCTTTGGAAGAAGACTTAGAAGATATTGTTAAAATTCCTTTTGGATATTTATCTTATTGGCACCCCGCCGAGAAAAAAGGTTATAGCGGTGTCGCTATATATTCAAAGACTGAACCTCTCGATGTGAAAAAAGGTTTTGGCTACAAGCAATTTGATTCCGAGGGTCGTGTGATCACGGCAAGATTTTCGAATTTTAATCTCATCAATGCGTATTTTCCAAATAGTCAGAGAGATCACGCCCGCTTGGGTTACAAATTAGACTTCTGCCAGGCCATGCTCGAATATTGCGAAGGTCTTTTGAGAAAAGGCGAAAATATTATTCTTTGTGGTGATTTCAATATTGCGCACACCGAAATCGATCTTGCAAATCCTAAAACCAATACTCAAAACGCGGGATTTCTACCAGAAGAACGTGCATGGATGGATAAGTTTCTGAGTTCTGGTTATGTAGATACATTCAGGAATTTTGAGAAAAAAGGTGGGCACTATTCTTGGTGGAGTTATCGTCCGGGAGTTCGGGAAAAAAATATTGGTTGGCGCTTGGATTACCATGTCACCAACCAATCGTTCTTAAAAAACATTAAGAAAAGTTACATTCAGCCTGAAGTGCGAGGCAGTGATCATTGCCCCGTGGTGATTGAACTCGAATCTTAATTCATAGAAAATTACAGGTGATCAATGGGAAATAATTGATCAGGTCTTGTGCCATACATGTTCAGTCCCATTTTGTCCGTTTGCATGAAACCGATATCCTTGAACATGCTGATTGTTGGTGCAGTTACTCTTTCTAGAAATGTCTGAATCATTAAAGTCGTATTGGCGGGAATGTCAGTTGGCTTAGTGTAGTTTGCATAAATCGAAGCATGATCTCCGGGAGCGATACGAATACTTGCTGTCCTATCAGTTAAATCCACCAGCTCATATTTCCCTCCGAGCGTTATTTTATCCGGAAATGCTCTTAAGAAATACTGCTGACTAAGTTGAGGTTGAGTCGAGAAATCTGAGTAGAAAGCACCTAAATATAAAGTCACGCCAATGGTGTAATTAAAAGTGTTGGTGATTTCATATCCCTCAAGCGGAATGAATCCATTTTGAAAATGATAATTCTGACCTTTTGCCAAAGCCATCCGGCGAATTGATAATTCAGGATTAGAATCAAATGCCAATTTGAGTTCAAACTCTTTTTGAGATTTAGAGCCAGTGTAGTTTTGCAAAGTGACCGCGAGTTTGCATAAGGGATTAATAGGAAGAGTTTTAAGTCCTGGAAACTCTGCATTCGAAATTTTGAAATCAAACATTGTCGTGTCAGGATAAAAAACTGTTCGGCCTTTTAAAATATAACCACTGCAGTTAATTTCCCGAGAACTTTGGCTCACGTTTGCTGGATCTTTAACTTCAATTTGGATGACGGGACCGTCATCCAAATTCGCCCTCTTGAGAACTAAAGGTTGGGATGATACTGCAGACATTGTGACCCCTTGAGACTGAAGCCGGAACTGGGGACCATCTGAGTTTTTTGGATCTTTACATGCGGCTACCGAAACTAAAGCTACTATAAAAAATAATTTTTTCATAAAACCTCCTCTTGCGCTGAACGCATTGCAAAGAGAGGCCATGCCTTGTTTCGACTTTAATGGGCTCTCGAGAAAAATCTCGCCCGCATTCCGGCCGTGAAGCCCGGACAACGAGGCCCACTGCGGATTTTACAGGCTTTCTAAAAACTCGAGAGCTCTTATCCCAAACCAACTGTAGGATTCGCCATCGACAATCGCAATGGAGTAAGTGCTAACGCTTGACCCGAGAGTTTTAAGATCATTTTTCTTTTTTAGAAATGGAAAGGGTTCGGTCGAACAAAGAAGCAAAGTTTTTTCTGGAGGATATTTTTCCAAATCAACTTCGGGATACGAGTTTTCAAAATCAAGTTGAAATTTAGAAAGTCCCACATGGGAAAGCATGGAGCCAATAAAGGTTTGCTTACCAATAGTCATCCACGGTTTTTTCCAAATCAAATATAAAAAGTTTTCGATGCCAGGCTTTAGAGGATTGATCCATTCAACCACACCCGGAATATCGGCAAGATCCCTGTTAACAACAGGGTGACTTGCTACGTTTTCCCATCGATCTGCTATAAAGCAAAGTTTCTGAAATGATTCGCCATTAGATTTTTCCAATGACCTAGCAAGCAGTCGGCATGCGGGACCTACATCTTTGACAGAAGTCACATGTGTGGCTACAAATTTAAATGGCGATTTCTCGCTCATGGCTAGCGGATTTTCTTCTTTATCTAATATCAGCAAATCCGGCGTGAGGGCCGTTGCCTTATCCCACGAAATATCTTTTGTTCCCCCAACGATGGGAATCGCAGATACCAATTTCTCAGGATGAATGCAGTACCGTGTGCGTCCTACCACGTTTACGCCGCAAGCTAACAATGTTTCGGTCCACGAGGGGACCATGGAAATCACGCGCATTATCTTATGAAAGAGTTTGTCGCCTTTACTAAAGCGTCCAAAATTCCGGGTTCGTCCGCGGCGTGACCAGCATCTTGAATAATATGAAGTGTGGATTCAGGCCAGGCTTTGTGCAAATCCCATGCGTTCTTCACAGGGCAGACGACATCATAGCGTCCGTGAACAATGACCGTAGGGATGTGCCGAATTTTTCCAACATTTTCTACGAGTTGATTATCTGTTTTGAACCAGCACTTATTGATAAAAAAGTGACATTCGATCCGTGCAATCGAAAGTGACATTTGCACTTCTTCAAAAGCCATGAGTGTAGATGGATCGGGCAAAAGCTTAATTGTACTTCCTTCCCAACTGCTCCAAGCTTTTGCTGCCGCAATTCTAACTGCGGAGTCATCGGAAGTCAGACGCCGATAGTAAGCTTGAATCATATCTCCGCGTTCTGCTACGGGGATGGGGGCGACATATTTTTCAAAATAGTCAGGATAAATGAGGTCGCAACCTTTTTGATAAAACCAATCGAGTTCTTCCTTGCGGCATAGAAAAATGCCACGTAAGACCAAAGCGCTGACAGATTCGGGATGAGTTTCGGCATAAGCTAAAGCCAATGTACTGCCCCAGGATCCGCCAAAGACGAGCCATTTTTTTATTCCGAAATAACCGCGAATTTTTTCAATATCGGAAGCCAAATCCCAAGTTGTATTGTTTTCAAGCGAGGCGTGAGGCTGACTTTTTCCGCAACCTCGTTGATCGAACAAAATAATGCGATAATGTTTTGGATCGAAATATCTTCTATGCTTCGGGTTTAACCCAGCGCCTGGACCACCGTGCAGAAATACCGCCGGTTGACCGTTTGGATTTCCAACCTCTTCAACATAGAGTTCGTGTTGCTCTGAAACCTTTATACGGTGAGTTTTGTAAGGCTGAATTTCCGGGAAAAGCTTTTGGGCCATAATTGATCTCCTGATAACTCAGTTCTCGTAAAAAAAAGAGAGTATTGCAACATCTATTATTTGGGTTACCATAAGGGAAATTACTTGCAACAAGGAGGCACTTCAAATGTCATTTTCTATCTTATCATTGGGCGGGCTACTCGTAGTTCTCCGCTGGATTCACTACATGTCAGGCGTGATGTGGATTGGTATTCTTTATTATTTCAATTTCGTTCAAGGGTCTTTCATGGCCGAAACCGACGGGCCTACAAAATCACAGGTGACACTCAAATTGTTGCCTCGCGCTTTGTTTTGGTTCCGCTGGGGCGCTATGGGAACTTTTGTTTCCGGCGTTTTGATTTTTGGCGCCACGTTCGGTCCTGGTGGATCAGCAATGACGCATTCTTCATGGTTTGTCGCAATTTCTACCGGCTCACTTTTGGGAACATTGATGTTCTTGAATGTTTGGCTCATCATTTGGCCTAAACAAAAGATAGTTATCGCAAACGCTGAAGCCGTCGCTAAGGGTGAACAACCCAATCCAGCAGCTGCTGGAGCAGCCGCTCGTGCAACATTAGCTTCAAGAACCAACACAGTGTTCTCGATTCCTATGTTGTTCTTCATGGGATCAGCTTCGCATTTGGGAATTCAAGTGGGTGCTGAATCAAATCTCTGGATTCCTGCCGCGATTATTTTAATTCTGGTTGGCGCATTTGAAGTCAACGCAATGAAAGGCACCAAACTTGGACCTTTGGCTAAACCCGTAGGTTTTGTGCACATTGGTTTGGCTTTGGCTGTGGTTCTGTACGTCGTCTTGGAATTGACTGTTAAATAATTTCGATAAAATTATCGCGATTTAATGCCGCCACGTTTAACAACGCTGGCGGTTTTTTTTATCCGAATAGGGGAGACTCTGATCACGAACCCTCTTTATTTGCCATTTATGTTCATCAATGCATTTTTATTGTTCGCTGGGATCATATGCGTTTTCATTATTATGAAATATTGGCTTTTCTATTCTCGAAAAAGAAAATTGCTTTAGAGTAATGAAGAATATTTAGTCTGAGCACGGTAGAACCCGCACCTACGGCTGGTTTTAGCTAGGTTGCCAACTCGAAGATTATCAAATAAATTATTTCTAGACTCTGCAATTCATGCTCCTTCTGTCAAAATAACTTGATGGGTTGGAAATCGGGGATAGTCTCTCTATCATTTTTAATAATATTAAACATTTCTGGTTCGGCGATAGCCGACGGTCTTCAATTTTGTTCGAAGCTTTCATTCAGTAGAGTGAACTTTGTCCCGACACTCTCTCCAATCAACAACCAGGCTTTGATTCTGGCGATGAATATCACGGGCAGTTTCGAGGGCTCTTCGGGTTGGGGAAATCTCACAAACAACTTCGATCGCCAAGGCTTGAGCATGGGTTTGCTCAATCAGAATTTAGGACAAGGTTCTTTGCAGCCCATGATGCTTGCTTTTCGAAATAGTTTTCCTGAACAGTTCACTCAAATATTTTCGACGAGTCATTTGCAAAGTGTAGTGCAAATGTTGAGTGACTGGGGTTCTGGTGTGAGAGAAGAATTTTTATCCATGGAATCACTAATGCCCATGATGATCTCTAAAAATACGGAGAGCGTCCATTGGGCCTCCACGCATCTTTACCAGAACGGAAATTTCGTTCCGGAATGGCAGAGGGAATTATCCACTCTCGCAGTAGACATGAACTACGTCAGTATTCAACTTAGTCAAGCGGCAGTCTACGCAAATGCATCTCTAATCCTGATGCATGTTTTAAATTTAAATGAACTAAAATCTTTTCTTTCGCTCTTTGATTTGGTTGTTCAAGGTGGGGAACGCCTTTCGAATGAACAAGTGAATGAGTACAGGAGTTGGCTTTCTAAAAACGTTTCGGCGACAGAGACAAACAAGCTCTTAAAAGTTATAGAAATAAGAGCTCGATCGATTGTGGATGCAGGTTATCGAAATGATTTTGTGGAGCGAAAAAACGCAATTGCAAACGGGGAAGGGACCGTTCATCAAGTGCATAGGTATCTTCAAAGTGAATACTGCTATGTAGGATCCACTTCAATAAACTAACAAAATAATTTCCCGCCAAGTCGAAGCGCCAAGCATATTTAATTAATTTTCAGACTTTAGTCGGCTGTAGTAGTTGAACCGATAAGTCGAAGAGGGTTTATGGCAAAGGCGCAAATCGTTCTGAAAGTCCTATCTGTATTGGGTTTTATAACTATCATCGGTTGTGGGAAAAGTGCGGAACTTCCTTCCATTCTGATTCCCAATCAATCATCTGGAGTTCCATCGGGGAGTCCTCTTTCTCCAACAAATCCAAGTGTCGCTGGAGGAATTTGTTCCGCTCTTTCATTCGCAAATGTCAGCTATCCGAGTTCCCTGAACTCCGCTGACGATATGGTTCTCTCGTTAGCGCTGAATATCACCGGAAGTTACGAAGGCAATTCAAGCTGGGGAAATTTAGCAAATAATTTCGATGGCCAAGGCATGAGTCTCGGATTACTCAATCAAAACTTGGGTACAGGATCATTGCAACCACTTCTACTTTCAATGAACAACAAAAGCGGCGCAATTATCAGACAAGACTTTGCCGCAGCCGATTCAGAAAGCATGCAGAACATGCTCAGTTCCTATTATGGAAAAACTGTGAACACGCTTCAGGCCTTGTTTGCATTGGATGACCTTAATGCTGATGTTGTGAACGCTGATCCTGTCAGTCCTTTTGATAAAGATATTGCGACTATTACACCTAAAACTATTTCTTCAGAAAGCGAAAGTGTGCAATGGGCAATAACTAATTTGTATTTGCCCAATGGCAGCTTCGTGCCTCAATGGCAGGCTGAACTTGTGAAAATGGCGAATACTCCTCAATATATTTCTGTTCAGGTTCAAGGGGCGTTGGGATATCACAATAAAGTATTGAGCTATATGAATGAACTTTCCGTGCATCAAGTTCGCGCTTACCTCATGCTTTTTGATGTGGTCACTCAAAACGGTGGGCTCTATGCTGCCGATATCACGAGCTATCTCACGTGGCTTAAATCGAACCCAAATTCTGATGAGACGGCCAGACTCACAAAGATCTTAAATCTCCGGCTGACACATGTTTTAGTTAAATATTATGCAGATGTCCTAAGCCGCAAGCTCACCATTATCAATGGCATAGGTGTTGTTCATGAAACGAGGCGTAATTTACCCTCTCAGTATTGCTACAGCAGCACTGCCAATTACCGTTAAAATATTTTGAGACGAGCATGGCTTTGTGCTATGAAGAGCACCTATGGCACAACAATTCGCATACACAATGAAGGGTTTGGGTAAGGTCTATCCTCCAAACAAAATTATTCTCAAAGACATTTACCTGTCTTTTTATTACGGAGCTAAGATTGGGGTTCTCGGCCTCAACGGTTCTGGTAAGAGCACGCTGCTTAAAATCATGGCTGGCATCGACAAAAATTTTGTTGGTGAAGCTTTCGCCGGTGACAAAATCAGCGTTGGTTATCTTTCTCAAGAACCAAAGCTCGACGATAATCTAACGGTCAAAGAAAATGTTCAGCAAGGTTTAGGCGAAGTCGTTCAATACTTGAAACGCTTTGAAGAAATCAATGCGAAGTTTGCGGAAGAGATGACACCTGAGCAAATGGAAAAGCTTTTAGAAGAGCAAGCCAAGGTTCAGGAGAAGATAGACACTCTTGGTGGCTGGGAAATCGATCACACTTTAGAGCAGGCGATGGAAGCTTTGCGCTGCCCACCCGGTGACAGTTCAGTTAAAAATCTTTCCGGTGGAGAAAAGCGCCGTATTGCCCTCTGCAAATTATTACTGGAAGCACCTGACCTACTTTTATTAGATGAACCAACCAATCATTT
>JAYTHU010000205.1:0-8981 GCA_043732305.1 Oligoflexia bacterium
GTAAAAGAACTCTTTGGTAAAGAACCCAATAGGAGTGTGAATCCTGATGAAGTTGTCGCTATTGGCGCGGCAGTTCAGGGTGGTGTTTTAGCTGGTGATGTGAAGGACGTTTTATTACTCGATGTTACTCCTCTCAGCCTTGGTATTGAAACCCTCGGTGGTGTGGCTACAAAGTTGATTGAAAGAAACACAACTATTCCTACTCGCAAATCGCAAATTTTCTCAACTGCAGCGGACAATCAGCCCAGCGTTGATATTCACGTCATGCAAGGAGAGCGTGATTTGGCTGCGGACAATAAAACTTTGGGACGTTTTGAACTCACAGGAATTGCTCCTGCGGCTCGTGGAATTCCACAAGTTGAAGTGACATTTGATATCGATGCTAACGGCATTGTGCATGTGGCTGCAAAAGACATGGGCACTGGCAAAGAGCAGAGTATCAAAATCACTAGCAGCACCGGACTCTCTGAAGAAGAAATCAAGAAGATGGTTCGTGAAGGTGAAGAAAACGCGGCTTCTGATAAGAAGCGCCGTGAAGAGATCACATTGAAAAACAATTTAGACGGACTTGTTTATCAGACTGAAAAACTTTTGAAAGACAATGACGCTAAGATTTCAGACGATCACAAAGCCAAGGCTCGCGAGCAGTTGACTCAAGCCAAAGAAGCGGTCGAGAAATCGAACTTCGCAGTCATGCAAGGTTTTTACGATTCTTTGAACACGATCACTCATGAGATTTCCGGAGAACTTTATAAACAAGCTCCCGGAGCCAATGGTGCAGGAGCTGCTGAAGCTGGTGCCGGCGGAGAACAAGCAAAACCAGGAGCTAACTCGGAAGAGAAAAAAACTGGTGATGATGTTGTCGATGCTGAGTACAAAGACGTTAACTAAGCACTGTTTTCAAATCATTTGATAAAAGCCGAGAGCAAGAGCTCCCGGCTTTTTTTTGTCTTATCTGTTTATAGCCGTCAAATTTTTAGCCAATTTAGCAAATAGCGCTCACCTAGAAACGCCCTATGGGCGAACGCATATGGCCGTTGTATTTGCATTATATATCATTTTTGAATGTAAAACTTTTCGACAAAACAGGATTTTGCTCATGAAAAAAACAGTAGTTTTGACTTCTCTTATTTTTGTTTTGAGTTCGGGTAGCGCACCGAAGGCATTTGGGCAAATCAAACCGCTCGTTCCACTCACCCCGCTAGAATCTTGCCTTGTCACTTTGGCCAAAATTAGCCAAGAAAAGGTGCTTAAGAACAAAATCAAGTCTGTCGCGGAGGCCGTCCGTGCGCTGTCACAACTTGATGGGAAAATAAGTTTTATGGTGACTTGGAGCAGTCCCTTCCCCTTTGGATTCAATGATTACGTTCAGATTCAGAATTTGGCTGCAAAATATAAGATATTAGTTGTGAAGGATCTAGCATCTCAACAGATTTTAGAAATTCCCGAGTCCAATACTTCCGTGGTGGCAAATTCCTTAGTTTTCCAGGGCGAACCTATGAAATTAGCTGCGCTTTTGAAATCACTTGATCTACCTGGAACTAAAATCGTTCACACTGAGAACTTAAATGGTCGTCCTAACGATGTGACGGAAGGATTTGTGTCCTTACATCTGGGCAATTCTCAGTCTAATAGGAAAATTTTGGAGCAAGCCTTCACCGAAAATTCTCAGCAAATCATCGTGGTTAATGATCTCGATACTTTGTCTTTTGTCGCACTTGTGGATATTTCCCTATACGAGTCCTATGATTACGAAAGAAATTCCATTAACAAAAGTCGCTACGATTTCTCTCTAATGGCTGAAAAGTGGGCTTTTCTCTCGCGTGACATTCAGTCCGGCAAGCATTTTCTCATCAACGGTGGGAAAGGCCGAAGCTACATCGCCATGAGCCTGGTTGAGAAACTAAAGTTACAGAAAAAAATAGATTCGAAAAATCAAGAAATGGGAAAATTAGGAAACGCGATTGGCCAAATGCAATTTGTCGATTCCATGTCCACCATTCCTGTGAGTCAGCTGATTTTATTGAAACAAGAAATTTTTAAGCCTACCCATCCTATGGTGGTTTTGCGAAAAAACAGGCAGGCGATGTTTTTTGCATTCTATCCCTACTTTTTAAAAACAACTAAGCTTGAAGACATTTTGAGCTTGATGCAAAATCAACTGGGTGACGGTTTCTCGCTTTCATTAAATCAGGAGCGATTTATTGTTGGATACAAAAATTCTACATTGAGAGGGTTGCCATATCTCATTCGTTCATTTTCAGATCTTACTGGTAAGGACAGCTCTACAGTTTTAGATGATGCTCAGTCGCGAGACTTACCAGTGATGTTGACTGAAATGAAAAATCAAGGTGATTCCGTTAAAGTTATTTTAATTCCAATCGTCGACAAAAAAATTGAAGTTATCAAACAAGAACCTTCGTTGATTGAGCAAGCTGCAATCGACGAAGAAAAACTTGTCGATCATCTTTCGCTTCTAGAAAGAATGATTCATGATAAGACGCAGGCAGTAGAGGAAAAAGACTTAAGAGAACTTGAATTTGAATTACGGAATCCCCAAGCATTAGTTCTTGCGCGAAGCTTGCTTGAAGGAGTGATCACGCCTTCATCAATAGAAAGATGGCGACTTACGACCAGCAAACTAGCCATGACTAAAACACACTTGATCATCGATAGAATATTGAAACATTTTATCGAGCAAGTTTCAAATTCACCTACCCTATCAATTGTTGGCAATGAGTTTATGAATTTGGTTGTCAAAGGCGCCGAAAATGAAGCCGACCGAATACTTTTAAAGGAAATTATCGTTCACAATGGCGTTGCCAAGGATTTGGAGTTCCTATCGACTGCAGACGAAAGAGTTAAAGTATTTCGGAATTATCTTCTTCGCCTATCTCGCGGACAAATTGAAGAGAAGCTTTTAAATATGAGTCGCCATAATCATATTTATAGATCAAAGGTGTCTAATGCAGATGGAGAGCTTCGATTTTTATACACAAGGGACCATAACGGACAAACAGTTGTACTCATGGCATTTCGTCGAAACGATCAATACTCAACACATTTAGTGAATTTAGTTCAGCGGCGGTACGACTCTCTCTTGGACGAACACAAGATTTTGCGTCAATAATTATTTTAATTTTAAAGTATCAAACGATTCGAACGGAACCGAGAGTCCAGCACTGAAGTAAGAAAAAGCGTTGGTGATGTTGAAGCCAATCTCAGTGATGATTCTCATGTTCTCCATGAATGGTGGGAGCCACTCTGCACCCAAGGCCAGTTGCACGGGAACCAATGTTGATCCATTGCCCACAGAGATCCCGATTGGGATGCTTGCGTAGGGAGTTATCGTGGAGTGATCATCATTGAATTTAAAGTTCTTGCTGATCATTGGATGAAACCTGAAATTCATCAGCGACTGACCATTTATACTCGAATAGATCACGCCCACGAAACCACCGACGGCCGGTTGATTGTCGGTGTCGGGGATCGGAACAAATTTATAGAATCCACCCAATTGTAAGTTGGTGATTCCGGAACCCACCAAAAACTTCAATTCCTGCCCGTCACCCAGCCCCATGGCATAATGAGCCACCAAGTTTCCGCCCTGGAGAGTATTGAAAATATATTGACCCTCTAAGCCAAGCTTATATTGGCCACTATCAAGCGTGTTGTTGGTATCAAACGTCGAAAAATAGGCTGAAGCAGCCACTGGTTTAAGGATGAGGGCGAAAGTGCATAAGGCTAAAATCAGTCTGAGTTTTTTCATAATTCGTAAAGGATAGTATTTTCTGTGAATAATTCAACAAATTAGATATTTTAATAGGATGCAGAAACTTCCGAAGCTTCCAGTCTCTTTAGTCATCATCACGTTCAATGAAGAAAACAATATTAAGCGGTGCATTGAAAGTGTGCCGTGGGCGAGCGAAGTTATTGTTCTTGATAGTCAGAGTTCTGATGAAACTAAAATGATAGCAGAGCGCTGCGGAGCAAAAGTTTTCGAGCAGAAATTTCTTGGATATCGCGAGCAAAAACAAAAAGCTGTGGAGCTTGCAACCCAGCCTTGGATTTTATCTTTAGATGCCGATGAAGTTTTGAGTCCCGAACTTATTTATGAGATTCCCGAGATGATGATAGTCCCTGGAAAAAACCTTCACCTTGGTTACAGAATGCCACGTTTGAGTTTTCACCTTGGAAGGTGGATCAAGCATGGAGGGTGGTATCCAGATTACCAGACTAGGCTTTTCAAGAAGGCGCATGCGAAGTGGACGGGGGGGGAAGTTCATGAGTACGTTCAAGTTTCTGGAGATGTGGGAAAATTAAAAAATCCCATTCAGCATTATGTTTTCCAAAATCTTGAACACCAGATTGCAACTAATAATAAATACAGCTCTCAAGGAGCGTTACAGCTGAAAAATAGTGGAGAGAAGTTTAGGCTTTCAAAACTTATTTTCAAACCAATTGGGAAATTTTTTGAATGCTATGTTTGGAAACTTGGATTTCTCGACGGGGACGCCGGCTTTATTATAGCACTTGGCGCGGCACAGAGTTTATTTCTCAAATATGCAAAACTCTGGGAATCCGAAACAATCTAATAATGAATGTATCTCGATTCAAGATCATTGCCCATCAGCAACTCTAGATTTAAAATTGCCGTCAAGTAAGTGTAGATCGAAGTCACAAATAATTTCTCCGCATTATATTTTGTGCTCTGTAGATTGGTGACATCCGTGCTAGATGCAACTCCCGTTTTGTAACCCTTGACCGCCATGTCCAGAGCCTGGCGCGCCTGACGCACGGAAGTTTGCATCAACTCATATTGATCGCGAGTGCTTTGCGCGTTTGATAGTCCATCTTCAATTTGGTTTTTGAGAGTGTCCTCGGTGGTCTGAAGATCTCGTTCGGCCTGATATTTCTGTTCTTTATAAATATTTCTTTTATCGAACGAAGAAAATCCTGAAAAGATAGGTATGGCCAAGCTTAGCCCGCCAGAATAATAGAGAGCATTTGGTGTAAACCACATGGATGGGTCGGTAGATTGATAGCCCGCACTGGCGACAAGGCTGAGTGAAGGCCTGTCTATCGCAAGATCTAAATCCCTAGTGAATTGCACGAGGTCCACATCAAGTTGACTTACTTTTAATCCTGGATTTTTTTGCTGAGCCTTAAGATACGCGGATTCTTTGGAGGGCAGATCATATTTTACTGCCTGCGGAATAAAATTAGCTTTAATTGCCATCTGAGTTGTATCTTCACCTAAAAGTTTTTTCAAATTATTTTGAGCCATCTTTAATAAATTTTGGTGTTGTTCAAAATCAACCAAGCTTAGAGAATAATTCGCATCTGCTTGAAGCTTATCCATTTTGCGAGATCGCCCAATGTTCTCATAATAAGTTGTGACTTTCAGATACTCCTTTAGCAAATCGCGATTTTGAGTTGCCGCATCAGCCAATTGTTGGGCTTGCGCCAAAGTGTAAAATGTTGCAACTGTATTGGAGACTTGAGTTTGGCGAGTACTAAACAGGGAGTGCCGAGAAATAGTTTGATCCGTACTGTAGAGTCCTTTTCCGGCATCGATTGCTCCACCTGCGTAGATAGGTTGGGTTAAACTCACGGCCGCATTATAAATGTTGCTGAAATTTCCCTGACCGTTTGAAGAAACCGTTGTGGTTGTGACATTGGCGGTTCCTGTGGCCGCAGAAGTTGTGCCTATAGCATTTTGTCTCCCCAGTGCCGTGCTGGTTGCAGTGATTGTCGGATAGATAGCTGCCTTTGCCTTATCATACGTGTCTTCCGCTTGAGTCAATTGAGACTGCGCTTTTTTAATCTCAGGGCTGTAATCGAGCGCGCGTTTTAAAGTTTGCTGGAGATCAAGATTTTCCTGTGGCATTGCGAGAGTTTTCTGTGGAGGCAAAAACAGAGACAAGAGGATCATTGCCGAGATTCCGATTTTGACTTGATTCATTTATACTCTCCGCATGGTGCGATATTAATTTTTCTAGCACCTGAAGGCCGGCTGCTAATTCTAGTTTTTCTTTTTTCGAAAGCGTAGAAATATTTTTCGTCAATGCCGTATGAGCTTTTTGCTGGGCATTCAGATGGATGCTTTTTCCCAAATCCGTAAGGTTCATTCGGAATTCACGTTTATCTAAAGTTCCGCGTTTTTTAGAAATCAATTTCTTTTTGACAAGATGATCTATCATTCTCGACATAGATGGGAAACTGACTCCAATAAATTCTGCAAGCTCACCCGCTAAAAATGTTCCGCGGGTGAGGCGTGCCAGAACTCTAAACTGTGGAACGGAAATTTTCATTTCTGTGTTGGATGCAACCCCACGCCGCATCTCACGGCGAATCATCTGCATCGCCGGTGGAATGATTTTTAGAAGAAGGTCTGCTTTAGTACGAATTTTCTGTTTTTTTTGAATCGGCATTACCTCTTAAGTCTGACCAAATTGCTTAACTTATACAAGTTGTTTTCTCCTCGTCAGCTGGTCGAGAATTGGTCGAGGTGAGTGGAAATATTGGACATTTGACTTCTGAGATCGCACAGGTTCAAAGGCGCGCGCGGCACGTTAAGTGCAAAATCTTGAATTATCGTTTAATCACTCTTAAAGGAGATTTCAATATGCCTAAGTCCAAGACTACAAAAACTGCATTAAAATTAATTGTTACTACGCTTGGGGCTGCTTGGCTCGCTGCATGCTCTACGGATGCACAAAAAGCTGACATTGGAACTTCTCAGGCCCCGGATGCTATTAACAGCGTTCAGTCCGCGTATGATCAGGCCGTTAAGAACGATCAAGAGATCCTTGACCAAAAAGATATGGAACAAGCTCTCAGTTGTCTGAATAAAGCAAAGAAAGACCAAAGCAAAGGATCTAAGACCTCAGACGTCACTGACAATTTGCAATACTCTCAAGGATTTTTGAATAAATCAAATGCAGTGTCTGAAGCTCGACGCCCCCAAATGGAAATGATTTTAAATGCCCGGCATGCTGCGCTCACTGCCGGTGCTAGAGAATCTGGTGCTACCCGAGAAGATTTTGCGAATGCCGATTCAAACGTTCAAGACAAAATCGAAGATTTCACTACGACCAAACGTGATGTCGCAAGTTACACGAATGCGCAAACTGCTTACCTAAATTTAGAGTTAGTTGCCATGAAAGCCAAAAAACTTGATAGTGCAAAGGCAAATATTATGGAAGCACAGAAGTTAACTGGCAAGACTGCAATCACTATGTCTCGTGCTCAAAAGAGTTTAGAAAATGCGGACAACGTCATCTCTACTGACAGACACAATAATGAACTGATTGCTCCGGCGGTTGCTAAAGCAAATCAAGATTCCAAATTTGCTCTTGAAGTAGCTCAAACTGTGAAACAAAAATCGGTGAGTGAGCAAGTGGCGATTGATTTCGTGAACACAAAGTCTGCTAATGCTTCTTTGACCAAAGATCTTCAAAAAAACCAATCAGATCTGAAGATTGGTGAAAGCAAACTTTCTAAGACTGAATCTGAACGCGCTGACCTTGCTCGTGATAAACGATTGAATGATGAACTTGAGGCGTCCCGCGCTTCATTTGCGGCAGCCGATGCTGAAACTTTCATTCAAGGCGGAAAATTAGTGATTCGTATGAAGAATTTAGATTTTCCTATTGGAAAGTCTGATCTCCCCGGAAAATCATTGCCAGCTTTGGCCAAAGTAAAAAATGTGATCACTGATTTAAACAGTAAAGATGTGGTCGTTGAAGGACACACTGATTCAACTGGCAGTGGAGCAATGAACAAAGAACTTTCGCAAAATCGCGCAAGTGCTGTTGCCACTTACTTTAAAACTGACATTCAGGGCTTGAATGTTGATTCAAAAGGATATGGAGCTGATAAGCCCATCGCTAACAATAAGACCAAAAAAGGTCGCGCTCAAAATCGCCGAGTTGACGTGGTTATTACCCCCGGATCTGCACCATCTGCAGATGCAAATCCAACTTCTTCAATGTAACTTGATCTTAGTATTTAAAATTAGAGGAGGGCTGACTAAACGTCGGCCCTTTTTTATTGATCAATGACTTCCGTGACCCACATGACTTCGCATGCTCCTGGTCCAGTATCCGTTCGAGACAATGAGCTTCTGATTTTCCATCCGCTGGCTTTGACGGCCTCAACTAAATCTCCTTTTAGACTGATCACCTGTCCAACTTTAACATTCTTGATTTGCTCAGAAATGCTTGAGTCAGCTGGGATCAAATGCATATTTGCGCTCGAAGCGACCATTTCATCTTGTGGAATGGGGGCGGATAGTTTCCAAGAGTAAAAGTAAAATCGATCATCTTGCGAAAGGTGTATCGCATCCAAAACCGTAGTGTCCGACATTTTCTGCCAACCCATAGCAAAATCAACAGGTGAGAGATCTGCAAATCTGTCTACCCAGTAGGTCCTCAGCGAGAGCACCCTTGCTTGAATATTGTATGAGGCGAGTGGAGTGAGAGTGTAGTTCTTGTAAGCAAATGGATGGCCGACGGGTTCGTAGTTCACCTGGACAGGAGAGCCCGGCACTAAAACCCCTGGGGGCTGCGATATTTTATGATTCATAATCGATGTCACGGCCCAGAATAGGAGTGCTATTCCACTAGCAAATTTGATTAGATCCCAAATGCTTGACATATGAAAATGTTAGCAGCTGTGTGGTTGACACACAAAGGTAATATCCTTATAACTGGGTGCTCATTTGAAGTTTGCCTTTAATGTAGTTTTCCAGTCCGTATGTCTATGGCGGCCGTAGCTCAATCGGTAGAGCGTCAGGTTGTGGTCCTGAATGTCGCGGGTTCGATCCCCGTCGGCCGCCCCATTAACAGAAAGCAAAAAAGAATAAAAACGAGTTAAGTTACCCAAATCCGAAGATCGAATAAGTCGAAAAATTACGAACCACCTAAAGGTGGTTTTTTTGTGTCTGGATGTTGCCGTTTATGATTTTCGCGGGCAAC
>JAYTHU010000206.1:0-2670 GCA_043732305.1 Oligoflexia bacterium
TCGTCAAGCTTGCCGATGATTTTTCTAAACATCCAGAGTTTTCGATCAATCAGGCAAGCTCTGACTGGCACGCAGCGAAAGCTGCATACAGATTTTTTCAAAACGATAAATTTCGGACCAGGATTTATTAAATCCACATTTTAAAAATACCGCCGAAAGATGCGCAAAACATAAATTTGTTTTAGTCATTCGAGATACTTCTGCGATGGGATATTCTCACCATCCTCTGACGAAAGGTCTTGGACGAATCGGCGGGGTGCCCAAGGGGAGTGGAGTAGTTCATGGGTTTTATATGCACACAGCCCTTGCCATTACGCCGAAGCGAATGCCACTTGGCTTGCTGTCTAATCAAATGGGCGTACGTTTGAATCCGAAATCTCCGAAGAGAATAAGTCATCTGATCCCGACAGAGAATAAAGAGAGTTACAAATGGATTGCCGCCCTCGAAAATACTTGCGAACGTTTACAGAGCAAGGTTCCGGCGATTACGATATGTGATATGGAGTGCGATATTTTTGATTTTTATCTATCGGCTGTGGATATGAATACCAATGTCATTGTTCGTTGCAGTGGAGACCGGGAAGTGGGCAATAGAACGGCGCCCCTTCTTCTCACCCAAAAGCTTGATCAACTTCAGCCGTACTTAAATACAGTGAAAATAAAAGTTCCAATAGAAGCATTGGGTAAAAAAGATAATGGGAAAGCTACAAAGTATAGAGAAGCAGAATTGGAAATTAAATCGACAACCATCACCCTTGAGCCTTCAAGAAAACAGACTCAGGTTGTAAAAGAAAAAATAGATTTATTTGTAGTTGAAGCCAAAGAAATTAATGCTCCAGAAAACCTTGAAAAAGCCCACTGGATTTTACTCACGACCCTTCCTATTGAAACATTTGAAGAAGCTCTGATGGTCACGGAGTTTTATTCTATGAGATGGAAAATAGAGAATTATTTTAGAATATTAAAATCAGGGTGCTCAGTTGAAAAGTGTCGACTTAGTGAATGCGATAGATTGATGAAGTATGTTGCATTAAACTCTGTCATTGCGTGGAGAATATTTTGGATGACTTTTATTGGGAGGTTAAATCCTGAGGGTTCCTGTGAAATGGCTCTCACACCGAAAGAATGGAAGACGCTTGTAACCTACTTCACAAACAAAAGAGATTCTCCAACTGACCCGCCAACAATAGAGAAAGCTATCATTTGGCTTGCAAAGCTTGGCGGATTTTTAGCTCGAAAAGGTGACGGACACCCTGGTCCAACTTCTCTCTGGCGCGGCTGGACTCGCCTTCAAGATATGGTTCAAATCAGAAATATTCTCGTCGAATAAATCGAATCTATAATTTTTTAATTAAATGCACTGGTTCTAATTTAGAAAAAAACAATTTTAATAAGGAACTTGGCCTTTTGCCTGCAGAAAATTTCTCATTTTAACTTGTGGGCAAAAGGTACCTGACCATTGGAACATATAAAAATGTGAATTCGAGGCCCAAATTTGTCACTTAGCCCCTGCTATATTCGTTTTTAAAGGGCTAAAGGCATATATAAGAAAGCTTGCAATTTAGTATCCATTTGGATACTATTAAGAAGTGGAAGCTATACCAAAGAAACTCATCGACTATGAAACTCCCGCTGGAGAATGCCCCATTCGGGAATGGCTAGACTCCTTGAATTATGCCGTGGCGGCCCGCGTAGAAGCGAATCTAAAACGTGTAACTCTTGGAAACTTAGGTGACGTGAAACCCGTTAGACAAGGGGTGAGTGAGCTTCGTCTTACTTTCGGAAATGGATTTAGAGTCTACTTTGCTCAGCACGGAGATAAAATCATAATACTACTCTGTGGCGGTGATAAAGGCTCGCAAACAAAGGATATCGAAATAGCCAAAAAATACTGGCTGGATTTCAAAAGGAGAAACAATGCTTAAAGCGGGACGATCACACGAAAAAGGCCTGATTGAATGGCTTAAAAAATGCCCAAAGAATCAGAGGGAATATCTTAAGGCCTCTATCGAGGAAAATTCCGATATGCCAGAGGCCATTCTTGCGGCTATCCGGGAAATTGCTGAGGCTCGCGGCTATGAGGCTTTAGCAAAAGAAGCTGGCTTGAGTAAAAAAGCTCTCTATAAGATTCTTTCCGAAAATAAAGAAGCAAAACCGCGTTTTGAAACTCTCTCACAACTAGTTCATGCCTTGGGACTTCGTTTTACTGTAGAAGAAAATCCGATTAAAGCTAAGGTGAGTTAAAGTAGTTTTAGAAACCTGGGTGAACAAAATCCAATGAATTGCAGGCAGCCCGTTGACTTTGGAGCGCTGCCTTTAATACACCCTGACATAGCTTTCTCAGAACCAACATATGGCATTCACTGTAAACTTGTTTTATTGAGCCCTCCGCCAACCTTGCCTCGAAATGATTGCCTTAAAAAGGTAAGGGTGCCGAGATTCGGTGAATTCCGATAGCCGATAGCCGATCGCATAGCCAGTGCTTTAGCTTCCTTAAAGATGTCTAAAATCGTTCCATTTTGTTCAACGATTGCGATCGAACCACCGTGACTTGGAATACTGTCCGTTATTACGTAAGCGCTCCATCGGTCCCACCATTTCATAAAACAATAATAGTGTAATATAATCGGCCTTCGTTTGAATTAATGGAGGACCGTATGGACGAGACAT
>JAYTHU010000207.1:0-56522 GCA_043732305.1 Oligoflexia bacterium
TTTTCCCATGAGCGCCTTTACTTTACCTAAAGTTTCGGCAATATCAGAGACAACAAGAGTATTCGTTCGCTTATCCGCACTCACTTTTCCCCGGGGTGAAAGCAAATTTGTAACCATTGAGGAAACGTCGTCCGACTTTGCATAGCTAAGAGGGTAAACTTGCACTCGAATGGGTTCTAATTCTTTTTGTGAATCGATCACACTGCGAGCAGAGCGAGATTCTGTCTGCAAAGTTTTTAGAGTTGCTATCCGCAAGATAGAACCGTTCTTAACATATCCCATTTGATTGGACTGCAGAATGATAGCAAGAGCTTGATCCCACGGAACTTTTCGAAGCTTCATAGTGACCCTGCCTTTAACGTCCTCATCCAAAATAATGTTCAAACCGCTTTCATCGGAAATGAACTTGAACACTTCGCGCACGTCTTGGTTATTCACTTCGATAGAAATTGGATTTCCGTAATATTTCGTACGGCCAAGCAAAAATGCATCGAATGTTTTATTGCTCAAGATGCGTTCGTCAACGCCGCTTTCATTTACGGCGGGAGTAGCGGATGTCGTGGCAGTGTCTGTTCCGACGTCATCGTCAGAGCTATTGTTAGTAATCAGCATTTTCTTAGCTTTATGTTTTGAGGAAAATTCGGCTTGCGAATCATTCGATGAACCAGCGGTAGCAATATTAATAATGTTTCCAGATTGAGCAACGGCCGGCTCACTGCCTGGATCCATTGGTCCTTTCATTTGCAAAACCACGCGGGTGAGATTATCCCCTCCGCGTGATTGATAGGCGTTCACGGAGGCGACAATGCCAGGAAATTCTTTGGTTACCAAAGCCCTCTGGAATTTCTTAGGCACCGTAGTGTTAGCCAGTTCAATGATGTACTGATTATTTTTTTCATTTTTACGTGTCGTATACGTGACCGCATGATCTGTTTTGATGACGACAGTTCCGCCATTGTCATTGGCTCTATAATCAAGCCCAGTCACGAGCGATGGAGTTGACTGAGAAGGTTGAACAGTTTCAGAAACACTCTTGCCGGCAGGAATACTTTCCGGCACAGAATTGTTTACTGAAACCGACGGCGGAGTGGTGGGTTCATCCATTAGGCTAGGAGTAGCTTCAGGTTTAGCATTTCCTTTTTGAGCAGAGGTATTTAAATCGCTTTCGCCAGTTTCTCCAGCTTGAGAAGTTTCAGTTGAATCAAATTTTTGCTTTTCCGGATTTACACTTGTGCCGGCGTCAGAGACATCAGGAAGATCCTGCGCCTTTGGCTCAGTAGATGAACACCTGACCAACGTACATGAGAGCGTAAGTACGATAAATAGACGACTCAAATCTTTGTAGTTCATAATCTTCCCCCTAAACTCACTGACTCCCCAACTTCATCACCTGAGTTTGATAACTGATTTTTCCACTATCTTTGAAACTTTCGATAACAACAATCTCGCCTTCGCGGATCCGCGCCACATAACCGTTGCTGCGCCCCACTCGATCATTCACTTTTACGACGTGAGAAGATCCCATCGGATCCATAATCATGGCCTTTGGCTGCTTCACTTCCCAAATAATTCCCACGAGTTTCAATTGCTCAAGGTCATATTTCTGCAGTGGGAACAGCGGGCCCAACGCATTAGAATCCGTAACTTCAAAATCAAATGGAGCAAACGGATCGCGCTTTCCTTGAGGAACATAGACATAGTCTTCGATTATCCCATTAAGAAGGTCTGAGGGCTTGGCAATTTCAGGAGCTTTAGGGTCTGCTAGTCGTACCGGCTCCACTGATTTTGCGGGCACCAAATTCTGAGCAACAGTCGTTGCGCTCGAAATCAACAATGCGATGAAGAATAGTTTCTTCATTTGTCGCCTTTGTATCTGTAGGCCATGAGAGTGCCTTTGAGCTTAAGGGTAGCGGACGAGTCAATATAGACGGCATCACCCAATTCAACATCTTTGATAGTGATAATTCGAGGAATTTTACTCACATAGGATAGAAAAAGAACGAGTCCTGGAAAGTTCCCCTTGAGTTCAATATCCATTGGGAGCTCATCATAAAAATCCTTAGAGACAGTTTCCTTAGGTCTAAAATGAGTGAGCTGAACACCGGCATTTCGAGCCTCAGCATAAATTTTCTTGAGTAGATCCTGAGTTTCTATTTCTCTTGGTAAATAATCTAGAGCGAGTCGAAAAGTCTGACTCATTCTTTCTACATCATCTTGAAATTTGGCTTTGTCTGCCGTTTTTTCAAGGGTTTGTTTTAGTTTTTCGGTTGAGACAATGATATCTGCGTGAAGTTTTTGGATTTTGACATCGTTGGGATTTGTCCTCCCCAAAAAATAGTAAAAAACGCCGGCCAGTGCAATTCCGCCCAACAGCAACACTTTAAAAGATTGTCCTAAGATAAAATCTTTCACTACATATTCTCCAAGGTGCTTTTAAGAATGAATTTTTTTACGGTTCCTTCGTTCTTTTTTACTTCTTCACTAGTCACCAAACTGACGTTTGAAAAATAGATAGAAGTAGACATGCCTTGCATGAATTCGGAAATTACAAATTCGTCCATAGCATAGCCTGTGAGCTCAACTCTTTTGTCATTGATCTTCAAATGGTCCAACCAAGCTTTAGGAGGAATTATTCCTTGAAGTGCATCAAGGGATTTCACATTCTTCAATCTTTCCTTCGAGAGACTTTTAATGATCGAGAGTTCCGAATCAAGTTTGTGTTTTTCTTCCAGAAACTTGTCGACTTCTTTTACGGCCAGGTCTTGGGCTTTGAGTTTAGTTTGAAGGGCCGTGTACTCTTGATTGAGTCTCTTAAGATCTTCTTCAGAAACGTATGATGCGTAACGGTTATAACCAAAAAGCAAAATGACAGGCAAAACAAGAGCCACAATGCGCACCAAAAAGCTGCCCGTTTCATCGGCAGCAATGTTTGCTGCTTTAGAGGCAAAAATAGATGTCATATTGAAATCAAATTTAAGTTTACTGCCGGAGTGCTTTTGTTTACTGGCCAATGCTGAGACATCATTGATGAGGTTAATGCGAATCATGGCGTTACCCTCCCTGTCTCATGGCTAAGCCTAATCCAACGGCGACATAAGGGCCAATTTGGGCAACGTAGTCTGCGGCAAATTGAGCGGGATCAAATCTAATATTTTGAAAACAGTTTAAAATTTCTACTTCCACACCTAAAACTGAACTCAACTGTCCGGTAAGACCACTCACGCCGAATCCACCACCGGTAACATAGAATTTTGAAATATTAATATCGGTGCCGGTGGTCATTAGGAAATCTAGAATTCGCCTGACTTCTTCAGCAGCGGCTTCATTGGTCTGTTTAATGCAATCGGTGACTTCTTGAGGCACGGCCTGCCCTTGACTCGCAGAGATCTTCATTGACTCAGCTTCTTCTGCACTGATGCTCATGACTTTTTGGATATCTTGGGTGTAATTACCACCGCCGAAAAGAATTTCTCTGCAAAAAGTGACTTCGCCATATTCTAAAACCACAAACTGAGTAAAAGCAGCGCCCATGCTTAGAAGACCTATAGTCTGTCCTTTATTCATCCCGTAATTTGCCTCGTAGCAGTTAGCAAGCGCAAACCCTGTCACGTCAACAATGCTGCACCCAAGACCTGCGCCCTCGACAACTTCAGCGTATTTTGTGACTAGTTCACGCTTAGCTCCAACAAGCAAAATATTCATCTGTTCCGGTGGCGAAGGAACGTTGGCTAAGATGTGATAACCCAAATTTATTTCATTGATATCGAAAGGAATATACTGTTCAGCCTCCCATTTGAGCTGTTCCGCCAACAGCTGATCATCAATACGGGGAATCGAAATTTTCTTGGTGATGATAGAGGACCCGCTGACACCGACGACGGCTTTTTTACTTTTTGAACCAGTCTGTTGGAGAAGTTGTTCGATGGCCACACTTAGGGCAGCAGTATCAACAATATTCCCATTTGAGATAGCCCCTTGAGGCGTAGGTACATAACCGAAAGCGGTCAATGTGATTTTTTTTCCCGTACCCTCAACTTCCACAAGTTTTATTGTACTTGTTCCTATGTCGAGGCCGACGAGCTTATTCGACTTAAAGAGCATCCCGCTCCATTCTATTGTTGCGCTTCATGTTGTGCGTTAGGGCTGCGTTTTGTTAAGACAATCCTGTCTTAATTAGACCTAAATCTTGGAACAAAGTCAAACGGAGGGGAAGAAATAAGATAAATAAATTTTGATGAGCGGCGGTCCAATGAAGATGTAAGCGTAAGCTGCTAGACTAAGGAATGGACCGAAAGGAATTGTTGTTTTTAATCCGGACTTTTGTCTTGCCGCAAATGTCAAACCAACGATTGATCCAAGTACACTACTCACCAAAATTGTGAAAATCACAGACCGAAATCCCAGAACCGCCCCGATCCAAGCGAGAAGCTTAATATCTCCACCGCCCATACCTTCTTCTTTTTTTATCACCGCGTACAAATAAGCAACTAGCCAAAGAAATCCGCCGCCCGCGAGAACTCCCCAAACACCATTCATAAATGGCCGTTCAGGATTCAGAGCCGCACCAGCTAGACCAATAACTATTCCGGGGAGTGTCATCACATCCGGCAAAATTCGATGATCCAGATCAATAACACTCGCGATCAGCATTCCCCAGCAGAGGATCAAATATTCAATGAGCGTGAAAGAAAGTCCAAGCTTCAAAAATAAACTCAGAAAAATAATCCCGCTTAAAAGCTCTACAAACATATAGCGAGCACTGTAAGATGATTTGCAGTTTCGACATTTTCCTCGGAGGATAAAGTAAGAAAGAATTGGAATATTGTCGTAAAACGCGATTGGTTTTTGACACCCGTAACAAAAACTTCGAGGAGTCACTATGCTGAGTTTCTTTGGCAGTCGATAAATAACGACATTTCCAAAGCTTCCGAAACATGCTCCCACAAAAAAGAAAAGAATTTCTAAGAACAAATTTTCAGGTGAAATCACGGCTCTTAAACAATTTCTGCGCACAGAAAACGAGTATAATCATCCAACTGAGCCAAAGCGCAAATGACAAATAGATGTCAGAGGACGCAATGGCATCATTGTAGATAACGGCTTCTCTAAAATCAAAGCGCTCAAGGTTTATGAAAAATTTAGAAAAGTAGTAACCAAATTCTTTAAAAATAATGTTGTCCGATTTTTTACTGAAATAGGCAAGATCACTCATCGTGTGCCCCATAATCCAGGTGGAAAATGCAAACAGAACTGTCAGCAGTGGACGACAGAAAACTCCGAAAAAGATAGCCACCGACAGCAGAACCAGGGACTCAAAGAAAACTCCGAGCTGAGCAATAAAATAACTTTTAAAATGAAAGAATTCATATTTTCGACATAAAAAGAAAAGAGTAAGTGAAAGCGTAAAATTCATAATTGTCAGAATTGCCGTAAGCCCCAGGAACTTTCCAGAAATAAATTCAGCGCGGGACAAAGGCTTGGACAAAAGTGTCAGCACCGTTTGCTTTTCTATTTCACGTGACACGAGTGTGCTCCCAAGGAACACGGCAAGCAGACAGCATCCTATTTGAATGGCGACAAGCCCCATGTTCGTGACTATGCGATCCCCCTCTGCAAAACTTAGCTGTCCCATGAGATAACTGAGAACCACTAAGAAGAACGCGAAAAAAAGCAGAGCGTAGAGAATTCGGTCACGAATGATTTCTTTAAAAGTGTTGTAGGCGACGTAATAGATTCGTTTCATTTTATGTTTTTTATCTCGTGCTTTCGCCAATGTTTTTTGCAGCTTCGCTCATTTTAATAAAAACGGCTTCTAAATGTGGGCGAAGAATACTCACTTTCACAATGGTAGCTTTATCTGCGCGCGCCTGATCGATCGCCAATTGCAACTCGGCATCAGTGCCAAATAAAACTTTTTCGGACTTACCATTTTTAGCTTTCTCTAATTCATAACCCAAAGAATATTTAGAAAGCAATTCTTCAACTGGACTTTGAATAACAAGTTTTCCATGATTGATGATCACAACTTCATTACAGAAAGCTTCTACGTCAGAAATCAAATGAGTGCTGAAAAATACAGTCGCCCCATTTTTATGAGCGCGATCAATCAATTGCATCATGTGAGCTCGTCCGTCAGGATCGAGTCCACTCATAGGTTCATCCAAAATCAAAAGTTCCGGCTCATTAATGAGAGCCTGTGCCAGACCCACTCGCTGAAGCATTCCTTTGCTATAATTTCTTAAGGGACGATGGGCCGCGTGCCCGAGCCCCACCTCTTCAATCAAAGAAGTGATTCGACTTTTGGGAATATTTTTATTGAAAAGCTTTGAGCAAAATTCTAAAAACTCAAAACCTGAAAGGTATTCGTAAAAATAAGGGCGCTCGGTTAAAAAACCAATGCGTTCTTTGTCTATAATTTTAAATGTTCCGGAATCTTTCTTGATCAAGCCGAGAAGAATCTTGAGAGTGGTCGTCTTTCCGGATCCATTTGATCCCAAGAATCCAACCATTTTTCCTTTATTGATATGAAAGCTCAATCCTTGTAGTGCAGGCACAAGACGCCGCGCCATTGGAGTGATAAAAGTTTTCTTCAAATCGACGACTTCAATTATTTTTTCCATGATCAGCGTGACTCCTTGGGTTCCGTGCCATGATCAGGCTTGAGATATTTCAGAAGTTCGCGAACGGGGTCGTATTGTCGACTGGTTGCAAGAGCCATGGTTTTAATCCCAAAAAGCTTTTGCAAAACATTGTCTGGCTCATCCTGCAAATCTATCAAAGCAAACATAAGATCATGAGTGAAACGAGGATATTTCTCGTAAAAATCATTGCGGACACAAAAAGGATCATTGGGAATAGGCTCACTCACCCATAGGGTGCGAACCTTTTTTGTCTCGCCCGCATGAATAGTGGTACGCGCATTCCAAGCTCCTGTTGTGGCTTTCGCGTTGTCAGCGTAGACGGCAACCGCGTCAACGTCGCCTTTCCAAAGAGCTCGAATGGCAGCCTCATGATTGCCAAAAAATTTCTTGGAGGTAAAATACTTTTCAGGATCGATTTTCTTTTTCCTTAACATTGCAGAAGGATAAAGAAAGCCTGAAGTGCTTTTCTCATCTACAAAACCAAAACGTTTCCCTTTGAGATCTTTGATCGATTTAATAGCAGAATCATCATTCACGATAATCGCGCTGTAGTAGAAAGGACCCATCCAAACTTTTTTAAGTAGAACTTTCGCCTGCGCAGTTTTTTCCGCTTCCACAAATGTGAGTGCGGTGAAAAAGGCGTAGTCGACTTTCTTGTCTTTCATTCCATCAATAATTCCGGAGTAACTGGAGGGAACGAAAACTTCAAAAGGGACTTTTAATCGGGATTCTAAAATTCCAGCAAGCTCGGCGCCCTTGAGTTTGAGAATGCTGACATCTTCACTGGGAACGAAACCTAAAACAACTTTTGACGGCAGGTCAGATGCCGCGCGCACTGAGATACCTGAGCCTACAATGAGGCTAAATATGAAAAAGTTTAAAAAGACGGCGGAAATTAAATTCAATAATTTCATTTGTGTACCCCTACCCAACTTTCGAAATTGTTTCACAATTTAACGAAAGAGGTCAAGGCTTCAAAAAAGAAACTCGAATTTGGTTTGGAGGATTTCTATTTCTCATCAATACCTTAGAGAAAGCCTGCGCTGCGTAAATTTCCGTCAGACAGGGAATGTTTCTTTCTAAACTTCCGCGGCGAATACTGTAGCTATCGGCGATGGACTGCGCACCCGAAGTGGTATTGATAATGGCTTTGATTTCTCCATTTTGAATCATATCTACGCAATGGGGCGACCCTTGAGTCACTTTGTTGATTAAAGTGACTTTAACTGCATTTTCTTCGAAGAATTTGGCGGTTCCTTGAGTAGCAACAATTTCAAATCCCGCTTTTTCCAAATCTCTGGCAATCGCAAGTGAACTTTTTTTATCTTTATCTTTCACCGAGAAAAAAACTTTTCCTTCTTTGGCGATTTTATAACCTGACCCAATAAATGCTTTTTCCAAAGCTTCGGCGTAATCAGCCGGCTCCTCAGGTTCTCCAGGCTTTGCAAATGTGGGCACAGACCGTCCCATAGACTCGCCAGTCGATCGCATTTCCGGTCCCAATACAATATCGGCACCTCGAAATTTTTTGAACGGGAAGACCACGCCTTTCACCGAAATACTTTCGACTTTTCTCCAATATTTTGTGACATGGAGTTTTTGTCCGAGCATGCAGCTGATGGCTAGAGGAACAATTGGAATGCCGGTTGCTTTAGAAACAAATGGAACGGACCGAGATGAACGAGGATTAGCCTCTAGGACAAAAATCTGATCACCCTGAATAGCGAGTTGTAAATTCAAATGCCCAATAACTTTCATTGCAAGACAAAGCTCCCGGGACAGTCTTTCGACTTCATCGATAATATTTTGCGGAATTCTTTGCGGCGGAAGGACACCCATACTGTCCCCACTATGAACACCAGCGCCTTCAATATGTTCGACAATGCCACCAATGAGAACAGTCTCACCATCGCTAACCAAATCCACATCCATCTCGAGTGCGTGCTCTAGAAATTTATCGATGAACAATGGAGATTTGGGATAAATATATTCTGAATACCGAGAAATATAATCTTCTAATTCAGCCCTGGAATCTAAAATTTCCATGCGGCGTCCACCAAGAACAAAACTTGGTCTACATATAAGTGGGAATCCAAGTTCATCGGAAAGCGCAAGCGCTGTCGATTTGCTAGTGGCTAGCTTGAATTGGGGGATTTTTAATTTTAGCTGATGACATAATTTTGCGAATTTTTCTCGGTCTTCGGCAAGTTCAATTGTCTCTAGGGTAGATCCCAGAATCTTATAACCTTCGCTCTGGAGCGTGGGCGCAAGAGCAATAGGAGTTTGTCCACCAAGCTGCACAACCACGCCATCGGGCTTGATAAAATGCAGCACTTCAAGAACGTGCTCTTCAGTCAAAGGTTCAAAAAACAGAACATCGCTGAGATCATAATCGGTTGAAACAGTTTCAGGATTGCAGTTGATCATAACCGCGCGCTTGCCATTTTTTTTCAGCGCTTTTATTCCCTGAACACAGCCGTAATCAAATTCTATAGCCTGACCGATACGATTGGGACCACTTCCCAAAACCACGACTGTTCCGGCAGAACTTTGAGCGACATGAGGCACTTTATAATAAGTGGAATAATAGTACGGAGTTTCTGATGCAAATTCTCCACTGCAGGTGTCCACAACCCAAAAACCCGGTCGAACGTTTAAAGTTTGACGAGTGTGCCGGATATCTTTTGTCGAAAGTCCCGCAAGCTTGGCCATGCGGCGGTCAGAGAGACCATTCTTTTTAAATCTGAGAAGTTTTTCTGGATCCTTAATGGACTCGCTGTTCACTGCAGATTCAGTTTTGACAATTTCTGAGATTTGATTCAAAAACCAAGGATTGATAAAGGTGAGCTCAAAAAGTTTTTCTTTGGTGTAGCCCTGGCGAAACGCCTGAGCCACATGCAAGAGCCTCTCACTGTTAGGAGTCGTCAATCGTTCTTCATCGAGTTGCACTTCGTCAAAACCGCCACTGCCGCGCTCGAGGCCGCTCATGGCTTTCATCAAACTTTCTTTGAAAGTTCGGCCAATGGCCATGGCCTCGCCCACACTTTTCATTTGTGTGGTCAGCTCGTCTTTGACACCGGGGAATTTCTCGAAATTAAATCTTGGAATTTTTGTGACAACGTAATCAAGACTTGGCTCAAAACAACTTGGAGTAGATTTTGTGATGTCATTTAAAATTTCATGGAGTGCGTAGCCGACAGCAAGTTTTGCAGCTAATTTTGCAATCGGAAATCCGGTGGCTTTACTAGCCAACGCCGAACTTCTGGAAACACGCGGGTTCATCTCAATGACGATCCGCTTTCCGCTGACAGGATCAACCGCAAATTGCACGTTGGCGCCGCCTGTTTGCACGCCAATCACTTCCATGACTTTCTTAGCTTCATCGCGCATCGCCTGATATTCGGGATCAGTCAAGGTCATGGCCGGAGCAACAGTGATACTGTCTCCGGTGTGAACGCCCATGGGATCAAGGTTTTCAATCGAGCAGATGACTACAAAAGTTCCAAGCTTGTCGCACATGACTTCTAATTCGTATTCTTTCCATCCAAGAACACTTTCTTCTACCAATACTTCACTCGTCGGTGACTCATGAAGACCTTGTGCAAGGAGAATTTCATATTCTTTTTGATCGCGGGCGACTCCCCCACCCGATCCGCCTAGTGTGAAACTTGGGCGCAAGATAATCGGATAACCAATTTCCACGGCTGCTTTGAGGCCTTGCTCAATATTTTTAACCGTGAAGCTTTTGGGAGTGAGAGCGCCGATATCTTTCATGAGATTTTTAAAGATCTCTCGGTCTTCCGCTTTATTGATGGCTTCTACTGAAGCACCCAACAACTCCACATTATATTTCTTCAAAACTCCTGCGGCGTTTAAAGCTAGAGCTGCATTCAGCGCCGTTTGTCCACCAAGGGTGGGGATGAGAGCCTGCGGCCTTTCGATTTCGATGATTTTCTCTAAGTAAGGAACTTCGAGAGGCTCGATGTAAACTTTGTTTGCCGTCTCGGGATCCGTCATGATCGTGGCGGGATTCGAATTCACCAAGATAACTTCGTAGCCTTCTTCGCGCAACGCTTTGCAGGCTTGAGTTCCAGAGTAATCAAATTCGCAAGCTTGCCCAATGACAATGGGACCGCTCCCCAATATCATTATTTTCTGAATGTCGGTTCGCTTGCCCGATCGCTCCATTAAATTCGCAACTTCCCGTCGTTAGAATAAATATACTCAAGGCGAATGTGTTTATACTGCTCAAACTTGTAACGCATTTTCAAAAGTTTAAGCATGATAGCTTCTTTGTGAGCTTGATCGAGATGTCGGACTTGCTTAATTTCTTTTTCGATAAATTTGCTGGCTTCTAGTGGATGAAAACAAAATCCTTTGGTGAAAACCCATGTTTTTCCTTTAGGAATCAACCGCGCTTCAAAAATCTCGTCGTTGTTAAAACCTGCCGTCACGTTAGACTCTTCAATAATTAATTTTTTCTTAGTGAAAAGATCTCTAATCACCACGTCAGTTTCGTTCAATTTAATGAATTCAAACAGACTGTGATGGGTCTTTGTGAGGTTTTCGTAGATATCTCTTTGCTCAGGTGGAATGTGATCAATATTTTTATGGTAGAAAAAATTCGACGGCGGCAGATGCACGTCAGAAAGTTCGCGAGAGAACATGAACCAATCTAAAAACTGTGACATTCGCATTTCGAAACTGACATTTTCTTCGTCAACTATGCCGGCCCTCTCGAAAAACTCCCGTTTTGCGTTCAGCGCCTCCCGTTGAAAGTCACCGGCGGTGAAGATTTGGATCAGTTGTTCGAGAACTTTTTCATATTCATTCATAATATTTTTTTCGCAAAGTAATCGAAGAGAATTCTTGAATCGTGAGGGCCAGGACCAGCTTCTGGATGATATTGCACACTCCAGGCTTTGGATTTCTCCGATTCAATCCCTTCGACGGTTTTATCGTAGAGATTTATTTGACTGACTTTCACACCCGTTGGCAAGTCCGGACTCACCGCGTACCCATGATTTTGGGCGGTCATATAAATTTCGCCAGTTTCATAGTTTTGTACTGGGTGATTTGACCCACGATGTCCAAACTTGAGCTTAAAAGTCTTTCCACCTAACGCGAGAGCCAATATTTGATGACCCATGCAAATTCCAAAGATCGGAACTTGGCCCAATAGTTTTTTGGTTTCTGCGGCGGCGCCTAAAACATTTCCAGGATCTCCGGGTCCATTAGAAAGAACTAAGCCTTGCGGAGACCAATCGAGAATTTCGCTAGCGGAGGCTCGGGAATTAAAAACAGATACTTCTTTAAACCTAAGCAGCAGTTGCTGGAGGATATTTTCTTTTGTTCCTAAATCTAACAGAGCCACTCGGCCTTTGACGCCTTGGCCTTGATAAATCTTGGTTTCTTTCGCTGAAGTTTCATAACACCAATCTTTAGAAATGGAATCACGTCTGCGAGTGATAAGATTTTTTACGAACTCCTGTTTTTTCGATTCAGAATCCAAGCCTTGTTTTTGAGCTTCGGCTTGAGAAATCATCACTCCCCAAGGAGTGCCTCTATCCCGCAAATGAAGTGTGAGGCTGCGAGTGTCGATATCGCTCAAACCAGGCCGTGAAAATTCGTCCAATTCAGTTTGTAGATTCTTCCGATCATCTCGCAAAGTTGCATTCAAATTCACGCAGACAAAACCTTCAGCCCAAACTTTCTTAGATTCTCGTTCGGTATCTGCCACGCCGTAGTTGCCTTGCTCTGGCGCAGTCATGACAATGATTTGTTGATAGTAGCTGGGATCAGTCAGAATTTCTTGGTAACCGCCCATAGACGTATTGAAGACAACTTCGCCGACACCAATGTGAGAGGAGTTTCCATTCCATTGACCTCGAAAAACTGTTTGGTCTTCCAAAATCAGGAAACCCGTCTGCGATTCCCTCACCTGACTATTCCTTTTTCTAAATCAAAGACCGTGTAGCCGCCCACAATTGTTTGAGTGACCCGGGCTTTGACCTTTAAATTCTGGAAGGGAGTGTATTTTGATTTTGAGAAAAATTTTGCCGAGTCAATTTGCCAAGAAGAATTTAAATCCACGACGGCAAAATCTGCGACCAGGCCTTTTTTAATTTGCCCGCGATCTTTGAATTTAAATATTTTTGCAGGTGAGGAAGTCATGCTTTCGACGAGTCGATTCAAAGTGAGTTCTTTGTTTTCCACCAAGTTGTAGCAAGCCGCAAAAGTCGTCTCAAAGGCAGAAGCACCATTTTCCGCATTTTCAAATTCGACGTCTTTGTCTTCTTCGCTTTGTGGAGAATGGTCACTGACGATGCAATCAATCACTCCGGACCGGAGCGCATCAACCAAATGCTTACGATCTTTTTCTGTTCTAAGGGGCGGAGAAAGTTTGAACGCCGTATTGTAATCACGAAGGCTTTCATCGGTCAAAAGTAGATGATGAGGAGAAACCTCTGCCGTCACCGAAATACCGCGAGCCTTAGCATGGGCAAGGCTTTCAATAGCCCCGTGGGAAGACAAATGAGCTAAGTGCAAACGCCCTTTAGTATGAGCGCATAAACTTATGTTGCGAGAAACAATCACATCTTCAGCAGTATGTGGAATTCCTCGTAATCCAATTTGCGAACTGACTAAGCCCTCGTTCATAACCCCGAGCCCAACCAAGTTCACGTCTTCGCAATGTTCGATCACAGGAATGTCGTAAGTTTTAAGGTACTCCATGGTTTTTCTGAGCAAGTAAGCATTCATGACGCTTCTAGAACCATCACTGATAGCGACACAACCGGCTTTGATCATGGAATCAATTCCAGCCATGGCTTGCCCTTCAAGCTTTTGACTGATGGCCCCAATAGGATGCACTCTCACCAGCGCCGTGTTCCTGATTTTTTCAATGATGTGTTGAGTGACAAAACCAGAGTCATTCACTGGCTGAGTATTTGGTAGAGTGCACACGGTGGTGAATCCACCAGCTGCGGCGGCGGCGGTTCCGGATCTTATATTTTCTCTATTTTCAAATCCGGGTTCTCCTAGATGAGATCTCAAATCGATAAATCCTGGGAGCAAATGCTGACTCCCAATATCAATTATTTTTCCGGAATCAACGTTCTTGCCCTTGATCACATCGATGATCAGACCATTTTCGATAACCACGCTGCCTTTTTCTTGAAGGCCTTGGCTGGGGTCAAAAAGAATAGCGTTTTTGAGAGTGATCGTGCTCATGAAACCCCCAAAATTTGGGAAAGTAAAATCTGACGAATGTAGGCACCGTTCTGCACTTGTTGCATCACCAAAGATCTCGGATCTCGCAAAACGCTTGAAGCGAATTCAATCCCACGATTAACAGGTCCGGGATGCATAATAATAGCCGTCTTTTTAATCAACTCCAGGCGCTCAGAAGTGATTCCATAAAGTTGAGAATATTCTTTGATTGAGGGCACTTGAAAAGAAGTCTGTCTTTCGAGTTGCATGCGCAAACCCATCACCACGTCAGCTTCAGGCAGGCAACGATCAAGATTATAATCCACTTCCACGCCAAGCTCGGTGACAAACGGTGGAATTAAAGTGGGTGGGCCACAAACTTTCACTTTAGCACCGAACATTTTCAGACATTTGATCCCACTACGAGCAACTCGGCTATGAGCAATATCCCCCACAATCAAAACTTGAAGGCCTTTGAGTTCCTCGCCAAACTTTTCCCAAATAGTAAAACCATCAAGTAGAGCTTGAGTGGGATGAGCGTGGAACCCATCGCCAGCGTTGATCACAGGAATTTTAATAAGCTTTGAAATCTGCAGAGGAATGCCACTTCCACCATGTCGAATAACCATGGCGTCTGGCTGAAGAGCTTCTATATTTTGCGCGGTATCAAAAACGGTTTCGCCCTTTTTAGTACTGCTTTCAACCGAATTGAAGTTCAAAACTCTGATCCCAAGTCTGAATGCAGCCATCTCAAAGCTTGATCGAGTGCGCGTTGAAGGTTCAAAAAACATCAGCGCGACAGTTTTAGCTAGATTTGCTGCTAAGGGCTGAGTTGATTTTAAATTTTTAAGTTTTTTGGTTTCTTGAAAAAGAAATGAGATTTCTTCGCGGTTAAAATCAGAAATATCAAGAAGAGAGCGCCCGTAAAGAGTTGAAGTCATTAGGCGTGAATATATTGAACCTCTATCTCCAAGTCAAGGTGCTTGGCGGTCTTTGATTTTGAATTTCGAAAATAACCAGGCGGCCAACCCGCCCCGGTCAATGTTGAGAAAGATCAACGAAAGAGTTTGTTGGTGTAAAGACTTCCGCTAGAAGAATTAACGCTGCCAGTTCCCTTGTCTTCCGGATGCATTCCCGTTGAAGTGGCGCCGGCGTCGCCGCCTTTTCTGTGCTTAAGTTTCTCTTCAGTGAATTTCTTGAAATCCTTGTTCATTTTCGATTTAGACTTTTTCATACGTCCCCCTTTTGAAATGTAGAAATCTGAGTCACTTTGCTCAAACTCTCTAGAGAGCAAACGGCATACCTAGCGCTATGGCAACGTGGAGGCTAAAGCTGAACAAAGGCTAGCCAATGTTGAGAGAATGTACGAATTAATTAACTTTAGAGAACAACCGTTCATTACGGATGCGAGGCAAGCCTGTCGAGTGATGACGATGATCCCAATCGAGTGAGAGCCAGATCATAAATGCCCGTCCCTCGACATTTTCAATGGGGACCATTCCCCAATTGCGACTGTCTTCGGAGGAGTCCCGATTGTCACCAAGAACAAATATTTTTCCTTCAGGAACAACCTCGGGGCCAAAAGATTCTTCCTCTTGCCCTCGTCTGAACATGACATCGTGAGTTTGTCCCATGACCTCCTCGCGATAAATCTGATAATAATCGCGGTAAGAATCTCCCGTGACGGCATCTGTAGCGAGAGCATCGTAGTGAGAAGTTTTACCGTTGAGAATAAGAATGCGTTTTTTGATTTCTATACGGTCACCCGGGAGAGCAATCACGCGTTTGATGAGTGAAGTCGCAGGATCCTCCAAGGATTTAAAAACAATGACATCACCATGGTTTGGCATTCGAGGTGTGATGAGATTGAAATTAGAGAACGGAATTTTCATGGCGTAAGGAAGCTTCCAACTAAAAATGAAATCGCCAATTTTTAACGTAGGAATCATACTGCCAGTTGGAATTTTATAAGCCGCCATGACAAATGTGCGAACAATAAGCGCGATGACCACTGCCACCAGTGCGCCTTCAATGTTTTCTCTGAGGACGGACTTTTCCGCTCGCTTCATCTTACGTTATGGAAAAATCTTGCCCATCTGATGGTCAAAGGATTGCATAAAATATTAAGTGGGCCAGGTAGGGTGTCATCGCAACTTAGCCAAACGAACATCGCACGTCCCAATATGTGATCCATGGGAACATAGCCCCAGTAACGGCTGTCATTGGAGTTGTCACGATTGTCACCCATGACAAAAAGAGAATCAGAAGGAATTTCATGATCTTTTAGTGTGGCATGAACCGAATCTTTTTTGACTAACGTAGGATGAATGTGTCCGGTGAGAGATTCTTGGTAAAGTTCGTACGAATCTTTGCCTCCACTCATTTCTGATTCTTTGAGCATATTCATATAATAATTTTTATCGGGAGCGACTTCAGTGGGCACTTTTTCGCCATTGACGGAAAGTTGCTGACCATCCCAAGAAATTTTATCTCCAGGGGTACCTATGACGCGCTTGATGAAAAATGTTTGGGGATCTTCTGGGTATCGAAAAACAATGACTTCGCCACGAGAAGGATTTCTGAACTTCACAAGCCATTCTTTGGAAAAAGGAACTCTGATTCCATAAATGAGTTTGTTCACAAAAATGTGATCTTGAATCAAAAGTGAGGGAAGCATACTGCCCGAAGGAATGACGTAAGCTTCTATCAAAAGCCAACGGATGCTCAACGCCAAAAGTGCTGCAAGCAATAATGAACCGAATCCATCGGACCAAGTCCCTTTTTTATTTCCTTTAGGCTTCTTTTTAAAAATACTTTTCACAAAGTTTGACATTTCACTCACTCGATCAATCCTCCACTTTCAAAATGGCCAAAAACGCTTCTTGTGGAACTTCCACAGATCCAATTGTTTTCATGCGCTTTTTGCCTTCTTTTTGTTTCTCAAGAAGCTTTCTCTTTCTACTGATGTCACCACCATAACATTTTGCTGTCACGTCTTTTCTGAGAGCTCCCAGAGTTTCGCGGGCGATGACTTTTGCACCAATCGCTGCTTGAATAGCAATTTGATACTGCTGCCTAGATAGCAGCTCTTTTAATTTCTCAGTTAATTTTCTTCCACGATTGACGGCTTTGCTCTCATGCACAATAAGTGAGAGCGCATCGATGGGTTCGTTATTCAGTAAAATGTCGAGTTTGACGAGTTTGCTCTCTCTAAATTCTGTGAACTCATAATCGAGAGAAGCGTAACCTTTTGAAATGCTTTTCAAACGATCATAAAAATCCATGACAACTTCATTCAAAGGAATCTCATAAACAATGATCGCTTTTACTGATGTCACATACTCTAATTTTTTCTGCGTTCCGCGTTTGTCTTCGCATAATTTTAAAATAGCCCCGATGTATTCCGACGGACAATGAATTGTCGCCGTGATAATGGGTTCTTCAAAAACCGCAATTTTTGTGACGTCAGGAAGATCAGCAGGATTTTCAAGCTCCATAACCTTGCCGTCAGTCTGGGTGACACGGTAGACAACACTTGGAGCAGTGGTGATCAAGCTAAGATTATATTCGCGCTCGAGTCTCTCCTGAATGATTTCCATATGGAGAAGGCCTAAGAATCCACAACGGAATCCAAAACCTAAAGCTAAACTTGTTTCTGGTTCATAGGTGAAACTTGAATCATTGAGAGTGAGTTTATCGAGTGCGTCTCTTAAATTTTCATAGTCAGGTCCATCGACCGGGAAAATTCCGGAAAACACCATGGGCTTCACGACTTTGAAACCTTTGAGCATGAGTGTCGCAGGTTTCTTAGCATCCGTGACGGTGTCTCCAATTTTTGTGTCATGGACATCTTTGATGCCGGCAATAATAAATCCGACTTCGCCAGCTTTGAGATCAGACAAATTAGCGGCGAAAGGCATGAAGGCGCCGACTTTAAGAACTTCGAAATCTTTTCCAACACTCATGAGACGAATTTTTTGTCCGGGCTTAACGCCGCCCTCCATCACGCGCACCAAAATAACCACGCCCTGATAAGGATCAAACCAGCTATCAAAAATCAAAGCACGCAAAGGAACGTTAATTTCGGTCTTAGGTGGTGGAACTTTTTTAACAACAGCTTCCAGAATATCCGCAATGCCGATGCGCTCTTTGGCGCTTGCAAAAACGGCTTCCGATGCGTCGAGACCGATGGTGTCTTCGATTTGCTGCTTCACCCCGTCAGGATCTGCAGCAGGCAAATCAATTTTGTTAAGTACCGGGATAATTTCTAAATTGTTTTCTATAGCCATGTAAACATTGGCCAAAGTTTGCGCTTCAACACCTTGAGAGGCATCGACCACTAAGATGGCACCTTCACAAGCAGCCAGCGATCGCGAAACTTCATAACTGAAATCCACGTGTCCCGGAGTGTCTATTAAATTTAGCTGATATGTTTTTCCGTCAAGTGCTTTGTAGTTAAGCCTTACGGTTTGCGCTTTGATGGTGATTCCACGCTCACGCTCAAGCTCCATGTTGTCGAGAAACTGATCTTTCATCTCCCGGCTGCTAAGTGCTCCGGTGTGTTCGATGAGACGATCAGCAAGGGTGCTCTTACCGTGATCGATGTGCGCGATAATTGCAAAATTCCGAATGTGTTCTAATATTTGAGACATGGACTTGGTTATAAAGGCTTTGAGGCCTTGACGTCAATTTTTCTTCGCTTTAGCTTTCGGTTCTTTAAGCCAATCGATCTGCCCAGGCAAATGTTGCGAGTTTTTCTCCAAAACGAGATCAATTCCCTCGCGAATAAATTCTGCAACCGGAACGCGGGTTCGTTTGTTCAATTCTTTCAAGAGAAGGCTTTGTTCTTCAGTGATATAGACGGTGGTGGTGATTTTTTTGATGCCCATGAGTCAGAAATACCACATGTTGCCATACACAGCAATATGTTCCAACAAAACTCACTTGAGGTGAGAACTTGCAAAATGAAGAATGGCCTCTAAAAACTGCTTTTCTTGAATGATAAATTTCGAAAACTTTCCGGTTCTGGCGATGAGCCGCTAAGTACTACATTCCCATGGTTAGAATTCCACCGGCAGCTTTCCCAGTGGAATCATAGAGAGCCATTTTTCGAATCACATTTTCTGGAGACTGGCCGGTTTCGGCTTGGCTCGAATCCATGGTCACCGGAACTCAGATTTCGGTGATCAATTCTTCTTTTGGAAAGCGAACTTTTTTGAACGCTTGAAACGTGTCGGACGAACTCCTAAAACCCAATGCCACGATGGCTACTGACTTATAGTTAGTTTCTGTGAGGCCAAGAATTTTATCATATTCGACTGAGTTAAATCCTTCCATCGGGCAAGAATCAACGCCAATCATGGCTGCTGTTGTAAGAAGAAATCCAAGCGCAATATAAGTTTGTCGGGCCGTCCAATGATCAACAATTTGACTCACAGGCCCTTTAACAATCGAACCCACCATGGAATCTTTGAAAGCTTTTAAACCGTCGGCGGGCACTCCGCGAACTTTAGCAGTGTGTTGGATGTATTTTTCTATGTAGTTTTCATCGATCTTTTTTGCATGACAAAAGACAACCAAGTGCGAGCAATCCTCGATTTGTGGCTGATTATATGAGACTGGCGTCAACTTTTTCTTAACGTCCTGACTTTTGACTATGATGAATTTCCATGGTTGCAAGCCGCTAGAAGAGGCAGAAAGCAATAAAGCGTCTTCCAAAGTTTTTAGATCTGCGTCCGATAGTTTTTGCGTCGAATCAAATTTTTTCACGGCATATCGCCAGTTTAAGTTACTTAGGACGATTTCGCTTTTGATTTTTTCCATCTTTACTCTCGTTTTTCAAAGGTTTAGATTACGCTACCCTGCCCGTTTAATATTGACAAGACCGTTAAAGAAATTATCTTTAGAGGCCATGGAAACTATGAAAAAGTTCGTTTCAAATAAAGATGAGTCCCCGCAGTTGTTTAAAAATAAACAGCTCGAAACTCTCACCAAAGTCCACCCAGTTACTCCACTCATAGTTTTTGTTCCTGTAGTTATTTATAGTTTTATTGTCCAGATGAAGACGATCTCAAGCTGGTCATTGGCTTTTGAAGTTCTCGCTTCAGGATTTTTAGTTTGGACACTTTTCGAATATTTGCTTCACCGATTTATTTTTCACTGGGAACCGGAAAATAAAATCGGAAAATACATGCACTTTTTATTTCACGGCATTCATCATGACTATCCCCGAGATTCAAAGCGCCTTGTAATGCCACCCACTGTTGGAATCATTGCTGCTGCGTTACTTTATTTTTTATTTGGCCGAATCATGCCCCACTATTGGCTCAACGGATTCTTTTCTGGTTTTATGATTGGTTATCTTTGTTACGATATGGCGCACTTTGCGATTCATCATTTTAATTTCAAAAGTCGCTGGTTCATTGAACTACGCAACAATCACTTCATGCATCATTACAACGATCACACTTCTAACTTCGGGGTAAGCTCTCCCCTGTGGGATTACATTTTAATGACCGTTCACAAGAAACAGCAGAAGGTCAATCAGGAATCTTAACTGAATCTCATAGCGTAGCCTAGAAATGTCAGCCCAATTCCAATCAGCCAACATAAAATGACGTTATCTACAAAGTACGTGTAAACAATGAGTGTCAGGCCGACGCCTAAAAAATAAAAGTTAGTTTCTTTCTTCCCTCTTTTTAGAAAATAAACGCCAACGATTCCAAAAATAATGCCCGCAATGAATGATCCCATGTTCATATGTCAATCATAACCGATAATACATTGCGCTAAAAGCGTCTTCGTGATTTAAGTGAGACAAATAAGGAGTGATTTTATGTTCACAATGAAAAAGCGATTCAGCCTACTTCCCACCTTAGCTGCCTTAACTTTCACTGCAGCGTTATTCGCCGTTGCCTGCTCCCATGGACAAATCGATCGAGCTTTAGATGAAAAGCTCAAAAACATGCCTCAGATTACCAATAGCGAGGAACTTTCTCGGAAACTAGAAACTTCAATCACCTCAGCCAGTCATTTGACGGATGATCAAAAGAGCAAACTCTCTGCACTTCACAAAGATACCGATGATGAAATGATTCGTCTCCGCAATGAGTCTTTTAAGCTTCGAGAACTTTTGATTGAAGACGTTTTTCACGGAAAAAATGATTTGGACGAAACCAAGCTGATTCAAAAACGACTCAGAAAAAATGCTGATGATCGGCTCAGCACCATATTTGGCGCAGTTGAAACAGCGAATAATATTTTAGGCCATGGTGATCCCGATAAAAGTTATGAACTCATGAAGTCATTTATTGATTTACCCAGCTGGGTCCGGTAGCTTTTGGAGGTGCAAAAAAAAATCGCCTTTAAATATTTATTGAAAACCGCATCAGGCGGACTCATTCTTTTATGTTCAATTTTCTTTGTCAATTGTACCTCTAATCGAGTGGCACCAATTCCACCGACAGACTCCACATCTGCATCCGAAGTGGTCGCCGCGATTATCAGCGGAACGGTCAACATCACGTCAAGTACGGGCACTCAGGCCATGGCTGTTCCTAGAGGCACGAAAAACTTTTTTGCTCGGTTGAAAAATGAATTCGATATTCTGCCACAAGCCCATGCCCAGCTTGCCGCCGGGATCACTTGCCCGACGCTCCAACCGGGAGCCGGCGACGCAACTAATTGTTCAGTCAATGCAACCCCTACGACCCCTCAAATGATCATTCAATACACCTCTTGTAACATGCCTGTTTCTCCGACTGGCGTGCTGTGGCAGGGGGTGATGTATCTTACGTCTACTGGATCTTCAAATATAGCTTGGACCTGCGGAACGTTCCCCACCTTTGTGGCAGGTAACGTCATAACAAGAAGTTTCGGGGCTCCTACTGACCGAATTGTCCTCAATCCTATTGCTGGAACTTCCTCGGGACTGCCCATTCTAAACACACTCTTAGATACCTCATCATCCACTTACGGATCAAGTCCATTGGTCACCAATACGGGTCTCACCATCACATTCACTGGTGCCGTCGCAAGACGTGTTATTATCAACGGGATTCATATTGGTGCAAATGTTGGCAGTTATAATGTTTGGGATTATGAGCTCAACACGGATTTAGTCACAGGCGTCACTGTTGATCTTGGAAACAATGTCACAGCTGGAACTGTAAATATTCAAGATAGGAAAAATCCTCCTCTAGGAACAAAAGTTCAGCGAGTGGGAACATCCACAGTTGCAGGAACTCTCACCTACTCCGCGGGTTGCTGCATGCCCACGGGCGGCAGCATTCAAACCACGTGGAATGATGGAACTCCGACAGAAATTCTTGCTTTCACTGGCACTTGCAATGCTGCGACACTAAACGCCAAAAGCATCACCCTCACCCAATGCCTATAAATAAAAAAGAGTGGGGAAAACAAAGCGGTGATTCGGAAGAGAGAGTTTTTCTTGAAGGCCCTCACTCGCGATTTAAAGAACTCAAACAGCTTCTTCGGATAGTTCTCGAATGCATCCGCGGCTTTCGCACCTTACATTTTGTTGGCCCGTGCGTGACCATTTTTGGATCTGCCAGATTTCATGAAACACACCCCTATTATGCTATCACCCGCGAAGTGGGCGCGAAGATTTCGCAACTCGGTTTCACTGTCATGACTGGTGGTGGCCCCGGGCTTATGGAAGCCGCTAATCGCGGAGCAAAAGATGTGGGCGGCAGATCAGTCGGCTGCAATATTATTTTATCTCACGAGCAAGAACCCAATAAATATTTGGACCGTTGGATTGAATTCAAATTTTTCTTTGTCAGAAAATTAATGCTCGCAAAATATTCTTACGCATTCATTGCTATGCCTGGTGGATTTGGAACTCTAGACGAATTTTTTGAGATCGCCACTCTCGTTCAAACGGGCAAGATCAAAGATTTTCCATTGATTCTAATGGGCAAAGAATATTGGGCACCGCTGTTCGTTTTGTTTCAAGACATGATTAAGAGTGGAGCCCTCCATGATAACGATATCAAAAGAATTATGATCACTGATTCGATTGAAGAAGTGACTAACTATATTAAAGAAAATACTTTCGAGCAATTTGGTCTTACTTACGGTCAATCTCAGATGAACACATTAAGGAAGTCGAAATGACGGACTCCAATAAAAAAATCACTCATGTTGATTTCAAAACTCACGATTTAATTTTCAGCGAGGGCGAAGTGGGTTTCCACTTTTTTATAGTCGAGAGCGGACGGGTCCAGATTTTTACTAAAAACACGTCGGGCACACGAGTGAACATTGCGACTGTTGAAAAAGGTGAGTCTTTTGGTGAATTTGCACTTTTAGACAAAAAACCAAGATCTGCCTCTGCCAGAGCTTTAGAGGATTGCAAAATCGCTAAAATTTCTCCAGAGGGCTACGAAGAACTTCTTGCAGAACTCCCAGTTTGGGCTATTTCCATGATGAAATCGTTTGCACGAAGGATGAAAACAACCAATGAGATTCTCCAACAAGTGCCTCAGTTTCTTTCACGCGAAGATGACACCGTCAAAATAGAATTAAAGTAAACTTTACTCCTCACCAACATTTCATTGTATTAAACTGCGCGGCGCGTTAACATCAACCAAATATGTTGTTTGGTGTCTGATGTTGAGGGGTCGTTTATGAAAAATTTATTAATGTCATTGGCTACAGTCACACTGCTCTCTACACTTTTGGCATGCCATCAAAATGGAAATGTTCAATCTGCCCCCGGAGTGGACAAACCTGTTTTCTCCCAGTCTGAATTGCTTTCCGACACCAGCGATCTTCGTCGGAGTGAAAGAGTTTTGAGGGACTCGGGCTTCATCTTCGCAAGTTCCCAACAAGTTGAGGGACGTCGATTTAACGAAGATCAACACTCCCCGAAAAATACGCAGCAGTCCGTTCGCCGCGACGAACCTTCTGAATTTGATCTCCGTGTGTTAGCACTTCAGAATTACGTAGCTTCCGGACTTAAGTTTTGGTCCAAATACGGTCAAGATTTTGTGATTCAAAAACAAGATGGTCGAACTTACCCGCATCGAGCAATCAATCCTAGAAAAATGGCGGAAGACCAAGCAAATATAAACTTGGCAGAGGCAGTTTTGACTGAATTGCAAGATCACCAGACATCGATGCAATTGGGCACACGCTGACTAGTCTAGATAAACCAGTCTAGACAAATTTGCGCGCTCGCTTCAAACTCAAATCATGGGCAAAAAAACAGCACTTGTTTTATCAGGAGGCGGCGCGCGCGGGGCTTATCAAGCTGGCGCCATCAAAGCACTCATTGAGATAGCAAAAGAAGCCGGAAATGATCACCCCTTTCAAATCATAGTAGGAAATAGCGCTGGAGCGATCAATGCCGCTTATCTTGCCGCCACCGCCCATGATTGGGATAAAGCTGCCGATGGATTGGTGAATCTCTGGTCCAACATTCACGCCAATGAAGTTTTTGCGACGGATATTAGTTCAATGGCAAAGATTGGCGCGGGCTGGATAAAAGATGTCACGATGGGATCTTTCCGAAAGAAAAATTCTGCACAAGCTTTTCTGAACACTCGCCCACTCTGGAAACTCTTGGAAGACAATATTTCTTTCGAACAACTTCAGAAAAATTTAGATAATGGACATCTTCTACAAGTCGCTATCTCTGCCACGGATTATCAAAATTCCGAAGGAATCACATTCGTGCAATCGAGCCAAGAATTTAAACATTGGTCACGGCCTCAGAGAAGAAGCGAAAACGCGATTTTAAAAACCGCGCATGTTATGGCTTCCTCCGCGATACCATTGTTTTTTCCTCCAATTGAATTGAATGGAAGATACATGGGTGATGGTTGCCTGAGAAATACAGCGCCACTGAGCCCAGCAGTGCATCTTGGTGCTGATCGAATGGTCGCCATTGGTGTGAGACAAGAAAACAGTAAAAATCAAGCCGTGACGGCTAATAAAACTCCAAGCATTGGGCGAGTGCTCAATACACTTTTGAACGCCGTTTTATTAGATGCACTTCAGGCCGACGTCGAGCGAAGTCGAAAATTCAACCGTATTTTGAAAAATGTTGAAAGTAAGGTTCAAGAAGAATTGGGTTTAAAAGCGGTCGACGTTTTTTCCGTGTATCCGTCTGAGGATATAGGGCTTCTGGCACGCAATGAGGCAGATCTGCTTCCAAAAATCGTCCAATATTTGCTCGCTGGACTGGGTCCAATTGAAGATACTTCAGAAATTGTGAGTTACTTGCTATTTGAACCGGGCTTTTGTAAAACTCTGGTGAACCTTGGTTATAAGGACACGATGACGGAAAAAAAATCCGCTCTCGAATTTTTCCAAGACTAAACCATTCATCCCGAAAGAAATGCCGGTGCCGCTTTTGAGAAACCTGCTGTCAGTTATTTCATTTTGCACAGCGGTCTTAGCGGTCCCAAAAGTGTCAGCGGAAATACTCCCCGCCCTTGTTCCACCAGTTTCTTGCGCTGAACGATTAACTGACTTGATCGCAAAGCAACTGCCTATTCAACGCGAGCTTTGTCGAAGCCGCGATCTAGGAATATATGAGCGACATTTTATTTTTAAACCATACCTGGATGAAAATCCCAATTGGGGTCCTAACGGGGTAGCAAGATACCTCAGAGAAATCACAGGAGCGGCTTCACTCGAGAAGCTTGATTGGGTGAAAATGATTTCAGCGATCTCAAAATCTCGTCACGAACCTGTTCAATGGCTTGAGCTCGGCGGAGGGTTACAAATTCCTCAACGAGAAATCGCCCGCGCCAAACTTCTTAGTTCAGAGCAACTTGAAATGACTCACATGGATCTTTTCGATTGGCCGAATGATCCACGAATGAATAAAACTGATTTATTAATTTTAAAAAAACGATTTGGTGAAAATATTTTCTCACCAGAGTTTGCACCTCGATTTATCAATGCAGATGCCCAGACATTTTTATCTTCAAAGAAATTTGACATAATCACAGCTATTGTCATGCATATGTATCTGCCGGATGAAATCGCCGGGATTAAAAACTGGTACAACCACCTCAAAGATTCCGGTTTTATGATTATTGCCGATGAAAAACCGTTAAACAATAAGATCATCGATTTTTTAAGTTCGCTTCGTCGCAAAGAGATTAATTTTACTTACTCAGGTCTTTATAACCAAAATGGTGCCGAGATAAAATCCAGCCTGGATATTCAGATCCTTCTAATCGAGAAAAAACCTGGAACAAGCCTTTAGCCCAATCTAGTTTTGTATTTTACGTCTAAAATTTTTACGATTTTCTAAAGATAATTTCAAACTTCCCCGAACGGTCAACGTGACCGGTGTAGCGCCTTGTGTATTACCACCGGATATAAAACCGATTCGAGGAGGAATTTTAATGAAGTCATTACTTTATTTTTCTATTACCATACCCGCATTTTTCTTAACTGTAGCTATGGCCACTTCCGCTTTTGCAAAAGATGTGGTCGCCGTATTGAAACTGCAAGAAAAAATCCCAATGGAGGCACTTGCTACTGATGTGCAAGACCCCACGTCAACACGTTTCAACAAATTTTTTACTCCAGAAGAAATCCGAGATCTTTCTGGTCCGGATGACAGCACTTATAACGAATTCATCGCTCAGTTGAAAAAAGAAGGGTTTAAGATTATCAAAGAATCTCCAACGCATCTTTGGGTGACGATCAGCGCTGATTCAAAAATATACGATCACGCGTTCAATACTCAAGTTCAGCTTTTCTCTTCCGGATTTCACATGAATGCAGTTGCACCCAATTTTTCCGCGCATTCATTAGTTGAAAGCATTTCTGGTTTGGACAACTCTCGCAAAATGATTCCCCATATGCGAAGACAGAGCATTTCGGAAGCTGCCAAATCCGATTATCCAAACGGAGTGCCACAATCGACCATTAAATCCGCTTACGGATTTGATCCCATTTACAAAAGTGGAATCAGTGGTGCAGGCGAAAGCATTGCTGTCGCAACCTACTCAGGATTCCATATTGCAAATGCTCGAAAGTTTTACAAATCGTCCAAACTTTTGCCGCTCCCAATAATCGATCAAGTTAAATTTAATGGCACACCAAAGTATGATGAAAACTCGGCTGTTGAAACCGATCTCGATGCTGAATTCACGGGCATGATTGCACCCGGAGCTAACATTCATGTGTTTGCGTCTGCGCTGAACAGTGATGTCGGCGAACTTTCAATGTTCACCGCGATTTTAGATGATAACCGTTCCAAAGTTGTGAATTACAGCTGGGGTACATGCGAAAAAAATGTCACGTCTCAACACTCGGAAGACATGAAAAAAGTTTTAGCTCGCGCTGTTGCACAAGGAATAAATATTTTTGTGGCTTCCGGCGATAATGGTTCAGACGGTTGCGGTGACAAATCCATCGTTGTCGATTTTCCTTCAGCCAGCCCCTATGTGGTCGCAGTTGGCGGAACAACGTTTCAAGGCAACAACACCGCACCCGCAGAAATTGCTTGGAGTGGAAGCGGCGGCGGAATCAGTTCGCTATTTGATTTACCAGTTTGGCAATCGTCATTCCGCGCGCCTTACGTCAGAAGATCCAGTCCCGATGTGGGCTTCAACGCTGATCCTGCTTCAGGCGAAGCTATCTGGAGCAGCGACCAAGGTACTCAAAGCTGGCTCGTCATGGGCGGGACTAGCATGGCAGCCCCTCAGTGGGCAGGTTTCTTAGCACTGGTCAATCACGCGCGCAAAGCCATCAGCAAACAACCGCTTGGATATTTAAATCCCTACATCTACGGGTTAACCGACTTGGAACGCGCTAGAATTTTTCACGACGTGACATCCGGAAGCAACGGCGCCTTTAACACTGGCACCAGCTGGGACGCCGTCACCGGCCTCGGCTCCATGGACGCCAGCGCCCTCCTCAACTACCTACTCAACCAGTAAAGGTACGCCGTACCGTATCCGGCGTTGTAAAGCCGGATACGGTACGGCGTACTTTATCATCCGTCCGGTTATGTCCAAAGTCCGGAACTGAATGCGTTCCAAAACAAACATATCTCCTTACCAGTGCGCAAGGGATTTGCAGATACTACTTTTATGCCGCGCAAGAGATTCCAATTTACAACCGAATTCAAATATCACGTGTCCGCGAGATGCCTAAACAAAGATTGGTTTGAAATGCCATTGTCAGAGGTTTGGGAAATTTGCTCGGAATACTTATACTTTTGCAATCACGCCTTTGGCCTGCAGATTTCTTCGTTTGTACTAATGAATAATCATTTTCACATGTTGGTTCAAACCCCTGACGCTCCTCTATCAGAAATTATTAATTATTTTATGAGGGAAGTAAGTAAAGCAATAAGTAGACAAACCGGGCGAATAAATCAAACGTTTGGAGGTCCGTATTATTGGTCGATTTTAAAAACCAATATCTATCAGTTGCATGCTTATAAATATGTTTACAGAAATCCCGTGCATGCCGGCCTCATCGAAAAAGTAGAAGACTACAAATTCAGCACACTCGGTTCACTTTTAGGTCGCGAACCTTTAATCATTCCGGTTACGGAAGATAAAATTTTATTTCCAAATCCCGAAAAGACTCTCAACTGGCTCAACACTGAATATGGTCAGAAAGATTTTGAGGCAATTAAGTTTGCCATTAGAAGGAAGGAATTTCGCTTTGGAACAAACAAAGACCGAGCTCCAAATCCTTTGGAGGCTCAGGTCATCTAGGTTTGCGGAAGAGGTACGGCGTACCTTATGTTCCTTCGAGGTAGTTGTTGGCGTATTTGATTTGCTCTGGGGTAAGGGTGTCGATTTGGTAGCCTTGGGTACGCAGTTTGATTTCAGCCAACATTTGATCCTGTGCGGGATCGATGTCGTGAACTGTTGCTGCCATGGTTTTGCCATCTTGAGCAAGTTTGACCATGCCCAAAAATTGGTTGGCGAAACTCATGTCCATCACTTCTGAAGGGTGACCTTCAGCTGCGGCCAAGTTGACCAAACGTCCTTGTGCGAGCAAAAACAATCGGCGACCGTTCTTCAATGTGTACTCTTCGCAGTTGGGGCGAATGGTACGTTTGCTTTCGGCCAAAGATTCCAAATCGGGAATGTTGATTTCACAATCGTAATGACCAGTGTTACAAATGATCGCGCCGTCTTTCATGACTTCGAAATGGCGTTTCACTAAAACGTCTTTCATTCCGGTAGCGGTGATGAAAATATCTCCGTGCTTAGCGGCTTCGTCCATTTTCATGACTCGGTGACCATCAAGAGTTGCTTTCAAAGCAGCAGTGGGTCTGATTTCTGTAACGATAACATTTGCTCCCATGCCTTTGGCACGTTCAGAACAACCTTTTCCGCAGTGGCCGTAACCACCAGAAACGAAAGTCTTTCCAGCAATTAAAACCGACGTCGCGCGGATGATTCCATCCCAACTTGACTGTCCAGTTCCGTAAACATTGTCGAAATCCCATTTGGTTTCAGCGTCATTAACTGCAATGACGGGATATTTAAGAGCACCTTCAGCAGCCATCGCGCGCAGACGATGAACTCCCGTTGTGGTTTCTTCAGTTCCGCCAATGACGTCTTTCAAATATTCTTGTTTTTTGGTGTGGACGGTCATGATCAAATCGGCGCCGTCATCTAAAGTTAGGGTGGGACGAAATTCCAAAGATTTTTCAATGCACCAATAAAATTCTTCGCGATTGAGTCCGTGCCAGGCGTAAACGCTGATTCCGTTTTTTGCAAGAGCAGCGGCAACAGCATCATTGGTGGAAAGCGGATTACAGCCGGACCAGCTGATCTCGGCACCCGCTTCACGTAAGGTTTCAATCAGCACGGCAGTTTCTTTAGTGACATGCAAACATCCCGTGATGCGTTGGCCTTTGAGAGGTTTGGTCTTCCCATAAAGTTTGCGGAATTCCATCATGACGGGCATGCGGCTCTCGGCCCATTGAATATCTAATCGTCCTTGTTCGGCCAATGACATGTCTTTTACTTTGTAATTCTCAGTTTTGCTCATCTGTGCGCTCCTTGTTTTGGCGGATAATTTCTCAAATAAATTCTTAAGTCTTTTCAATTTAACTTTTTTTTACAAAAGTTTTTTCAATGCATCCACTCTGTCTAATATTTCCCAAGTGAATCCTTCTTCATTGCGACCGAAGTGGCCATAAGAAGCTGTGGGTAGATAGCGTGGTTTTTTTAAATCATAATATTTAACGATTGCGGCAGGTCTTAAATCCCAAAGTTCGCGAACGGCGCGATTTAATTTATCAAGATCCACTTTTTCAGTTCCAAAAGTTTCGATCATGAGACTTGTGGGCTGCGCGACTCCAATCGCGTAGGAAACTTGCACCAAACAACGGTCAGCAGCTCCGGAGGCTACAATGTTTTTTGCCACGTGCCGAACAGCATAACATGCCGAACGGTCAACCTTAGAAGGATCTTTTCCAGAAAATGCTCCACCGCCGTGGCCACCATGTCCACCGTAAGTGTCGACGATAATTTTTCTACCGGTCAATCCGGCATCACCTTGTGGTCCACCAATGACAAAACGTCCTGTAGGATTCACGTGAATTTTAGTGTTCGCATCAATCCACTGTTCAGGGATTTCTTTTTTAATAACGAGAGCCAATAGATCTTCGCGAATTTGTCCCAGAGAAACTTCAGGACTATGTTGAGTAGAAAGAACAATCGCATCTGCACGATGAGGCTTGCCATCGCGATACTCGATAGTGACTTGACTCTTGCCATCGGGACGTAAATATTTCAGATGCCCGTCTTTTCGAACGCCAGCTAACCGCTTGGTCAGTCTATGAGCCAGACTGATAGTGAGAGGCATGAACTCAGGGGTTTCATTGATCGCATAACCAAACATCATGCCTTGATCGCCGGCACCTTGTTCTTTGTCGGCGGCCGAATCAACGCCCATTGCAATGTCTGGAGATTGACGACCAATGCTTGTAAGCACTGCGCAGGAGTTTCCGTCAAAACCAAGTTCGGGGCTATCATAGCCAATTTTTTTAATCACACCACGCGCAACTTCGGCCATATCAACAAAAGCAGTAGTGGTGATTTCACCAGCAATCATCGCCACGCCAGTGGTACATAAAACTTCACATGCCACGCGAGAATTTGGATCTTTAGCGAGAAGAGCATCTAAAATGCTATCACTGATTTGATCGGCGACTTTGTCGGGATGGCCTTCAGTGACAGATTCGCTGGTGAAAAAATAGTTTTTTTTGCCAAAAGAAGACATTGAAACTCCTGTTGAAATTTACGCCCTTGAGAATTTATATGAGCTTGTTATTTCAAAATTCAGAGCGAGGGTCAAGTCATTCCTGCTAGCTAGACTTTTGACAGGTGTAACAAAATCAGTCATCTCATTTTAATCTTTGCATTCAAGTGTTTGGCGAAACACTGTGACCTCCGAGTTTTTGGCGAAAGCCCAACCGGCAATACCCTCCCCCGGCTTGATTTAGAGATACCATTTAATTAAACAATATCAGTAATTTAGATAAATTTTCATCAATTGTAAATGGCATGATTATTGAAGTACAGTGCGTGTAGGAAGAGAAGAGGGAAAATGAAAAAAACGAGAAAGATTATTGGAACACTCGCATTATTAAGTTTCTCAGCAATAAGTTCTGCTGCTCAAGCCGATGATAACTACAATGAATTGATAAGTGACAACTACGCTGGAAATTCTTATCTCAATCAAGCCACAGCCTGCTACAATAATGGGGATTATCAAAAAGCATTTGATTCCGCGAACTCTGCGGCTGATTCATTCGGAAAAGCGGAGACCATTGCCAACACTTCAAATGAATCGATCTTAGCAAGCAACGCATTTGAGGCAGTAGTTTCGTCTTTACAACTTGCGGAAGCCGCAAATTCTCGTTTGCCAGACTTGAAGGCGAAAACTTCTGTCAAAGTGACTATGAAATAGTATTTATTTAGTGTGAAAACTTGTTAAATTGATATTGAAAGCTGAATCACCAAAACTTACAGATGATTTGGCCAAACCAAAGGGCACACGAGCTATCCATTGAAACCCTATGAAGCTACCGGTCTTTGTAGGCAATCGACAGGCGGGCATTTTCACTTTGGCGACCATAATTTCTTCTTTGACTCCACCGACACATTTCTCTAGCAAAACTTTGATAGATTCATCATTCATGATGTCATCCGATGAAATTTTCTCGACCACTTTAGAGAGATGTCCCATCGGCGAAATCTCTTGAGTCTCCTTGGAAAAAATTTTGGTGGCGGAATCGTATTCAGTCAATGTCACCATTTCGAGAGCGGTCTGAAAGTTGGCTTGACCTTCGAGCGTGACAACATATTGCTTGTTGTAATAAGCGACGTCACCCACTTGTGGCATGGCAAATACCTGAGAGCCGAAAACCAAACCTAAAATAAAAACTAATTTTTGAATCATGACACTCCCCCCGAGTTTCACGAAGGGTAGCTTTCAATTATGATTAAAGTCAAGCTTCCAAGATCACTGCTTTGATTTTTTTCTCAATCCATCGCCGATGAAATTAAACGATAACATCGTGAGAAATAAAACAGTTCCCGGACCGTAAATCAAATGAGGATAGGCACGAAGAGAGCGCCAACCTTCCGCAGCAAGAACGCCCCAGCTACTGTAAGGGGGTTGCAATCCCAGTCCCAAGAAACTTAGAAAACTCTCTAACATAATATTTGTGGGCACTTGAAAGGTGAGCAGCACAATAAGCGCACCCATAATGTTCGGCAAAATGTGTCTGAAAACCACCCGACTTGGCGGACTCCCAAGTGCTTGCGCCGCCTCCACAAAAGGCCGGCCTTTCATTTCAATCACTTGCCCACGTACAAGTCGGGCCACTCCAATCCAACTTATAAGGCTAAGAGCGGCCACGACTTCGAACACGCCTTGCAAATGAGGATCTTGAAATATATGAAAGCGACTAAAAAACACCGTGACCAAAATCATCATCACCAGCATTGGAATAGACTGCATTAAATCAAAGAACATCGATAGTGCCGTATCCAATTTTCCGCCAGCATAGCCAGCCAGACTTCCGAGAATTAATCCAAAGATCAAAGCAAAAAAACTAGTGATCAAGCCAACAAGCAAACTCACTCGCGCGCCATAAACCACACGAGAAAAAAGATCTCGCCCAAGATCGTCAGTCCCCATCCAATTTACAGAATTAGGAACAAGCAAAATACGATCAAGATTTTGGGCCGAAAAAGAAAATGGAGCAACCAAGGGTGCAAAAATCGCAACCAAAATCATAAGCACTAGAAATCCCAAACCTAATTTAAATTTCATAGTGAGATCACCCGGGAATCGTCCGTTTTGTTTTCGACGGAAATTCGAGGATCAATCACGGCCGCCAGAATATCAAAAAACATATTTCCTGCGACGAGTAGAATTGAGTAAACAAGAGTAAGCCCAATGAGTAAACTGTAGTCACGATTGCCAACTGACTCCACAAAATGCTTGGCCACACCAGGAACTGCAAAAATCTGCTCGACAATGAAACTGCCTGATAAAATTTGCGCAAGTAGACTTCCTGAGATTGACAGAAGCGGAATCAGACTATTTTTCAAAACATGTTTATAGAGCACATGATTTTCCGTCAAACCTTTGGCTCGCGCTGATTTAATATAATCAGTTTGTAGATTTTCAACCGCAGAAGTTCTTACAAGTCTGATGATAAGACTCAGAGGCCTCAACGAAAGCGCCACCACGGGGAGTATCCAGTACGTGGATCCATTCCAAAGAGCCGGAGGGAGCAGGTCAAAATAAAAGCTAAAAATAGAAATGAGAATGGGGGCCGCCAAAAAAGTAGGAACGCTGCTACCAATTTGAGAAAACCCTAAAATAATTTGCGATATGAATACCGACCTACCTGCGGCCAAAATTCCCAAAAAAATTCCAATAAAATAACTTAACAGAAAAGCCATTCCACCAAGAGCAAACGTGGCCGGTAATGTGTCACGCAGGATGCTAGAAACTTTAACTTCTTGAAAACGATAGGACTCGCCTAAATCTCCAGTGAATAATCCTCCCATATATGAAGCGTATTGAGTCAATAAGGGATCCCGCAAGTGATAATGATTTTCAACTTGTGCTTTGATTTCAGGTGCAAGAACGACTTCATCGTCGAAAGGTCCGCCAGGCAAACTCCTCAACAGAAAAAACAAAACGGTGCTGATGAGAAACAGAGTGAGAAAAAACTGCAGCAGTTTTCTCAAAGCTAATTTCATTTTTTATCTTCGCTCAAAGTTCTAAAATCAATCAGTCGCATAAAGCTTTGCTCTAGTCCACGAACATAGGGAAGAGCCAAAATCTGATCGTAAAATGAAAAAAGTGGAATAACTGGATTTTCTTCCTCAACCAAAAGATGCTGCGCTTTTGCAGGGGAAAGTTTTTTGAGAAACTCATCAAAGTTTCTATTTTTCCAACCCGAGCGAATTTGAAATGCAGCTTTGGTGTAAGGAGCCAGGTAGAAATAAGGATTGAGACTTCGGCCCAATACTTTTTCTAAAATCATGTAAGGTCTTGACTTATTAAAATCTACACGAGAAGTGCTAAATTCTATTTGAAGAATTTTAAGTTCCATCCCCAAACTTTTTTTCAACTGTTCTTTCAACGCTTCTGCTGTGACCATCCCCACTGCGCCCAGTTTTTTATCCACATAAAGATCATAGGTGAAACTGGGAAGTATTTTTTCTTCATGAGCATTTTTTAAAACCAGTGTAGCCATTTCGGAATCGTATTTCATCCCACGATTGCTTTCATAGCCCTCAACACCAGGAGGAATTACGCCGCCAATGGATTGAGTCTCAGGAACAAGCTTGGCTAATTCTTCTTTGTTGATCGATAGCGCAATCACACGTCTCAAAATAGGATTACTTAACGGCTTTTGGGTACAACCGATAACCAATTGGAAAAAAGAAAAATGTGGAGCAGCAAGGCTTGAAACATATTTAAGAGGGGGCTGACTATCGATATCAAATGAAATATCAATTTTCTTCTCGTTCAGTAAATTAACAAGTTTCTCTTTTCTATTATCGAGCAAAAAATCTATCTTTTGAAAAATTCCTCGGGACTTGTAATAAGTAACATTTTCAAAAAGCTGAACACGCCTCTTAGCGGAAAGAATTAAACGGTACGGGCCAATCCACGGGATAAGTTCCAATTTCTTTTTGCGGCCAGCAAAAAGCTCAAGATGTTCATTTCGCAAAGGATAGAGACTTGGATTTGCAAGCAAATCTAAAAACAATGGTTGAGGGGAACCAAATTCGAAAATAATAGTGGAGCTGTCGGGAGTTTTTATTCCCACTTCACTGAAAAATTTAACCTTGCCCTCGTAAAATTCTCGGGCATTTTTAACAGGAAATAAAAGGTCAGCAAAAGGGGAATCATTTTCAGGTGTAAGTAATCGCCGAAAAGCATTCACAAAATGTTCTGACCTTAACTCTTCACCATCGGACCATTTCGCTTTGCGTAAATGAAATGTCCAAACTGTGGAATCAGATTTGCTTTCCCACTTTTCAGCCAGTGCGGGAATAATTCTGACTTTACTACCGTCTGTTTGATAGTCGACTAAACCTTCCATGAGATGAGTCACAGCCAATACGGACGGCGAATTCATTTCCTTTTGCCAGTCAAAAGAAAACTTAGACTCGACAAATCCAACAACTAGGGTCGAGAACTTGGGCCGTTGTGTAAATCTTTGAATGTATTTGCAACCAGATAGAAAAACCATCAAGGACGCGGCACTGAAAATCAAAACACGCGACCGCCTAGTCATCCCAGTTTTCCACACTTGGTTTTGGCCCATTGAATTTCACATTTAATTTCTGAGCTATAAAAGCCAAGCTATTCGATTTGTGCTCATAAAGTGTTTGATAGACAAAATAATTGCGCAGAACTTTTTTCACGTAATTGCGTGTTTCCACATACGGAATATGTTCTATGAATTCATCTTGATCTAACTTCCCAAAAGTTAGAAGCCACGCTTGAACATGATGAGGACCGGCGTTGTAAGAACCAATCGCTAGCGGCAAGTTTTGCTCCATGACTTTTCCTAGTCTCTGAAGGTACCAGGTGCCCAACATAATGTTTATTTCTGGATCGAGCAGCATTTCACGTTTAAAATCTACTAATTTCAATTTTTGTGCAGCCCGTTTTGCCGTTGGCGTGATCAGTTGCATGAGGCCCATGGCGCCGGCAGATGAGACAGTGTCATATTTAAAAACACTTTCCCCGCGCATGATGCTCCAAACCAGCGCCGGCTGAACATCAAATCTTTTGGCATACTTTAAAACCGATTTTCCAAAGGCTTGAGGAAAAGCGAAGTTCCAGAGCTTGGACGCGCCCTCCGTTCCTTCTTTTTCCCGTTGATCAGAAAATGTCACGTCAGCCAAATATGCAGCGCGATTGTAATCCCCTACCTTTGCGTAATCAGACATCAACAATTCAAGATAGTGAATATTGCGAGTGCGTTTTTCGATTTCAAAAAGTTCCGCCCGCGCCCATGCGGTGAAATTTAAATCGATCAGATCTTTGACTCGTTCAAATCGAGAAACCAGCGCAGGATCCTTCACTGAAGAATAATCAAGCGAACCCGGAGTGAGATCTTTGGCCGTTTTTTCAGTGTCTTTTTCTGAATCTTTATCAGAAATTTTATCGCTGATTTTCTCTAATTCTTTGTCGGCGCTTTCTTCCTCTGCAAGTTTGCGACTGAGCGAAATGACCGCTAGATCACCAACCGGCGTAACGGCCGGAGTGGCGGCCGGAGTGACGGCTCCCGGAGTAACAACTCCCGAAGGCTTTAGTTCTTTGAGTTCAGGAAGTTTTGGTTCAGATGGCAATGTAGAAAGGCGCGCAATTGCGGCGCCAGTGTAATAGCCTAATCTTTTTTGAACTGTAAGATTCTTGAAAATAGGTCGCGCTTCTTCGGTGAAACCAAGACGCAAAAGACTCATAGCTTTCCAGTACTGAAGTTTTTCACCGTCAACTCGATCCAATTTCTTTTTTTGAGCTAAAAGATTAAAGGCTTTTAGCGCTCCATCATAATCTTCTTTTAAATATCTGATCCAAGCGAGATGCCACTGACTATTCCAAGCGATTTTTCCATGAGCATAGCGAAGAAGTTCTTCGAACTTGCGAGCGGCGCCATCGTAATCTTGATTCTGATAACTTAAAAACGCCGCTTGAAAAAGAGCCTTCTGACCAGATTTTGAACGCGGGTTCATTTGGTAGGCGCGTAAGAAAGATTGCACGGCAGCGGGGTAGTCATCCGTTTGTGAGTAGGCGCGCCCCAACATCATTTGTGAATCAAAGTTCCTTCCGCCCAAATCTTGAGCAGCCGTAAAATGAGCTATGGCATCTTTGATTTTTCCTTCGCTCATGTCAGCGTGCCCCAACTGCGTTTCAAAAAAACTCATGTCTACAGGATGAGGATTAGGGTTCGCACGAAGTTTCTCTTGCCAGAACTTTGCTTCTATTCGCACTTGCGCAAATTCGCCGCCCATGAAAAGCTGGCCAAATCTTTTTTCCTGATCTTTCCGAGTGATCACGCACTTGAAGGGCTGGCTAAGATCGAAAGTCCAACCTTTGGCAATTCCATACAATGGATATCGCGCATAAATTTTAAGTGCGGCAGAGCATGCTGCTGTAGAATTTCCGGGTGACGTCTTTTTAGCTTGGGAAACCTCGAACAAACTAAAGAGAATCTCTGCGTGTTGAGGATCATTTCGATATTTTTTCTCTAGATCTGTTAAATAACTAATCGCTTCACCAAAGCGCTCTTCTTGGCGAGCAATCAATGCCAGTTGCAATTCTGCGTCTGCCTTACGAATACTTGTGGGCTGAGTCTTAAGCACAGCGAGCAATTGTTTTTTCGCTTCAGGCAAATTCTTTTTTTCTAGAGCGATGAGTCCGAGAAAATAATGAGCGTAATCACTCATTTTTGTGCCCTGATCAATTGCTTTTTGGAAAAACAGAGCGGCATCTTCAGGGTGAGTGGATTTTTGAGATAAAACGGCAATCGCAAAAGCGAGTTTAGCTAATGCCGCCGGACTCTTCTCGGATGCCATTTGTCCCAGGAGAGTTTTGACCATGGCATCGTTGTCCGCCGGTAAGTTCACGGCGCTAGCCTGGACGGGCAAGAGAGACAGAAGGAAAGAAATCGCAAATATGAAAAACTTTATACGTTTCAAGGTGGTTCTTTTTTCTCTTAAAGTTTTCTTGTGGGTTTCTGCTTTTAACTTTGTTTTAACATATAGCACATGTTACGAAAATCCTATGGCTAAGCAAAAGACGGTTTATGTTTGTCAAAATTGTGGAACACAAAGTCCAAAGTGGTTGGGACGCTGCCCTGACTGCTCAAGTTGGAATAGTTTTGCGGAAGAAAACACTCAAGCCGCTCCCACGCAAACAGATACTGCTCGTGGCCTTGGCTTAGGCTCCAGCACCGAACTTCTCACGTTAGATCAAATCAAAGTCAAACACAGTGATGACACCACCCCCAAAGTTCAAACCAAGATAGATGAGTTCGATCGCGTTTTAGGCGGAGGTTTGCTACCCGGTAGCTTCACTCTCATTGGCGGAGATCCAGGCATTGGCAAGTCTACGCTTATGTTACAAACAGTAGGTCTTCTCGCAAGTGGCGATAAAAAAATCTGCTACATCTCAGGTGAGGAATCCGTCAGACAAACTCAGCTTCGAGCTCAGCGTCTCAACGTGAAATCTGACCATCTCTACTTGGGAAGTGAAACCAACCTAGATGTGATTTTGTCGCTGGTTGAAAAAGTAAAACCGTTCTTAGTTGTAATTGATTCGATTCAAACCGTTTACTTGCCCGGCCTTCAATCCGCACCGGGCTCAGTCACCCAGGTTCGTGAGTGCGCGGCAAAACTCATGTATCTTGCGAAAACCCAAGGCATTTGCGTTTTCTTAGTTGGCCACATCACTAAAGATGGGAGCATCGCGGGTCCCAAAGTTCTGGAACACATGGTGGACACCGTTCTCAGCTTTGAAGGCGACAACAATCATCAATTTAGAATTCTGCGAAGCTTAAAAAATAGATTTGGTCCCGTCCACGAGATGGGCGTTTTTGAAATGACAAGTTCCGGTTTGAGCGAAGTGAAAAATCCATCGGAATTATTTCTCTCGGAAAATTCTCCGCAATCACCCGGCAGCGCAGTTTTTTGCACGATTGAAGGGACTCGTCCATTTTTAGTAGAAGTCCAGGCGCTGGCGTCTCGCACCAACATGGCCATGCCTCGCCGAACGGCCATCGGTATTGACGTGAATAGATTGCATTTGATTTTGGCAATTTTAGATAAACACTTGCGGCTGGATCTTTACGCCCACGATATTTTTGTGAACGTGGTTGGTGGTTTAAAACTCACAGAACCCGCTTCCGATTTGGCCGTGGCGGCAAGCCTTCTTTCGAGTTTGAAAAATGCGACTATCCCAAAGAAGCATTGTTTCTTTGGAGAGCTTGGTCTCACGGGCGAAGTGCGAGGCGTGAGTTTTCCTGACTTAAGAATGAAGGAAGCAAAGAAAATGGGATTTGAGAAATTCTTTTTTCCGAAACCTAACGAAAAATCACTGAAAAAAGAAAAAACATTGATTGCTGGTGGTGAGGCTCTCGACACTATTCGTGAATTACAAAACATTATATCCGGTGGAGATTTCAGAGGCACCAGAGCAACTTCCGTTGCGGCTGATGGCACGAGCTCAACACAAAACGCTACTTCGTCTGCGAGAACGACGTCCAAATCTCAGTGGCCCCAAGACGAATCATTTTAATTGCAATTGCGGCTAGCAAAAGCGCAAATACTTTTCCAAGAGCAATAGCTCCGGCGCGTCTGATAATTTTAATGATGTGATCTGAGTACCAAAATACTAACCAGACAATGAAAATATTTACAACTAGCGCAGTAGTAGTCGCAGTGTAACCAGATGTTCCAGTCAACAAAAGCAAAGTCGTGAGCACTGCGGGTCCGACAATCAATGGCATTCCAATAGGCACAATTCCGATAGTTTCTGTTTGGTCAACGCCAGAGGTGTTGCGCACGCGATTTTCTCGAGTAGTCACTAAATCATAAGTGGAAATAACTAAAAGTAAAATACCTCCAGCAATTTTAAAATCTGAAATGCTGATGCCTAAGAAATGAAAAATTCCTTTTCCTAAATACATGAAAGCAAAACTAATAAAAAAAGCAGTTATGACGGCTTGATTCACAATCGTGCGTCGTTTATCTATGAATACATCGCTCGTCATAGATAGGAATACGGGCAATATGCCAACCGCATCAATTGCAAAAAATAACGGGATAAAAGCTGTCAAAAACTTGGTCCAAAAACTCATATTTATTTCACCTTGGCAGGACTTTAATTCAAGCTAGCTAGGAAGTAAAACTTTCTCGGTGAAACGCTCAAAACTGTCACCTAGGCCAAGGATTTAACTCCTAAGTGTCCGGCAGGTGGTTCCAAAATATCGGGCACAGGCATTGCTATTGTGAAGCGCATGAAGAGTGTTCTACGAACTTTTATTATGATTTTTACTGCTGGATTGCTTGCTGGAGATTTATCATCTTGCCGCAGTCAATCTCCATCCAATGATCAGACGGAATCATCAACTATAAAAACCACCCTTCCGACGGAATCCACCAATGACTCAGCTGTAGACCTTAAAACATTATCGACACCAGCTTTTACATCTTCAGTGAAATCAGTGAGTGTGCCGGTAGCTCCTAATGCAGTGCCTGGATCCACAAATATAAATCCTTTGACCAATACATCAACCAAGCGATCCTTTGACGATTCTGATTCCACGGCTATTTTGGCTTGTGGAGGAGTCATCTATCTCAACACGGTGAAAGATTTATTTCGAATTCCAAGATACAAACACCAAGTTCCGCATGCGGAACTATATTTCGATGCCATAAATATGGCCGGTCTAGATATTCCTAATGCTGACCCCATGTCCATCCAAAAATACTTTTCACCAGAACCCACAACGTCTTCGCTCGCAACGGCGGAAACTAGATATGTTGGCGTGGATGCGAAAATTTTGGCAGACTTCACAGGCAGTAGAGATCCTGGGTCGAGCTACTGGATCAAATCAAATAAAAATTCTAAAACAATGGAATTTTCCACTATTGTTCGATCGGCTCCAAAATCAGACAATGGAAATATCACCTACGAGTTTTTTGCAATTCTTCATGACAGCAAAAATGAAATGGAAAAAAAGATGGGTTTCACCAAGCGAGTATTTATTCATACCGATTTGAAATCGGCTTGGTGGTTATATGTTCAAATGACCAGGGTGGCGGAGTGTATGCAAAAAAGTAATTATGTTGCCGCCGATGCTTCAAAAACATCACTGCGTGGGTCTCTGCTAAATTGGTTTTTTTATTCTCTCTTTTCTGACCAACTGAAACTTGACTTGGCGGGCTTGAACTGATCCTATTTCTGATCAGTTATGACGCTTTACTTTATGCTTCTCCTTATTCAGATTTTCACGTGGGACACCGAGGTTTACGCCCGTAGCGACTCCGGCCCTTCTCGGATTTGTCCAACAATAGAATTCAATCAAAAACTTCCATTTTCATTATCTTCAGATGAAATAACGTTGGTTTGTGGAGATAAGAAAAGCACTGATGTCTCAAGCATAGTCTGGTCTTCAATCCCGCCTTCTCAAGCGAAGGTTCACCTGATTGCAATGCTTCAGATTCACGGATATCACAAGTCAAAGTTCGAAATAAAAAACAATGTCCTCTATGTCGATCTCGGGAGGCCAACTATCATCTCTAAAATTTCAGTCATTGGCGCACCGGCAAATTTAGATATCGATAAAAAACGGGAGATCAGAGGAGAAAAACTCACCCCTGATAAACTGAATGAACTGCAAGATTGGGTGACTTTAGAAATGGCCCATATTGGTTTTGCTTGTTCAACTTCTGAAATTGCTTCCGATTACTTGACTGGTGAAGTCCAATTGACGGTTAACCAAGGGCCGCATGTCACTATCGCTCAAATAGACGCGGAAAAAATTGGAGACCTGCATGATGGCGTGATCAGGCGATTCGATGCATTCAATATAGGCGACAATTATGACTCCTGGAATGTATCGCTAACAGAGAGACGTGCTATTGAAAACGATTTTGTTCTTGGCACTCATTTCAGTCATCGATGTGAAGAGATCGAGGCATTTTTGCATCAAAAAATTCAGGCAGGACCACCAAGACTCGTGCAAATTGGCGCAGGCTTTGACACAGAAGAGGGACCAAAGTTTCAACTGTCTTATCACTACACTCGATTGAACCAGCGCGGATCTTCAATTCAAAATACCATTGGCGCGTCTTATCGTGTGCAAGATTTCACTTCTACCTTTGCCTGGTATGCCCTGAGAGAGCCTTCACGATTTTACCTAAAACCGGTCTTTGAATTGAAAAGAGATAAAGAAAATAATTTTGAATACACAGAAGTACATTTAGATTTTCTGAGTGCTTATTCTTGGGACGATTCCTTTCAGAATTGGCAACTCACCCTCGGTCCTTCATTTCAATCCGATCATAACGTGGTGGGTGCGGGCGTTGCCGATTCACAAAATTTGTTTTTGAAACAGACATTGCTGGTTACAACACACGGTTTTGAATACTATAAAAGTAGCCCTCAACGAGGCTACAAGTTTGAAGTCGATAATCTATTAAGCAACAGTGCGGTAGGATCTTCTCTCACGGCCTACCAAATGAAACTGTCCTTTGAAAATCTTTTTAACATCGGCGATTACTCTCCACCCTCTTTGATATTGGGTTGGCGCGGCTCATTAGCAACCACGTACACGCCGAATGGTGGAATCGACCGAATCAACATGCCCGAGACCCTGAAGTATTTTATTGGAGGAACACAAGACGTACGCGGTTTTTCTCGACAAGAACTTCCAGCAAATAATGGCTTAGGTGCCTTGACAGAGGCGTACATGGGTTTTGAAAGTCGCTTCCCCAGCATACTGCCGCTAGGACTCCAGCCCTTCATTTTCACCGATGGTGGGTTTCTAGGCGATGAACCTGCGACACTTCGTTGGCCACTCTATTGGTCTCCAGGTCTTGGAATTAGATGGGCCTCTCCCATCGGAATTTTTAGAACAGAATTGGCGAACGGGTTTGTCTATGATCCAACGATTGCTTTGCCGCAATCGAATCACTCCCACCTTCAGCTTTACCTTTCTTACGGGCAGGAATTTTGAAAATCTCGACTAATTTATTGAAGATATCTGGGATTATTTTGGCGGGATTAAGTTTGTTTGCTTTGATAGCAGCAGGCATCATTCTTTTTATTTTATGGCAACCAGAAAAAATTCTCACAAGTTCAAATCTCAAATTTATGGCCATTAAAATTAAGCCCATGGGAATTTCCGTGGATTGGCAGAGCCTAGGAATACAGATAAAAAACTATTCCTTACTCGACAAAAATCTCGACCTTGAGTTTAAAAACCTATGTATGGATATTCCCTCCATCAAGATTAAAGGTTGTTTACAACAACTTCATGTTGGTGCGCATTTGGTTTTTCGCAATCGAAAACTTAGAATTGCTAAGATTGACCCGGTTCTAATAGTTGGAGAAAATTTCCTCATTGATCTAAGGCCTTCTTTAACACTTCCTAAACCTGCAGGAAAACCTGGGATATTTTCTGATATCATTTCAAGGGACACGAAGTTTGGGGATCTGCAAGTGATTTTAAAAGATCTAAAATTTGTTAGCGGCGAGAACACTTTCTCCGGTGAGTTAAATATCGGAAGTGAAAAACCTTTTGATCCGCAGAATCCCCGCCATCTCATGGGGTGGATTAAGGCACAGGAGCCAAAGAATAAAATCTCTCTCAGCACGGGGTTTGTTCTCACTCCAGAACATTTTCAAGCCAATCTCGATTTTAAAAAGAAAAAAGGAATTTCAGCGGTTGCCCACCTGCTTTATTCACTTTCTGGTACTAATGCTGCGATTGACGAAGGCGGTTTCAAAATCGACCTTGAGACCAAAATCAATTCGCAAACCCGAGTCGTGGGTATTATCCAAGGACGAGTGAAAGAAGATCACGTGTATGCGGATTTAAACCTCAAAGCAAACGTTTCTGGAAATCGCATTTTTCTTGGCGAAGAAGCAAAATGCCAAGCGAAAATCGGGTACAAGAATGAATTAAACGGGCAGATTAAATTAGATTGTCCTGTTCAAGTTGTACCTAAAACTAGCCAGATTTCCGGGATTGAACTTTCAAAACAATTCAGAGCTATCGGATTAGTGATTAAAGCTGATCTAAAATCTTTGACCGGACTCAACACTGACGGACCATGGACTGGCAAAGCCGGAATCTATATAGAAACTAAAGAGCGGTCATTTCTTAAGATAGACGGGAAAGTAGAATCACAGATTGAGCGAGCTTCACTTGATGAGAATTTGTTGAACAATCTATCGGCGCAAGTGGACGTAAAAATCGCCTTGGATCAATTCAGGAACCTTGTTGAGTTTTTACAAAACACCGATCTTGGAATCCCCGCGCCACTGAATTCGCTCGCCGGCAAAATCGAATGTAATATCAAAGGTGATTTGAAATCTTCAAAATTAGACTTACCCTACATCTGCACCACCAAGCTTGATTCTAAACATGAGGCGCTCGAACTTGAGGCTAGAGGCAATGTAAAGGGCGTGCTCAAGGGAAATGAAACTCACATCGATTTGGTGAGTGACGTCAGTTTAAACAATATCCAACTGGCACTCCCTCACTTTGGAATTAAAGGTGTGCCTCCGCTTTTTCCAGATCCTCGATTTCAAAAATCAATAGTGCCTGTGGATAAAAAAACAGCTCCGGCGTTTGATTATGTGATTAATCTAAAAACACCTGCCGGGAAGCCAGTCCGGATACTTTCTAATCTAGTTAAAGACAATATTCCAATGCAGTTCGATTTAAAGATCGCATCCAATGCTCCACTGGTGGGCGCAGTTAATATTTTGGAATTTCCAGTAGTGTTTTTTCGTCGAGAAGGAACTATCAAATATTTTAACGTGAAACTCACACCCAAAGAAAATCAGCTTCTCAATGGGTTGATTGAGGTTCACTACACCGACTACGTGATAAAAATAACTGTAGAAGGCTCGAGCAAAGAACCAATAGTAAGATTCGACAGCGTGCCCCCACTCTCCCAAGAAAATATTTTTTCGGTTCTTTTGTTCGGGCATCCCGCAGATAATTTAAATCCAATGGATCAAAGTTCTGTGGTGAGCGCTCAAGCAGCGGCCGCAGACAAAGCGATCAGTTTGACTTCGATGTACTTGCTTGCGTTCACGCCGGTTGAAAGTATTGGATACAACTCTCAGTCGCAAACCTTCACGGCTAAATTTCGTCTAGCCGAAGGAACGTCACTAAATGTTGGAGCAGGAAACAGCGGCGTGAAAGAAGTGGGGATCAATCGCCATCTCGGGGGTCCTTGGTATGTCTACACCTTTGTTAAGAACCCTACAGATAGCGATGCCCACTCCACCGCTGCGTTTCTACAATGGGTGCTAAAGTACTAAACTTTAACACCTTGAAGATTAAGCTCAGCCAATGGCTAAAGCTTGGCTTACAGCGTTTAGTACAGATGCAATTTTAATAGCAGATTGAATTCCGTCGTTTGAAATATTCGCTTTTCTGACTTCAGCGATATGCGCATTGATGCACATGCCGCAGCCTGAAATTGCGGATACAGCCAAACACATAAGTTCAAAATCCACTTTATCTATGCCTGGTTTTCCGATCACGTTCATGCGAAGTCTCGCAGGCATTTTCGAAAACTCTTTATCGTCGGATAAATGTAGAAATCGGTAATAAATATTGTTCATGGCCATGATCGTTGCCGCAGATTTAGCGGCGACGATCAATTCCGGCGAAAGCGAAGCTTCGCCAGCATGAACAATAGATTCAGTGATATCTTTATTTTTGAGGGCGTAACTGCAGGCTAGAGAAATAGCCCATAGCTGAGAGTCGGTCAGCCCGGCAGCACCACCGTTTTGCAGTAAGGATTCCACGTTGAGCCGGATGTCCCGGCCATAATCTGGTATTTGGTTTTGTAATTCAATCATGTTCATAAATTCTCCTATTAAGAGGTAATAGTTTTTTCGCCCTTTTCCCAATTGCATGGGCAGAGCTCGTCAGTTTGTAGTCCATCAAGAATTCGCAGAACTTCTTTTGGATTTCGTCCAACATTTAAATCAGTGACGTAAACAAATCTTATGATTCCAGTGGGATCGACTATGAAAGTGGCTCTCTGAGCAACTCCTTCAGCTTCATCGATAATACCTAAGCTCGATGAAAGTTCTCGTTTGATATCAGACAACATGGGGAAAGGAAGATCTTTCAAATCGGCATGACTCTGTCTCCAAGCCATGTGCACGAATTCCGAATCAGTGCTGGCTGCTAATATCTGAGCATCGCGATCAATGAACTGCCTGTTTAATTCTGCAAATCCTTTTATTTCGGTGGGGCAAACAAAAGTGAAATCTTTGGGATAGAAAAATAACACTAGCCATTTTCCTTCATAAGTTTTATCTGTGATTTCTTGGAACGCTGTTTTAATATCAGTTGAAACAGTCGCTTTTAATCTAAATTCAGGGATCTTTTTTCCTACGCTTAGCATGTAAACCTCCTCAGGTTGTCTAGAGAGCTAACGGCCTAAAGCCATTGCTTATTTCCTCTATATTCGCCAATATTCGGATATTAGTAAAATCGATTGTTTTTATCGATCAATCGAGTTAATCTATCGACATGCCAACACTCACTCAGCTCGAATATATTATTGCTGTCGACAAATACCGCCACTTTGGCCAAGCCGCAAAGTCTTGTAATATCTCTCAGCCAACGCTGAGTATGCAGATCCAAAAGGTGGAGGATGAACTATCCTTGGTGATTTTTGATCGAATAAAGAAACCCATTGTTCCTACCAGCCGTGGATTGCTTTTTATTCAACAAGCCAAAAAACTTATTCAGGAACATGAAAAGCTCCTCCAAATTAGTCAGAACGAAGGAAAAGAGATTAGAGGAAGTTTCCGACTAGCGGTAATTCCCACGATTGCACCCTATTTGTTGCCACTTTTTATAGAAGAGTTTTCCCGGAAATATCCCAAAGTTGATTTGCGCATCGATGAATTAAAAACATCTTCTGTGATAGACGGTTTAAAAAATGGAACAATCGACGGAGGAATAGCCGCCACTCCACTTCACGAAAATACTCTTAAAGAACGGCCACTTTTCTATGAGCCCTTTGATCTTTATGTCGCTAAAAACAATCCGCTTTCAAAAAAAACTGAGATTAGACATTCAGACCTAGTGCGGGAAGACATGTGGCTTCTTCAAGACGGTCACTGCTTTAGAAATCAAGTGGTTGAGTTCTGCGGACTTGATGGAGATTCTGGTATTTTTAAGAATGTGCACTTCGAAGGAGGAAGTCTTGAAACTCTGCGCTATTTGGTTCGTAAGAGTCGCGGTTACACACTAGTACCCAAGCTTTTTTCATTAGAATTATCCGCAAGTGAACGTAAAGAGTATGTGCGTACGTTTCAAAATCCAGTGCCTACACGGGAAGTGAGTTTAGTTTTTAAAACAGATCAATGGCGACAAAATATTTTAGAAGCTATCGAACAAATGATAATCAGTTCAGTTCCTAAAAATCTAGTCACTTACAATGCAAAAAAACAAGTGATTCTTGATGGGCAAAATAAGTAAACCGCTGAAATAAAAAAGCCTTGTGACGAAAATCATCACAAGGCTATTAAACATTTAACTTTTCAGCTCACAAGATCAGTTTAGCTCGAAACGATCGAGCATCATAACCTTGTTCCATGCATTCACAAAGTCATGCACAAATTTTTCTTTTCCATCTGCAGAAGCATAAACTTCCGCGACTGCACGCAATTCAGACTGGGATCCAAAAATAAGATCAACTGGAGTTCCAGTCCATTTTACTTCGCCTGATTTACGATTAAGTCCTTCATAAATGCTTTCTGTCTTCGCGGACTTTTGCCATTTCGTGGACATGTCGAGAAGATTAACGAAGTAGTCGTTGCTTAACGTTCCAGGCTTGGAAGTAAATACTCCCGCCTTAGATTCCACGCTGTTGGCATTCAACACGCGCATTCCGCCCATGAGAACGGTCATTTCAGGAACAGTCAGCGACAACATGTCCGCTCGCTCAACTAACATTTCAGTTGGCGAAAGATAATTTCCGGCACCGTAATAATTGCGGAAGGCATCTGCTTTTGGTTCAAGAAAAGCAAAAGTTGCAACATCAGTTTGCTCTTGTGAAGCATCGGTTCGTCCGGGAGTGAAGGGTACCTTCACGCTGTAACCAGCAGCTTTTGCGGCTTGTTCAACGGCAGCCACTCCACCTAAGACAATGAGATCGGCCATGGAAACGTTCTTTTTAATGATTCCGCTCTTGTTGAAACCTTTTTGGATTTCTTCTAGTCGAGCCAAAACTTTAGCTAGTTCGGGAGGATTGTTCACAGCCCAATCTTTTTGAGGCGCTAAACGTAATCGTCCCCCGTTTGCTCCGCCGCGCATATCCGTCGAGCGGAAAGTTGCAGCTGAAGCCCAAGCAGTTCGAATAAGTTCTTGTGATGTCAATCCTGATTCAAGAATTTTCTTCTTTAAACTTCCAATATCCCCTGCTCCAATAATTTTTTTACCAGCAGCGGGGACGGGATCTTGCCAAATAAGAATTTCTTTAGGAACTTCACTTCCCAAATAACGTGAACGAGGCCCCATGTCTCGATGCGTGAGTTTGAACCATGCTTTTGAAAAAGCTAATTCGAATTTAGCGGGATCTTGTAAAAAGCCTTTAGCAATTTTTTGATAACTGGGATCAAATTTAATAGCAAGGTCAGTTGTGAACATGATCGGCGCGTGTCTCAGGTCTTTATCATGAGCGTCAGGAACCATGTTTGCAGCTTGACCATCTTTAGGAATCCACTGGATCGCTCCGGCGGGACTCTTCGTTTTCACCCAATCAAAACCAAAAAGATTGCTCAAATATTGAGAAGTCCAGTGAGTGGGACTGCCAGACCAAGCGCCTTCAAGGCCACTGCTGATTGTGTCTTTGCCTTTTCCAGTACCGCATTTATTTTTCCAGCCAAAACCTTGCTCTTCAAGCCCGGCCGAAGCAGGTGCGGGGCCCAAACATTTTGCGGCATCGGCACTGCCATGAGCTTTACCAAAAGTGTGACCTCCGGCGATAAGCGCGACAGTTTCTTCGTCATTCATAGCCATTCGACCAAAAGTTTCTCTAATGTCTGCAGCAGACAACAATGGATCAGGAACTCCGTTTGGCCCTTCAGGATTCACGTAAATGAGCCCCATTTGGACGGCAGCCAAAGGTTTCAGCAAATTTCTGTCGCCGCGATACCGTTCATCAGCAAGAAATTTCTTTTCAGGTCCCCAATCAGTGAGATCGACTTCCCAATCGTCAATGCGACCACCACCATAACCAAAGATTTTAAATCCCATTGATTCAAGTGCGACGTTCCCAGTGAGAACCATTAAATCGCCCCACGAAAGTTTGCTTCCGTACTTTTGTTTGATCGGCCAAAGCAGTCTTCGAGCTTTATCTAAGTTCGCGTTGTCCGGCCAACTGTTCAAAGGTTCAAACCTTTGTTGTGCTCCACCCGCTCCGCCACGTCCATCGGCCATACGGTAAGTTCCCGCTCCGTGCCAGGCCATGCGAATAAAAAATGGACCGTAGCTACCGTAATCAGCTGGCCACCAATCTTGAGAGCTGGTCATGAGTGCTGCGATGTCTTTCTTTACGGCTTTCAAATCGAGCTTTTTAAATTCGGCGGCGTATTTATATTTCTGACCCATGGGATTTGATTCGGCAGCGTTTAAACGCAATGGCGCGAGATCTAATCGCTCAGGAAACCAAAATTGGTTAGTAGGACTTTTGTCTACAAAATCTTTTATGGGTGCATTTTCTTTTGCATATCCCATTTGTGAAAAGCTCAGTGCCAGTAGCACGACGCTTATAATATTCTTTCCCAACATATTGTCTCCTTCTGAAATCTAGTTGATGATTACTTTCTACCTCACAGTAGTATGATTTCACTCAAAACAACAATCGAACGTATTGATCGAGTTATAGTTTAAAACGATGATCTTGACGCAAGGGACCTTTTGAGTGAGGCCGCGTTATTCTTGAGCGCGCTTCACTGCGCTCTGCCACTGTTTCAACCGCAAAGTTCTAGCTTTGCTTGAGATCGCAGGCTTGAATTCTCGATCTTTCTGCCAAATATTTTTTATCTCGGCCAAATTCTTCCAAAATCCCACACCAAGACCTGCCATGAAGGCTGCGCCAGCGGAAGTGGTTTCAATCACATGAGGGCGGATGCAAGTGACACCTAAATAGTCGGCTTGTATTTGCATAAGAAGTCCATTGGCAGAAGCTCCGCCGTCGACTTTGACATTTTTTAATTTTTTCTTGAGATCTTTTTGCATCGCTAAAAGCAAATCTACATTCTGCAAAGCCATTCCTTCAAGCGTTGCGCGTGCGACATGACCACGCTCTGTTCCACGAGTGAGTCCGCTCAAAATTCCACGAGCGTTTGGATCCCAATAGGGCGCGCCCAGCCCAGTGAGTGCAGGGACAAATTGAACGCCACCGCTGTCACTCACCGAATATGCAAGAGCTTCAATCTCAGCACTTTTTGAAATCATTTTAAGGCCATCACGCAGCCACTGAACCGCCGCTCCGCAAATAAATGCCGAACCTTCAACGGCGTAAGTGACTTTGTCACCCCACTGCCAAGCGACAGTTGTTAGACATCCCGCTCGACTGCGTACAATTTTTGATCCTGTATTGAGAAGTAAGAAACTTCCGGTTCCGTAAGTGCATTTGGCTTCGCCAACTTCGAAACACGCCTGGCCAAAAAGTGCCGCTTGTTGATCTCCAGCAATTCCACTGATAGGAATTTGCTTTCCCCATCCCGCTCGTTTAGTTACTCCAAACAGTCCAATGCTTGGTTTTATATCCGGGAGTATTTTTAAGGGCACCCGCAGAATTTTGCAAAGGTCCTTGTCCCATTTCAAAGTTTTCAAATCCATCAGTAAAGTTCTCGAAGCGTTGCTCACATCGGTAGCATGAACCTCGCCCTCGGTGAGACGCCACAAAACGTAACTGTCCATGGTTCCAAAAATCACTTCGCCACTACTAGCTCGCGCGCGAAGTCCATCCACGTTATCGAGCAGCCAAGAAATCTTTGTTCCAGAAAAATAAGGATCTAAAACCAATCCCGTTTTATTTTTGAATATTTTTTCTCGACCAGCACGTTTGAGTTTTTCACAAATGCTTACCGTGCGCCTATCCTGCCACACGATCGCATTGTGAACTGCTTTGCCCGTCGATTTATCCCAAATGACAGTGGTCTCCCGTTGATTGGTGATTCCAATTGCCGCAACCGAATCCATAGTGATGCGCGCTTGATTGAGAGCTTCTATCTTTGCCTCTTCAATTGAGGCCCAAATGTCCTCAGGATTATGCTCCACCCAACCGGGCTTCGGAAAAATCTGCCGGAATTCTCGATTGGCCTTGGCCACCACGGCGCCCCGGTTATTCAAGATGAGCACCGTCGAGCCAGTGGTTCCTTGGTCTATTGCGAGAATGTGATCTGGTGCAAGAATTTGATCTGACGTTTGATTTGTCATATTCCCTCTATAAAAGTTGATTACGGCTTAAACCTATCATAATTTCGGGAGCCTGCAACCGGAGTCCCAATGAAACGATTTTTCGAGAAAAAAACCAAAGTCTTTGATCTCAAAGAGATGGATCGCGATCAACTCATTGGCAGTGTCATGCCTAGATTTATCTTGGAAATCATTCGTAAATATTTTCGGATGGAAATCGAAGGCACGGAGTATATCCCTAAGAAAAGCCGAGCGCTGATTGTTCCGAATCACTCTGGCTATGCGGGTTTTGATGCGTTTATGCTTGGGAATGAAATTCGGAACGCCGTGAAAAGAATCCCGCGCATTTTGGCCCACCATCTTTGGTTTATCAATAAAACTACCTCAATCCCACTTAACAAAATGGGATTGACCGAAGCCACGATGAACAACGGTCTGCAGCTTTTAAAGAAAAACAATATTGTGATTTTATTTCCTGAAGGCGAGTATGGAAATTTCAAACCCACGAAATTAAAATACAAGCTTCAAGAATTCAAGCGCGGTTTTGTTCGCATGGCCATCCTCACAAAATCTCCAATCATTCCTTGTCTGATTATTGGTGCCGAAGAAACACACATCACACTTAGCCAACTGAAATTTACTAAATATTTAATAGGCACCGTGTTGCCTTTACCACTCAACGTGATTCCACTTCCCGCCAAATGGAAAATTGTTTTTCTCGAACCCATTCACTTGGACTATCCCGAAAAAGCTATCGAGGATCGTGAACTCATGAACAAAATTGCCAGCCAAGTGCGAGACACAATGCAATTTCGCCTCAATCTCGAAATCCAAAAACGCACTTACAAGTACTTCTGAGGTACGCCGTACCACATCCGCGAAGGTAGTTGCTTTTAAATCAATCTCAACTCCGGATATGGTACGGCGTACCTATTTGCACTGGCCAGTGGGTTTGGTTGTGGATACTTTGCCTGGTAAATCTTGCCCGATCGTTTGAATAAGGCAGGTCCATGCGAGCCTAAAACCTTGAGGGTTGTCGGGAGAGCCGAAAAGGCTATTTAAAATTACAACGCCGATCGTCACGCCCATGCCTAACAAAATGACGTATTCTAATATCACTTGTCCTGCCTGATTTCTCAAGCTAGTCTCTTTTTCTATGAGTGACGAACGAAACAACGACAACAATTCCTTGCCATCCGATTTACGAGAACCCACCGATCTTGATGAAGTGAGATCCGCTTTGGATTCAAGATTGCCTGAGCGAATTTTTAGGATTCCGCTTTGGGGCAAAATATTTATCATGTCGCTCTTTGTATTTCTAGGCAGCATTGGTTACCTTCGCACCCTCCATACTAATGAGAATGCACAATTGGCGAAAGATATTCAAGCTCCGACCGAGTCTTCGGATGTTCCAGTTGCAGAAAAAAGAAAAGATGTTCCCAACATTGACCTGGTACCGCTAACAGGAGCCGTTCAAAAACTTGCGCAGTATAAGGGAAAAGTTGTTTTACTTTCGTTTTGGGCTAGCTGGTGTACACCGTGCTTGGTTGAACTCCCCACCTTTATCGATTTGCATGAGAAACTAGCCGTTAAAGGCCTCGTTATCATTGCTGTGAATGTGGACGATAAAGATGCGGCTTCAGAATTCGTTCCAAGCTTTTGGAAAACCAAGAAATTTCCATTTCAAACATTTTACGATGCCCCGAAACAGGCGGCCGATGCATTCAAGATCGACACTCTTCCAAGCAATTTTGTGATCGATAAAAAAGGCAAACTCGTGGCAACCGGTTACGGTGCAAATGACTGGGCAAGTGATGCTTCAGTCCATTTTATAGAGCAGCTCCTGTCCGAATGAGATTACTCACTTCGGTGCTGATCTCTCGACGAAGATCTCTCTCGTCATAATTTTTCAAACCAAAAATAATATTTTCACCGAACTCGTCGGTCTTCCAGCTTTCTTGGCTCGCGCGTCCTGGTCGTTCTACGTTTTCGGAAGCGTTTGTGAATATCATGTCGAAATCTTTTTCCGATGGATAGAGCATCACAAATGTGTGCTGAGAAATACCGGAGAGTGATGTCAGCTGTAAACCTTGCTTGGCAAGTGATTCCTGGATTTCGAAATAAATATGGAGAGCTTCTGTTTCATGTTTGTCGGAAAAATAAATTCGCAAGGGCCCGTCGATAATAGCCGTATTGAAGGCGTCGATGAAAAATCTAGATTTAGTCAGTAACATCGGAACTGGCCCAGTTCTGACGGATGTATCCTGTTGCATTTTAAATTCCCCCTTGTTGTTTTTCCCCTGCCTTGAGCTTAGAAAGAATGATTAATAAAAAGCAAGGCGAAATTTCACTAAATTTAAGATTCCTTTATAAATCTGCCATAAATACATACTTCCAGCCTGCCAGATGTCATCTTACCAAAATTGTAGAAAAATCCTGTCACACTTTGCGAAGGCAAAATCACAAAATCTGCATCGTGACCGGGAACCAAAGCGCCCTTGCTTTTCTCTAATCCCAAGGCATATGCGCCATTTAGCGTGAGTGCCACCAGAATTTCCTCGGGGCGCATCTTCAACTGGAGTGCTGCTAGCAAAGCGGTGAGCGAAACATCCTGAGCAGGTGAAGTCCCAGGATTAAAATCCGTGGCGAGGGCAACACGTGCCCCGCCATCTAAAAGTGCCCTTGCAGGGGCGAAAGCCTCGCCCAAAAATAAAGCCGTGGTTGGTAAAAGCGTCGCAGTGACTTCACTGGCGGAAAGCGCAGCGATTTCATTTGATGTTATTTTCAGTAAGTGATCCGCGGAAAGTGCCTGAGATTGAACGGCTGTCTCCGCGCCGCCGGTGAGTGCAATTTCATCAGCATGGATTTTAATTCCCAATCCAAATTTAGCTGCTTCCGTCAGAAGTTCTTTTGCATTTTGCTTATTGAAGTAGCCTTGGTCTAAAAAAATATCCACAAAATCAATTTGCGTTTTTAGTTTCGGCAGCCATTTTAAAGCGATCTCTTGAATATAATCTGAATGTCGATCTTTAAATTCCGGAGGAAGTGCATGCGCAGCTAAGAAAGTGGCCTTAACCGTTAGCCCTGATTTCTTTTTGAGTTCTGAAATCACATCTAAAAGTTTTTTTTCTGATTTAAAATCAAGACCATAACCGGTTTTAATTTCCATCGTGGTGATGCCTTGGCGCTTGGCATTTTCAACGCGAGCCATTGCTAGAGATAAAAGCTCTGAATACTTCGCCTTGCGCGTGGCTTTCATGGTGGTAAGAATTCCTCCACCTTCGGCCGCAATCTGCTGATAGGTCCAACCTTGAAGTCTGCGTTCGAAATCGAGAGAGCGATCACCCGCAAATACGAGGTGAGTGTGACTGTCCACAAACCCGGGGATAACCGTTCCACCGTGAGCGTCATGTCTACTGATTTTGCTGAGCGGAATTTTCATTTTTTTTAGTTGTCGAGACGCCTCAGACTTTTTACCCACCCAGAGTATTTTTCCACCAGGCTTAACTTCACAAAGGAGAACCGCATTCTCAATCACGGAAAGATCCTCCACCGTGATTCGTCTCCCACCTTTTTGGATGGCCCCCTCAAGAGTAATTAATTTTCCAATGTTTTCGACTAATAAAAAACCTGCGGCCATTTATTTTTTTTCCATGTCACGACCAGGAATTTTTACAAAAAATTTATCTGCAATCTCAATAGCTTTTGTGTACCCAGCATCCACGTGCCGCAATATTCCTGTTCCGGGATCAGCCAAAAGCACACGTTCTAAACGCGCATCAGCTTCAGGAGTTCCATCGGCCACAATGACTTGCCCCGAATGAATGCTGTAACCCATTCCCACGCCACCGCCATGATGAAGACTCACCCAAGTGGCTCCGCAAGCCGTGTTTAAAAGCGCATTCAATATTGGCCAATCAGCAACAGCGTCGCTTCCATCCAGCATTCCTTCAGTCTCACGATTTGGAGAAGCCACACTTCCACAATCCAAGTGATCCCGACCAATCACAATGGGTGCCTTCACTTTTCCTTCGCGCACTAATTTATTAAAAAGTAAACCTGCCTGATGACGTTCACCGTAACCAAGCCAACAAATTCGAGCTGGCAATCCTTGAAATTGAATTCGCTCTTGAGCTTTGGTGATCCAATTTTTCAATTTCATATTATCTGGAAAAAGTTTGAGCAAAGCTTCATCGGTGATCTTGATGTCTTCGGGATCACCTGAAAGCGCAACCCATCTGAACGGACCCTGCCCTTCGCAAAAAAGTGGCCGAATGTATTCGGGAACAAATCCGGGAATATCAAAAGCATTTTTGCATCCGGCTTCTTTGGCCATGGCGCGAATATTATTTCCGTAATCAAAAGTCACCGCACCTTGGCGCTGCATTTCAAGCATACCTTCAACATGTTTTTTCATACTTAACATACTTAGTTCTACATACTGCTTAGGATTTTTCGCGCGCAGCTTGCTCGCAGTTCCATTTGGTCCGGATGAATATCCTTCAGGAATATAACCAACGAGAGGATCGTGCGCACTTGTTTGATCTGTTAAAATATCTGGACGCACACCTTTTCTGATCATGTCGTGAATGACTTGCGCCATGTTTCCACAGAGCGCAATACTTTTGGCTTCACCGCTAGCGGTATATTTTTTAATTCGAGCGAGAGCGTCGTCTAGATTTAACGCCACTTCATCAACGTATCTTGATTTGATTCGTTTTTCGATTCGTTCGGGATCAACTTCTACACCTAAGCAAGATGCGCCCGCAAAAACAGCGGCCAGAGGTTGCGCTCCTCCCATGCCACCAAGTCCAGCGGTGAGAACCCATTTTCCTTTGAGCGATCCGCCAAAATGTTTGCGTCCGCATTCAGCAAATGTTTCAAATGTCCCTTGAACAATTCCTTGCGAGCCAATGTAAATCCAAGACCCAGCGGTCATTTGGCCGTACATCATAAGACCT
>JAYTHU010000208.1:0-2656 GCA_043732305.1 Oligoflexia bacterium
GTACTGACGTTCTTTACAATGCGTCTGTTTACAAAGACTCGGGCGGAAATGTTTTAGGTGTATTCGCCGCTGCCCGTGATGTCACCGCCCAGAAGCAAGTAGAAGAACAGATTGCCGAACAGCGCGCATCTGAAGTACTTCGGTCTGAGCAAGCGAAAACACTGGAAAAATTTCGCCGAATGGCGACCGTGATTCAAGACTCCAATGATGCCATCACCATTCAGGATCTTGAAGGAAGAATCTTAGCCTGGAACCGTGGAGCGGAAAAAATCTACGGATATTCTGAAGCTGAAGCACTCCAGATGAACATCGTAGATACTGTACCCATAGAATATCAAGTTGAGGCACTTGGATTCCTTACCTCTCTAAAGCGCGGTGAATTGCTGCCTAACCTGGAGACAAAACGAAAGCATAAAGACGGCAGGATCCTTGACGTTTGGCTCGCCAATACTAAGCTCACAGATGACAACGGAAAATTAACTGGGATTGCCACGACCGAACGTGACATTACTGATAGAAAACAATCTGAAGCAAAACTCAAAGAAAAGTTTCTTGAGTTAGATTATCTGCGTGAAGGACAAATTGCACTTTCAGAAAGAATGCGAGGTGAGCAAATCATATCGTGTCTAGGCCAAAGTATTTTAAGCCATTTGGTGCCATTTACAAATGCTCAAGTAGGTGCTTTCTACGTAGTCACCGATGATAAAAAACTTCAAATAGTGAGCGGCCATGCTCTTCCGAAAACTGAGGCATCAGGGAAATTTGTTGAATTTGGGGAAGGCTTGATTGGTCAAGTAGCGATAGAAAAGAAGTCGCTGATGATTGACGATATACCATCAAGTTATTTTAATAAAATTGAGTCTGCTCTGGGAGCACTGGTCCCTCGATCACTTCTAATCTGCCCCGTTTTTTATGAAAATGAAGTTGTCGGAGTGATTGAACTAGGATCGCTGCACCCTTTCACTGAACATCAAAGAAATTTTTTAAGCAGCGTTTCTGAGAACATTGGAATTGCTATCAATACATCCGGCGTTCGGAAGAAAGTTGAGAAACAAAATGAGGCTCTCAATATCGCCCAGGTATTATTGAAAGAAAAAGCGAACGAAGTACAACGCGCAAGTCGACATAAGACAGAGTTTCTGGCCAACATGTCTCACGAAATTAGAACACCTGTCGGCGCAATTTTAGGTTTCACCGATCTCATGAAAAACCGTACCAACACCGTTGAAGAAAATCAGAATTACATGGCTATCGTAGACCGCAACTCGCAACATTTATTAAGACTCATAGATGATATTCTCGATCTGTCTAAGGTTGAGGCTGGGATGATGACTGTCGAGAGTATTCAGTTTTCTCTAGTTGAAATGCTGGCTGACTTTACTTCACTCATGAGATTTAAGGCCGAAGAAAAGGGATTAAAATTTCAGTTTACGACCGACACTCTTATTCCCGATTTGATCTATTCTGATCCTGTCCGACTTCGACAAATTCTTACTAATATGGTCGGCAATGCGATTAAATTCACCGACAAAGGCACTATTGATTTTCGTGTTGCATTTGAAAATCCTACCTTGAAATTTACGGTGAAAGACACTGGTGTTGGCATTTCAAAAGATCAAGCGTCCAGACTTTTTCAGCCGTTCACTCAAGCAGACACGTCCACTACGCGAAAATTTGGCGGCACAGGTCTTGGGTTAGTATTGTCGAAACGCCTCTCTGAAAGTTTAGGCGGAAGCATAGAGCTGATTGAAAGCAAGGAGGACCATGGCAGCACTTTTGTGATCGAAATAAAGTCGATATTACTTTCAAATACAAAGTTCGTGGGAAAAGAGGCTCTGACCGTCGTCGCTGCCCAAAAACCCGATTTTAATGAGAAAAGCCAAGCATTGCGTGGTCTCAAGGTTCTTCTGGTGGAGGACTCTCCAGATAATATAATTCTAATCTCAATGTATCTGCACAAAGAGGGAGCGCAAGTAAAAACGGCTTCTGATGGCGCAAGTGGAGTGGAGCTTGCGTTGAGTGAAACCTTTGATGTGCTCCTGATGGACATTCAAATGCCCATCCTCGACGGTCACGAGGCCGCTAAAAAACTTCGCCAATTGAAATATACTAACCCCATCATTGCATTAACGGCTCATGCGATGAAGGAAGCGCGTGAAAAATGTTTCGCGTCAGGATTTACAGATATTTTAACGAAGCCAATTCAATTAAACTTATTCATTGAGACGTTGGCCCGTTACGTTCCTCGTAGAATTGAGGACAAAACTCTTCCTGTAATTACATCCCAGTAAGGATGCTGAGCAGATTACCGTTTTCACCAGCGAACCATAGGATATAATTCCGGAAGCTGTCCTAACACTGATCTATTGAATATTGGCCATTCTTCCTATGAGACGTGACTCCCGTATTCGTCGAGATCATTCATCAACAATTTTGCAACGACCTTACGAATTTGACGAGTTCCAATTTCGAACGCACGGCCATGTCTCGGAGCCCTGCTGTTGACGAGAGCCGGCTAGCCAACGACCGCAAATCATACCGCTTGCCTAGCGGCCAACAAGGCCTCGGTTCATTTGTTTGAAACTGATGATTCCGGCTCGATGAGCTTTCTCGGCGTCAGCTCGCATCGACCGAGTCATATCCGTTAGCCCTCCAG
>JAYTHU010000209.1:0-2620 GCA_043732305.1 Oligoflexia bacterium
GTGAATTTTATGGCACAAACATTGGTCGACGCTCCAAGTGAAGTAGAAGTAACAGAAATGGTGGGAGAGCAAACCACCGTATTTGAATTAAAAGTCGCAAAAAGTGATTTAGGAAAAATCATTGGTAAACAAGGCCGCACCGCGCGCGCATTGCGCACCATTCTCAATGCGGCCAGCACCAAGCTTAGAAAACGCAGCGTTCTTGAAATCATCGAATAAGTTAAAATCTGCGACTCAAATTAAAGTTGGAAAAATATTTGAATCAAAGGGCCTTCGCGGCGAAGTGAAGGTCCTTTTTTTTTCAGGTGCCCCAACATGGATTAAAGAAGTCACTGAACTTCATTTATCACCTAAGCCGATCAGTCTTACAGCCATTGCTGATCCCGCAAAATTCAAAATCTATAAAATAGAATCTCGATCTAAAACATCTCAGCCCGATCGTCTCGTTTTTAAACTCGAGGGTGTGAATGATCGTAATCAATCGGATGCTCTTAAGGGCACTGAAGTTTTTGTGGATGAAGACCTCTTTGAGAGTGAAAAGGGCGGAGAAATCTATCTTCGCGAAATTCTCGGCTTTGTAATGGTCGACATCGCGCAAAAATCAGAAACAGAAGCCACACGCGGATTAGTTATTGGAACAATTGTTGAGTTTGAATCTAATGGCGTTCAAGACATCGCCGTTGTTGCTCAAGAAAACGGCGATCGCGCGCTTGTTCCGCTGATCAAAGCATTCATTGAAAATATTAATTTTGAAAAGAAAATTATCGAAATGAATCTTCCTGAGGGGCTGACGGAGATCAATCGTGCGCTTTGATGTGATGACGATTTTTCCGAAAATGTTTGAGTCTCCTTTCGCTGCAGGCCTAGTGGGTCAAGCAATCAAGCACGGCCAAATCAAAATGCAAACTTGGGACATCCGTGAAGTGGCTGTTGACGGGTATAAATCTGTCGATGACAAACCTTTTGGTGGTGGCGATGGCATGGTCATGCTTTCTGAAACACTCAAACTCACACTGGATAAAATAAATTCTGCGACTTCATTGAAGACTTCGCGTAGGCGAGTGATCTACCTCTCGCCGCAAGGGCAGCTTCTCACGCAAGCACGTGCTCAAAATTTTGCTACAAACTATGATCAAGTGATTCTCATCTGTGGACGCTACGGCGGCATCGATGAGAGATTTATCGACAAGTATGTAGACGAAGAAATCAGCATAGGGGATTACGTCGTCACTGGTGGGGAACTTCCCGCAATGATTTTCATTGATGCGGTTTCCAGATTTGTTCCAGGGACTCTCGGCAATGAAGTTTCTGCTTTGGAAGAAACTTTTAAAGATTCTCTCCTCGAAGAACCACTTTATACAAAACCCCGAGAATTTGAAGGCGTACCAGTCCCAGAAGTTTTAACTTCCGGCAATCACGCAAAAATCCAGCAATGGAAACAAACTCAAAGAATAAAACGTACATTGGAAAAGCGTCCAGACTTGATGCGTGGATCAAAAATTCCGCGCGAGGAAATTCTCAGAGCTCAAGGAGAAATGAAACTTCAGCGGCGAATTGCCGTCGGGTTGGTTCATTATCCCATTTATTCTAAGCTGGGCAATGTGGTCGCAACCAATGTGACTAATCTTGATGTTCACGATATCGCTCGAGCCTGCCGAACTTTTGGGGTGGACCGATACTACATAATCACGCCCATGGAAGAGCAGCTCGCCTTTGTGGGGCGCATGCTGGAACATTGGCAGACGGGACGTGGGCTAGCTTACAATCATGTCAGAAGCGATTCTCTGACCAACGTGCGAGCCGCCACCAGCATAGAATCTGCCATTGAAGACTGGGCCACGCCGGGAACCAAGCTTGTCTGCACTTCCGCACGAGAAGTTGCTGGACCCAAACCTATTCATAATGACGAATTGAGAGAATTAGCTCTGAAAGACCCCCTGTTTATCTTGTTTGGAACAGGTTGGGGCCTAGAAAATTCAGTAGTTCGGAAATGTGATTACCTGCTGGAACCCATACGGGGAAGAGCTTCAGACGGTTTCAGGCATCTGAGTGTGCGATCAGCAGTAAGTATCACGCTTGACCGGCTATTTGGACCGTGCTATTAAATCAAACCTAATATTCGAAGGAGAATTTCACGATGGATTTGCTTAGAAGTTTGATGGAAAAACGTTTTAAAAAAGCTCCCATGGCCAAGTTTCGGTCTGGAGATACTATTCAAGTGCACGTGAAAATCGTTGAGGGTGAAAAATCCCGCGTTCAGATTTACGAAGGCATTGTTCTTCGTGCAAAAGAAGGCGGCTTGGATGCAAGCTTCACGGTTCGCAAAATTTCCAACGGAGTGGGAGTGGAAAGAACTTTCCCTTACTACTCAAGCGCCATTGATCACATTGATGTCGTGAGTCGCGCTCAGAAAAATCGCCGCGCTCGTCTTTATTATCTCCGAGGTTTGGAAGGTAAAGCTGCTCGATTGGATAGTAACCTTGAACAAGAAGGCAGTCTCACAGCTAAACCGCCAGTGTTGCCTGCAGTCTAACTTAATTTTCGCAAATTAAATTCAAAACGGCTTGGAGCAATCCAGGCCTTTTTTTTTAAGTTAGTAATTTCGTTAGTTTAGTCGTAA
>JAYTHU010000210.1:0-2619 GCA_043732305.1 Oligoflexia bacterium
TTTTTTAATTGGAAAAACTTTTGAAATTTTCCTTGTCGCTCTATTTTTTTAACGCCGTAATACTTTGTAGTGCGTGCAACAAAGTTGATGATCACTCACAAACGAAAGACGAAACTCTCAACACGACAGCGATTTCGGACACAAATACAATTGTGCCGTCAATATCTGTAGTTGAATTTGAGCCAATGCCGGTTATAAAACGGGGCACTGCCGGAAGCTGGGACGCTGCGGATGTTCTAAATCCGTCAGTAATAGAGTTTCGTGGGAAGCTACTTAATTTTTACTCGGGTTATGATGGATCGCTCTGGCAAACTGGTCTTGCCACCTCAACTGATAATGGCATGACTTGGTCTAAACAAAGAAAACCGGTGTTAGGTCTTGGCAAATGGGATACAAAATATATTGCAGCAAACGGTTCAGCAATCAGTATTGATAAGCAAATATTCTATTACTTTCATGGAATGAATTCAGCCGGTAAACATGAAATCGGTCTTTCGACATCGGAGGATGGACTTTCACTTACTATGTACGACAAACCGGTATTGTCAGAAGGTGCATCAGGGAATTGGGACGATCTCCTGGTCGCCGATCCATACGTCATAAAAATGGATTCGAAATACCTAATGTATTTTCTTGCAAGCGATATCAAATATCATTTCTCCATCGGAGTTGCTTCCTCGACAGATGGTCGAACGTGGATAAAACATGGAGGTCCGATTATTTCTTCTGGCACAAATGGTGACTGGGACTCGTTTGCCGTAGGTGAGCCAGCCGTCTTCTATTCTTCACCATTTTATTACATGCTCTATACTGGAACGAATCCGATCCACCAGCGCAATATTGGGTGGGCGTATTCAACAGATGGAATTGATTGGATAAAAAAAGGGCCGTTGATAAAAAATTCAATGAGGCAGCCGTGGAATTCCCAAATCATATGCGATCCCACTGTCCTACCAACAGGTAGAAACGATAGTACTTATCACGTATGGTTCGGCGGTGGCGATCAACCTCAAGATGCGCAAAACCTCAACGGCGAAATAGGACGTTTCACGATAAAAATTCAAAACACGGAAAAGTCTGTATCGCGGTAGTAAAGTTTAATCGCTTTATATCGCTTTTTATACTGTGCTGCCCAGACGGAAAATAACCCAAGGAAATGCGTCTCAATTCCAGATCTCGAGCAGACAGAAATAGAAATCAATCCTGATAACTTTTCACACAGAATTAGGCTAATAGCTGTAAAAGCGGGAGGATTACCCTCAAAGGCACACTCGGCGATGCTGTCCATGCTGTGCTTTGCGGTGCCGGTCACAGCCTGCGAATGCTGATGAATAAAGTGAGATCCGGAACCCAGATGCGGTTGCATGTTGATGACAGGGATTCTTCAAAACCGATCAATTATAAACTTGCATGTCACACTGAACATAGTCTCCAAATCCGAACCTGAATTAAATCGATCAAGCGTGCCTTAACGTAACAAGATCAATTCTCCAATTCTCTTCGCGAGAATTTCCCAAGTCGAAAAATTCCGCTTTTCGTAATACAGCACGCCTGGATGCGGACGTTCCAAAATCCTAAATCGACTCACCGCCTGCCGCGACTGGTATGGAGAAAAAATGTAATGAATCAATAAAAATGGTGCCAATCCAATCCAAGTTCCAAGCTGCGATGGATATAAAAAACTCAGTCTAAAAAATCTAAACCGATCACGGACGGAAATAGGCGCATTTTCAACAGTGCCATTTGCACGCAGAGGTGACAGAATACGAAAGAATTTCCAAGGACATAAAAAACCATTGTAGAGAGGGAACTGGCACACGATCTCATCGATCGAAAGCAGAAAGCTCACGTGAACCACTAGCGCATGCAGCGCGTCATGGTCCGGATGACCTCCCTCCCATGCTGGAATGTGGACAGAAGCGACACGCATTTGGGTTTCGAGGAATTTTTTGATCGCACCGTAGGCATTGGATAAATTCTCACTCAAAGCACCGTCGGGGATCAACAGAGTGTCACCGAGAAATATGACTTCATCAACGCCAAACTTTTCCAATACGCGTACGGATTCATTGTTACGCTTGGTCGGCGCACAACCACTTGGTACACCCGTAGTGAGATAAACGCAGATAACGTATCGGCCAAGCGCCTTCGCAACGGTAAGATCAAGAAAGACGCCGAATTCATCATCTTGATGTGCGAAGAAAAATATGGCCGTCTCTTTGCTAGTAAGCATCGAAATCTAAAAACGAAAAGAAAATCGAATTTTTCTCCACACCGGGGAATGGAACATGTAGTGATCGGAAAATAAAATTGAGAGGTGATGGACGAAGTCGATCGGGGATCGGAAAATACATGTTATTGCCCTTGTTCTGACCGGGCGTCAACCCAAGATAAATGCGTAATGGGGAACATCCTACGCCCGCTGAATCCTGAATTTCAAATTTCGCTAAGGGTAGCTCTGCATGTGCAAAGATCCCAGCGCCCATAGCGTGGGCGTTATAGGACCGTTTTTTCTCGTCTGATTTTTGAAATACAGGATTGCTGGGGTTGCGACATCTCCAACTTAGGGAGTCTGCACTCCAAATTCTTCGAAAATGAGCCGACTCCTGAATACTATCG
>JAYTHU010000211.1:0-2618 GCA_043732305.1 Oligoflexia bacterium
AAGATCCTCCAACGTTGTGGCTACCTCAACCATCTACATATAAATACCGATGATTTATTCTACAAACTGCCGCACCAAGCTTTTTAACGGAGAGCTAAAAAAGGATTCCTTTTTTTGTCACCAGTGACAAATCCATATCCGAAATTTTCTCCATTTTTCTATTTAACCTTATGAATTTGTTAATCTTCCGAAGGGATTCATTCTTGCAAATCTCAATAGTCATGAGAATCCCAAATTTTACTATACTGTTATTGTTTTCGACTATTGTTTCAAGCGCCTACGGATATTGGAGCCCCCAAGACCTTCCCAGTGGCGGTGTCGACATGACGAACGTTCTACGGCCGTATGCCGCAAAACTTACTTTTGGACAAAATGACGAATTTTTTTGTTCTGGGACGGTCCTCTCTGAAACAATGATTCTAACAGCAGGTCACTGTATTTAAAGTCTCAGGGAACGACACCTTTTGGGACCGAAAGTCAGTCTAAGAAATGGATTCGTTGCTGATTCACCGGGTGCAAGTTTTCTGAAAGTGCATTTTGTAAGCTCGCATGGGGCTGAGAAGTCAGTAGCGGCTGCCTATGTGATCGTGCATCCGAAGTTTTCGAAAGAAAGACCACCAGGTGGACGGGTAGCTATTGACCTGATGGACCCTGAGAGAAAAACGGGACACGACTTAGCAATCATTTCTCTGAAATCTGCTGTGCCGCGTGAAGTGGGTTTTGCAACTACTGAACGTCCCGAAGACGTTTTCCCGTATAAATACGGAAATTTTGCCCTCGTGGGATTCGGCCCCGATCCACGAGGTATTCTCCATGCGCGGATGTGGAGCATCCATTATCATTTTAATGCGAGTACTTCGATGTCTGCTGTCGGACTTGAAGTAAACGCAGAATCATTTTCAGGTGACTCTGGTGGCGGAGTCTGGACGGAGACTCCTCTTGGATTGAGACTGATTGGCGCCATTAGCGGGAATATTGGAGGACATGGTCAGCCTGATATCACTTGGATATCTGCGCCTGAAATATATAAGTGGATTGAGTTGGTAAAACTCAACTTTAAATAAGCTTGATGGTTAATTTAAAAATAACACATTTTATGATCAACTTGCCAATTTTGTCAGGGGAGCATCTGAGTAGGTACCAGCAAAGAAAATTAAAACCACAACTTCTTCATCATTTTTTTTAAATGGCAAATCTCTTTATTTGCAAAATTTTTTGAATTTAATCACTCCAATACGAGCTGAAAAATTTCAAGAAATTCCCCAGTGATTAAGCTGGGGCATTTTTCTTCCCGCTTGAGCAATGTTACTCTTGGTACAAAAAGAGACTTCAAAATAACTGCTTCAGAAGTCTAAATTTCTATCCAAGCCTTTACCTTATTAGTCACGAACACAAACTTTGAATTGATCAGATACTCCAGCTCAAACTAATACGATTTAAGAAAAAGAAGGATTACCTAACTAGGCAGGTACCTTTGCAAAGGGGGAATTCCCAATGCGTCATAAAATCGTAGATGAGAGGACTTAATAATCAAAACAGTATTCGAAGCCGAAAAAGTCATGATCTCTCGTCGAACAATAGCAAAAATTTGAGCGATTTTTCGTTTCGCATACATCACCGTTTGAGCGGACAACAAAAGGCTATTTCAGTTCAAAAAAAGCCTTTTTTTAAGAGCGCTAGCCGTCCAAATAGGATTTGCCCGCTTTAATTCTTCGACTCAATTTTTTGCGTTTGAGAAAGTAATTTGGCCATCACTTGAACAACGGTTTTGATTTGTCGATAAGTACTTCGATACGATTGCAGCAGTTTGTTGCCACCCATTATCGATGTACCGCGGAATTAATTTGCCGAGCTCTTCGGAGCACTGAGCGCTCAAATTTGATATGAAAGCATTTTCAGGGCTGGCTATATTGGCTCCCCAAGAAATTATTGCAAAACTAGCGACATAAAGTTTTTTATCATTAGATAAAGTGGTACGAAAACCCGCTGATTTATTAACAGTCACAGCCGTTTGCGATTTTTCAGTCTCTACGTCTACGTTGAACACTAGTTTCGCTGAGTCCTGATTGCCGGAAAACATAACGACTCGGTTTGTGTCGAATACTAAGAAATTTAAAATCGCGCCCCAATAAGTTCCTGTATTGGTAACATCTGCTTCAACCCCAAAATTAGAGCAGTCGCCAAAATGCCTTAACGAAAGAGAGCTTTTCCATCCATCAGCATGAAAGCTTAACGCACCATTGTCTGAGTCACAAAGTGCAGCGACGTTTGCAATGTTATTCTCTGAGACTGCGACATTAACTCGCGCTTGCGCCTTCAAACCAATCAATGCGACTACGGTTATCGTGAAACTTGCAAATTTGATCATATATAATCTCCTTGTTTTGGAAACTGTATTGACATCCCTAACCTTAAGTCAACAGAGATATGTAAGAATGTTGTGGATGAGAGATCAGGAAGCAGCAACCTCTTGACGTGAGGATTGAGGTACCACAACGCCGTCCTTGTATTCAAGCCCTGCAAGAAGATTTTGTAAATGTTCCTTTTCGCCGCGTATTTTGCGCCATCTTTTCTGACACTCTTGAAGTAATTTAAACGCCATGGATGCAGCAGTTTCT
>JAYTHU010000212.1:0-23547 GCA_043732305.1 Oligoflexia bacterium
TCAGATGCAAGTTTTAACTGAACCTTGGAACTCATTTTTCTTTTATCAAAAAATATTTCCCCGGACGTTGGATCTATAAGCCCGCAAATAAGTCTAAGCAGCGTGGACTTTCCACTCCCACTCGAACCTAAAAGAACGTGGGTCTGCCCGCTTTTGAGACTGAGCGAGACATTATGGAGCACAGTTCGAGTCCCATACTTTTTAGAAACCGAATTTATTGATATCATTAATCAAATTATATCGTTAGGCGAGACGCTTGGCAAAGCATTCTCTTATATTTTGATTGATACAAATAGGTTGCTTCAGAAGTATTATGCAATGCGTGCATGCGGTCCTTAACGGGTTCGACTTAGAAAAGATCTCAGATCTTTGCTCTTAGTCTTGGTAATAGCGCGTGAATTTCTCGACCATAGACTAGTTTTTTTTTTACGACAACGTCGCTAGGTGGAGTCATAAAAAAACAAGAACTCCCAAAATAATTTTACTGTTCATAGCCATCTCCTGTGACTCAAGTTTTAAAATTCTGAAGATTTGCAAGTCATGTACCCAAAGCAAAGAGAGAGTAGGATTGAGATCGCAAGTTTAAAGAGGAGAAAACAGACTTTATGGCTTTGCAGAATGCAACGGCTAGGCGGGGGGAAAATCCTCTTAAATGTTCTAAAGTTCCGCGATGGGCAATTCAACCGCCATCCCTCGAATTTGAAATGTGGCGCGCCACTTGCTAATGCTATGACGTGAGTTCGAAAAAAAAGACAATTATCTATTCCAATATTCTCAAAGGAGATGTCAAATGAAGTTAATGTCTGCCACCTCATTGTCCCTCACTGCCCTACTCGCCCTTTCCGCCTGCGGAGATTCAAACAAAGCTACCGATACTGCTCAGGCAGTTAAAAATGTAGCGAATGCTCAAGGTAAAGTTGTGATCGAAAAAGCCAACTACATTTCAGGTTGCGGGATTTCATCGGCTCCAAACATTGGGGCTATTAAATTTCCAGGAATGCAGACCGAATATGATTTTGCAAATCCCGGATTCACCAAAAAAGTTTTCTATTTTAGCGATGCTGAATGCAAAACCGTGTCTTACGTTGTGGAAGAAACTGGAAAATTTGATGTGCTTGGCGATGCAAAAGTCACCCAAGCCAGTAATATTAATTTCAATTTCGAGACAACTAAAATCAAAGTCAGTGACCCTCTTGTGTTGGCTGCTTTTAATTTAGTCAAAGCTTGCGGGATAGGTGATTGGACTGCAGATGCGGATCGTGATGTGAGTACTCAAGCAGACGCCGGCTTATGCCCCGGTAAAGCTGCACCGCGAACCGCTTCTGACATTGTAAAATCTCAAGACGGTGTTTTATCCATGGGAGCGAACTCAAATCAAGACTCCGCAAAAGGATTTCCCGAACAATTTGATAATAATATCGCATTTGCAAAAATTCCTAATCATTAAGGTTCTTTCGATAACATCTGCGACCCTCCATCGAGTGTCGCTTTTTTATCAAGATTGAATGGATTTGATCGTCCAGGCATAAACGTTTATGGTGCCGAGAAATTTAGAGACGTTGATATCACTTTGAACATCGAACCTCACTAGTTAAAAAAAAAGTTCAGCCGTTTTCCACTAACAAAAAGCTTGAAAAAAAAATGGGTTGAGAACTTATTATATTCAAAGGAGTTGCGATTTCTCATGATGGCACGCTCCAACGGGAACTATTTAACCCTCGCACTATTTCAGATCAACCAAGCTTGAAATACACATGGTTAGAAATTTGCAATCGGGATTGATGAATTTAACTTACAACTAAGGAGTACGTATGGACCAAAATTCTATATCAAATCATGAGGACAATTCTTCGTCTGCACCTGAACACAAGGAAGGCGAAGTGACCAAGGAGATCGAAAATCAAACAGCCAAACTGCCTTCCGGATTATTTTTAGCACTCGCTATTGGATCCATGGGAGTTTCGGCTGCACTCGCAGTGACATCCAAAGACAAAGGCATGGCAAACTTTGTCGGACATTGGGCACCTTGTTTTTTAATGCTTGGAATCTACAACAAGATTGTTAAAACAGAAGGTTCAGACAGCACCAGCCCTGCGTACTAACACCATTAATCATTTGAGATAACTCTCGCGAAGTCACGGAGTTTTAATTTGGAATTTTTGATTCGAGGCCGCCCCTGTCCAATTAAAAGATGCCGAGACCGCGAGAGTACCGTCAAATATCGCAAATTTTTTATGCTAGATTTTACGTAAAAAATCAGCTCGGGATGTTGAAATTCGAAATCTACCAAAAGCATTCCGCAATATGGCGGCAATTCAATTCTTAATACCAGGAAAGCCTTCCCAGACCTCAAATACTGAGGCAAAGTACTACCATGTGGATATCAAGTGCATGGGACGTTTTGGCGCTATTTCTAATTCCAATTGGCGGAGGCATTCCTGCGGGAGTGATTCTGGCAAAACATCATGGTTTTCATTGGCCAGCAACAGTGGTGCTTTATTTAATCTCAGATGTTGCTCTCGCTCTCGTGTTCGAACCCGTTGTGGTTTTGGTTAAAAAACTAGCATTGCGGCACGCTAAACTCGCACTAGCCATCAGAGCCATTAAAGCCGCGACTGAAAAAATAATTTCTAAATACGGAGTCAATCCTAACCCACTCACACTGATCATGATTTCATTTGTGGTGGACCCGATGACTGGTCGCACTGCCGCCTTGACTGCCGGCCACGGCTTTATCACCGGATGGACATTTGCAATCTTAGGCGACATGATTTTTTTTACGATCCTGATGGTTTCAACACTTTGTCTGAACAATATTTTAGGCGATGGCACGTGGACAACGGTTATTATAACAGTTGCTGTGATGGGAATTCATTTCGCGGTAAAGCGATTTCGCGAGAAACGTGCCTAAAATTTGAAAATAATTTAGCAGACTTAGTATTTAGATTAGTCTGGAAAAGCCATGTGCTGGTGCACCAACCACCTTTTCCAATAAGAATGAAAAAGTTGATCCGACTCCCTCTTCACTTTCGACCAACAAATCCGTGTGATGAGCTTCTGCGATACCTTTAGTGATTGCAAGTCCGAGGCCTACTCCGAAACGTCCATGTCGATCCGCTTGCCAAAATCGATCAAAGAGATAAGGAATTTGCGCACTCGAAATTCCTGAGCCGGTGTCTCTCACCGAAAAATGAATTTGACCGTCCGCTTCTTCTCTCACGGCTAAGAATATAGCCCCGCCTTCCAGCGTAAACTTCATCGCGTTGCCCAACAAATTTGATAATACCTGCGTGATACGCTTGGAGTCACAGCGTACATAACTTGAATTTGCCTCATTCGATATTTCAAAACGAATGAGTTTCTCTTGGATCAACGGAGTAAACATATCGTTCACACCATTCAATAATGTCTCAATGCTGGTATCGGCGATGTTTACAACCATATGTCCGGATTCGAGTTGAGCCAACTCCAACAGATCTTCAATAAGATCCGTCATATGATTTGCGGAGTTTCGAATGAGCGTGATGGCTTTTATATATTTTGAATCCAATTCATTTTTAGAGAATTGAAGAGTTAAACCTTCCGCCCCTAAAAGGATGGCGGATAGGGGATTTTTTAGATCGTGAGAGACTACATTTAAAACCATATCCCTTTTGGAAATAGCTTTAAGACTATCTTCCAAAAGTTTATTGACCTGAGAGACCAAACGAAAAATAAAAAAAGCAATGAGAGAAAATATGATCAAAGCTGCGGAAGTGATTCCATTCACAAGCAATCTGATTCTTTTTTCCATGAGCGCAGAATCTTTTTTAACCAAATCCAGATGATTGCTCTCAAGCTCAACCAACGAATCTATGCTAGCGGTAAACTTTTTTCTAGCAGGAGCGCCTCGCTTTAAAAAAAGCTCATGGAGCTTAGAGTAAGGCTCACGATTTTGATATATCTGAATGGCTTGATCAATAATCAGTTGATGCTCTGCCTCCGCACTGATTAATTTTTTAAAAAGACCATCTCTCATCGATTTTACGGAATCTGAACTCGGAAATTTCTCGGATTGCATCGAATTTAATGTTTCGAAAAAGAGAGTTCTAGCCTCTTTTATTTGTGGGAGTGATTTTGATTTAATTCCATATAAAAGATAAGCACGACTGTTTGAAATCTTTAATTCGGCGAGAAATCTTAATTTTTCCGCCTGAACTAATAACTTAGCGTGGATATCGATGACAACCTGATCGGTTTCATAGGCATCTCGCAACGATGAAATGAGAAACCATCCGGAAAATACCGCGACGGCCAGAATTGTGCCTAAAGCTAAAATGATCTTTAAATTGATATGCCTCGCAGAACTCATTATCCCCCACTCCTTAACGGCTAGGACTAGCACGAACAGGGAAGGTAAGAAACAAATGTTATTTTAAAACTAAAAATAATCATTACTTTGTATAACGTATCTTTTTTTAGATTTCTAACGATCGATTAAATGTGGTCAGTGTGTTTGCTTAGCAGGTTTTTGGGGAAAAATTAAAATGCATAGTAGGATAAAAATGAGCAAGACAGATGAGGCAGTGTATCGACTGAGAGCAAGCCCCCCAGCAGCACGTGGTTTATCGAGGAAATCACCAACAACAGCTCCTAAAGGTCTAGTCAGAACAAACGCGCACCAAAACAAAACCGTACGTGAAGCTCTAGTGAAAAGATAAAGTCCCCCTGTAACCGCAAGCAACGACCCAAATAAAATGGAGGCGCCAACATATCCCATGCCGGCAGAATCAGAAGTCCAATCACCAAGAGCCGTTCCTAAAGTCTGAGAAAGCATGATTGTCACCCAATAAAACACTTCAGCTTTTGAATTATTCACAGATGCAACAGAGATTGTTCCAAGAGTGCGATGCCATATGAAAAGTGATGCAACCAAAAGAAATACCAATATTGCAGATCCCCCAGCGTAGCCAATTCCAAGTGAGCGATCGAAAAAATCAGCAAGTGTTGTGCCAACGGTTGTTGTGGCAATGATCGTGCCCCAGTAAACGGCGGGATGAAACTTTTTAGTTTTAATTTGAGCCGTGACCGCGATAAAAAAAATTGCAGCAAAGATTCCGGTTCCAATCAAATAACTCAATTTCATGGACATTGAAACGGCATCGCCTGCAGTTTCCCCAAGAGTAGTTGCACCAATCTTGATCATCCAAAAAAGAAACGTGATCTCCGGGACTTTGCTAAAAGTTTCACTGCGCGCGTTTGTCATAGGTTATCTTCCTGCTGTTTCAACCAATGGGAGCTTCAACCGTGGCACGATCAATGCGAGGATTAAAACTTGATATCTGTTTTCTATTTGTAAAACCGTCTAAGTATAAGGAGAATAGCAGAAAACGAGAAAAGAATAGCAATTGGAGGCAGAGTTCCGTACCACATAGCCCAGCACCATGGCCCCGCCATAACTCTAAACCCAACGGAATACACGCCGACTGCGCCGATGAGTGCAATAGAAATCTTTTTAGCATTGGCAGGAATGGGGACGGCGCCTCTATTCAAAGCACAACCTAATGACGCAGCTAATCTCTCCGCTACCTCTAGAATTTCCGACTGATCCATAGACCATCTCCGAGTTTGAATCTCTTTACCGTTTTTCAGACGAATCCATAAATTGTAGGAAATGTAACCCTTCGAACTGCCTTGTCGAGAGACGCCAACACAATCTACCTCCGAAAAGGCGACATTTAAAGTATCTGTGCCGAGCGGCAATCTCATCAAAACCATCAGTCGTTTATGATTTAAATCCAATTTGACGGTCACTTTCTCGGCAAATATAAAAGCAACAACACCACCACCGAAAAGTAAAATCCCAAGCCAGAATCCGGCAAGTGCATTTGTTGAACCCTGACTTTGGTTTTTTACAAGCCACATGGCGAGAAGTCCAACAGCAATGCTGATGAAGGCAATTAAAAGGTCTTTGCTTTTGTTTGACTCAATAGTCCAAGTGCTCTCGCTGATCATCCAAGCCTCCAATGGAGTTAGTTCGTTTTCATCCCATTATTAATTATGTACGACATGCCGTCCAAGCCATTCAGTAAGTGTGGCACAGCGCAAATGGGCGAACAAATTAAAAACAAAATTAACGGTAAAAAACCTCATGCCCTGGATAAAGAAATTTGAAAACATCACTTTAATTGCATTCCCTACAAAGCCTCTTTCACTGTTTTTCGTTCCTGATTATCGATGAAACGTCCAGCTTGTAAACTCCATTTGTTTTTCCTGATTCCGTCGAGGTCTAAAGAACTAGAGTTTGATTTCCTTGCAGGAAAGAAACTGCGTAAATGCGTTGATTCAATTTCTTTTCGTACATCTTTCCAGAACTTACATCAACAACTCTTAACATTTTATCTGGTTCTGCTGATCCAGTGGCAAGCCATTTCCCATCTTCGCTAAGTGCAATGGCCAGGGTAAAAACTAACACTACGGCGGAAATTCGCCACAAACGAGCTATCAAAGGAACCGAGGGGGTGTACCAGATCTAGGTCAAGTTTTGGTCTAGGTGACATTTTCCCTGCGTAATTAAAAAGCGACAAAATCGCTGCGGAATAACACCAATTTTAGTTTCAATCAGAAAAAGACGATAAATTAACTATGAAATCAATATTTAAAAAAATCACAATTCCTTTAGTTAAGTTTGTTGCCTGGCCACAACGAAAGTCTGAGAAGGCCCTTGAGTTAATAAATATCAATGAAAAATTCATCATTGAATCGGCGACAGAAGGAATGTGTGTTGTTGATAATAGGGGCAATTTAATTCTCGTTAATTCTAGCGCTGCTAAATTAATTGGTTGGGAAGTCGAACAACTTTTGGGAAAACCTCACCATGATGTGTTTCACCACTCTAGGATAGATCAAACACCCTATCCATATGAAGAGAGCCTCATTTTTAAAGCCCTTAAAGACGGTACAATCCAACATTGCGGCAATGAATTTTTTTGGAGAAAAGACAAAACGAACTTTCCTGTATATTACTCAATTACACCGCTCATCGAACGGGAAAAAATTTCGGGTGCTCTAATTGTTTTTAGAGATATTACTGAACATATGAAGGACACAAAAAGGATTTTAGAACAACAGAATTTGCTCATTCAATCTTCAAAAATGTCAGCTTTGGGAGAAATGGCAGGGGGGATTGCCCACGAAATCAATAACCCTTTAGCAATCATTAATTCCTACGCGGATATGTTAAGAGACTCTTTAATTGAAGAAAAAATTGATGTCCCTGAAGCCTTGAGAAGGGTCGAAAAAATTTTAATGACAACTAAGCGCATTGCAAAGATTATTAAATCAATGAAGTTGTTTGCCCGCGACAGTGAAAATGACCCCTTTGAAAAAACAACATTGAAACAAATAGTCGAAGTCACACTTGATCTATGTCGAGAAAAATTCAAGGTTCGCGGAATCGAATTGATAGTAGACGAAATCTCCATTGAAATTTGCTTAGAGTGTCGTGCATTTCAAATTTCGCAAATCGTACTTAACCTTTTGAACAACGCGTGTGATGCGATTGAAAATGCACCTCAAAAATGGATTAAAGTCAGTGCGAAGGAAAATGCAGGCCAAGTAGAAATTGTTGTGGAAGATAGCGGACCGGAGATCCCCTTGGCAGTAAGAAATAAAATTCTTGAACCTTTTTTTACGACTAAAGAAATTGACAAAGGAACCGGACTTGGCTTGAGTATTTCAAAAGGACTTGCGGAAATTCACCACGGCAAATTGTACTTAGACCAAGACCCCTCACATACTCGCTTCGTTATTAGTCTACCTGTATGTCAACCCCCTAATCACAGGCAAGCGGCATGATCTGCCAGAGAGAAAACTGAGAAAGAAATGGGCAATTTCAATATTCTTCTAGTTGACGACGAGCCAGATATTTTGGATATCTTAAAATATATATTTTTAAAAAAGGGATACAATATCTTTACCGCATCTAATGGCAAAGAGGCTTATGAGATTGTAAAGCGAGAACAAATCGATGCTGTTATATCTGACATCAGGATGCCCGGAGGAGATGGTATTGAACTCTTGAGCAATATTAAAAAACATAACGAGCGCCTACCAGTGGTTCTTTTTATATCAGGCCATACGGATATGTCCCTAGAAGATGCCTATGATAAAGGCGCTGAAGCTATTTTTTCCAAACCTTTTGACAAAGAAGTTCTTGAGAAAGCTGTAGAAAAAGTTCTCGAAACAATGAGTGGACCAACGCAAAATAAGCGTCACCTGCGACAGGATGTAGGACTTGAAATTGAAGTTAAGTTTCCAAATTTTGAACGTCTTTTGTCAAGCACCATGCAAAACCTGGGGCGTGGGGGATTTTTTGTTACTTTAGAGGATAAATTTCCAAGAATGGAAGACAAAGTTCAATTTAAGTTTCATTACGATAATAATGGAGCCAAAGTTACAATTGAAGACACGGCTATTGTTAGATGGGTTCGTGCTCAAAAAGAAGGAGATCTTCTCCCTGGTTGTGGCGTGGAATTTCTTTTTTCTAATAAGAACGAAAGAGAAAAGTTATTGGAACTTGTCAACTTTCTCACGACTAATCATTTTATTCCCAAGTCTTAATTCTGCATCCACATAATTTACGTCTTTCAGCTAGACGAACCTGTTTCTGTGGACTATCGATCGATTCAGTTACTCTCTTTTTCTTTCATCAATGTGATTAGAAAAAGCAAAATGCAAAAAAGAGAAGTGTTATGAGACTCATCCGATTTTATTTAGTGTATGGGAGAGCTAAATAAATACGGTGTCACAGAAAAGCCAATTTTTTTCCCAATAGCAAATTTCCAAGTTTTGATGACCTGGAAATTTAGAGTAAATTCGTCTCAGCCCTTTTTTTGATAGCAGACAACGAGGGACCGATTTTTCGATCTCTTATTTCTTTTTTTGCTTTTGACATGAACCTCTAAATTTTGTAACTTTTTTCCTTGTCGTAGAGGAACTCGATTTAGTATGGAAACGTCTCCGTGCATGGATGAAGCAGCCAACGTAAAGTTGTTTCATTTTCGCTATATTTTTCACCTTTTCAAGAAAACTCATGGTAGTCAAAAGCAAATTTATTAGGAGAAGAGTATATGAATAAGTTCATTTCAGTAACAATTGCCTCTTTCATTTCATTAACAAGCAACGCAAGCCCGAATTCTAATCGTTTTGATGGTCAGTATAAGTTTGTAAAGGCGTTGGGTTCGAGTAGCTGGTATTCACCTGTCAACTGCTCTGAACCAGTTGCTCTCGGTCTCAATACAATTGATGCTAGAAATACAACTTGTCAGTTCAAAGAAATGAACCTTGCTCCAGAAGATGAATGTAACCAGACCCTTTCAATTACTGGATCTCAAGGCACAGTTATCTATTCAAGCGGACAACTTAGCGACTCTAATTTTGAAAGTTCAAACTCGGACGGATTAAACTTCTTTGTTCGACAGTTTTTAAAACATGTAACTACTGCTTTATATGACGAAAATATTTATGTCAGTCAGTTAAATTTCATTTCAAATTCACGACAGGTGGGTTTCAGTAAAAAAACTATATCCTTTGATAATTCCACGGAATACTTAGTGATGGGGTATACGGAGAAAAAATATTGGGCGAGTGGCAAATCGCAACCAGATTTAATGAAAGAGTCTGACGTAAAATGCTTTTATACTCGAGAGACGCCTTAATTGACGAACCTTCGGTGGCGATTCTTGGTTTTTGCAAAATTCAATCGCCTCTCTAACGGGCAAATCAATCATCGCAGCTATATTTAGTAATGACCTTTCGAAGGCATAATTTTCGATCTCGAAAATGAGATTTAAAAATCTATCTTTCAAGATCGATGAAGAGTGATTATAAAACTCTTACTCGATCACCTGATCTTTTCTTTTTATTTCAATTTTACAGATTCATGAGATCTTAGTGTCTCGACATGGCCGAGCGCGTTTCGCAGTTCAATCATTTAATTGTTGACAGCTATGTTTTGTTTTTGAAATTCGTCCCAATTGATGCCCAGATCCTTCAATATTGTTTCGTCATCAAACTTTCTGAGCCATGGAAATTTAGAATCCTTAAGCTTCTTAAGCCATCTTGCATCAGGTATAGATTTTAGTGAAGGGATCCAAGCACTGTTTTTAAGAACAGGTGAACTACATCGGAATTTCAGGAGCAGGGCTATTAAACTTAGAATCGGCATGATCATTGCTATGTGGAATGGAAATGAAAGCAGAGGCAAGTTGATGAAAAATAAAGTTCTCTTATTTATAGTTATGACTCTAAGTTTGACATTCTCGCACCAACAAGTCGAAGGCGCGGTTTCAAAATCCACCTCCTGCATCTTCCTTTTTAATCACCTAAAGAAAAATGTTTCAAGCCTAGCCGATAAGGATAGTCTCTACACCACTCTTTCCGAGTTGCCAGAGGATATTCGGCAGGGCGGTGCGAATCTCACACCCAACGTCAACGAGGGCTTCGTGAGTTCCGAGCAAAATTTAACTGACAGCCAGAGAATTCAAGCAGCGGGCCGATTGAATGGAATCAGAGAATTCATGCACACGACCGGTAACGAAGGAAGTTCGGAGCAGCGTTTTATGTTTCACCTTACCCTGCACGGCTCCGAGCAAATCAACGATTTTTTCATGTATCAGTCATTGAATGCGGAGAGAGCCACTTTCAATTCACAAATATTTGTCAAAATGGCAAGAGTCACGGGAGCTGTCATTGCGGGCTGTTGCTTTTTTCATAATTATTCCGGAGAACACGCTTTTAATCCTTACGTACAGGCCGCGGCGATTTGGGCATTATTGGATGTTGTCGTGCCTTCTTTTTATGACAATGGCTTGATCATTGAAAAACAGTACGCGGCACTTCTGAAGATTGGTAATCTCAACGGCTGGAGATTCTTATCCCAGAACTTTTTGATCAACAAACAAGTTGTAAAAGATCTCTTTTCCGATTATCAAGGCGCTTATTCACTCAATTATATTTCTCAGAGGCTTGGACGAGTAGTTAAAAAAGTGGGAAATTGGGGAGCAAAAAGACCTGAAGACAAGTTGATTTACAGTCTTGAAAAATCGTGGATGGGTGCGGACTTTATTTTAAAAACTATACAAGATGGTTCTCCAGAACTTCACGTGATTATTCGCGGAACCTCTGAGGCTCCGCCGTTTCCAAAATTTTCTCCGGAAAAGCAAACTTGGGCCGAACGAATCAAAGCTTTGGTCCCAGGGTTTCCACCACGGCCTCGACCTGCGCCAGTACCAGGCCCAAACCCTGGCATACAGCCGATTCCTCAGCCGATGAAATTTTAATTTGAGTCAGTCTCTATAGAAACAATTTTAAATGAGCTAATCCCGAATGAGTCTCAGAAGTAGAGTTAGAGTTTTGTACTGGATGAGTAAAACTTCTTGATCTAACTCTTTTCTAAATTTAATACATTCTCCCGACCGATCTTTATAAAATGGACCACAGGGCTTTCCAAGTTTGTATTGAAGGGCAAGCATTTACCTTTGCGCATAGCTAAAATGAAGTTGGACTCTCTAGTGAATTATGATCTGGAGATTTTGCAGGTTGTATCCTAAAGCCGCAGTTCCACTATCCATGTCTAATACGAGGTAAAACGGTGCTTCTGAAAAATAATTCAACAAGTTCCCAATCGATTGATGATCAGCGTTGGAGAGAGGAGAAGAACCGTACAGTTGATCCAAAGCCTTAAACTTTAATTCATCAACGTAGAACCAATGGTTTTCGTTCTCAATTTTATATTTCCCCATCACGACTCGAACAAAATAGTGCGTCTCTTGACTCAAACCGGATCCAGTAAAATACATTTCTGTTGCCAAATAGAGGCATGTTGCCACTTTTCCAACATTTATTGATTTTAATTCAAGATCACAGACCTGTCTACTTTGTGGCCTAAGCGAACCGCGCGCTATCGTGCGCACATCTTGCACGAGATGATTGAATTTATATATTTTGCTATGTCTCAGAGGAACAGACAGCAGAGAGATAACTTGCGTCGACCGCAAATTTCTTTCATCCAAGCATACATTTCCTGTTGAGCGATATATTTCGTGCAGAACCAGTAAATCAACGCTGTCGCCTTCTTTTGATTTTTCCGCGTCCACAAAATCTTTCCACGTATTCAGAAGTTGAATATCTCCCGGCATACTCCAAGCATCTAAAAATTCGCTTGGCTTTTTTAGACGTGGATCATTGACCGAAAGTTTTGTCACTAGGTCTATTAAATCAGGAACCACTCGTACCTCAGAATTTCCTAATGCCTGTATCATCACACTGCTAGCACATAACATTTCAGCGTTTGGGTTGAGAGAAATTCTTTTGATAATTTCATAAGCTCGCAATCGAAACGCGCCGGCGACTCTTGATCCTCCGCCTCGCCCCTGAGAGCCATACGATACCGAGCTGATGAGAACAAGGACCAAAAACAAATTCTTCACGGGGATTTCCCTTTCGTTAGTGGATAGAAGCAAATACCAAACTGGTAAACTTCGTCGGCCTGAACTTTGTCTCTTTGTGCAAACTTAGCGAGCTTGCGCCGAAACTCATTGATTAGTTTCTTAATTTTTTCCATGTCTTGAATGTCTATGGCCATGGTGGTGCTGATGTTATGACGTTTCTCTCGGGGAACTTCGCCAATGGCGACGATGGCCATCTTGAGGATTTGCTGTTGGTTTTTTTTTAAAGCACTCGTGGTATACGCATCACTTATTCCAGCCTCGGTGTGATCAGCATGACCAATCCATTTTCCTTTCGAAACAATTTCGATGAGATCGAGACGAACCAATCTTTCAACGGCGGCGTTTACTTCGTTTAGAGAAATTCCCAAGCTTTTTGAAATTTGCTTTGGGTCTGGTTTAAAATTTTTTGTCCTCATCAATTCTAAAATAGCATCGTGATACCACTCGGAAATTACGGTGAAGGTGTCTATGGTTAAATCCTGAAAATATTGCTTAGTCGGTTCTTCATCAAAAGCTAAGCTCTGCTTGAATCCTTGAACATCTTGCGGATTGAGATCGAGAGCCTCCACCATGCTTTCGAACGCCGCTCGAGATATTCCTCTTTTCCCCCGTAGAATTCGGGAAAGAGCGCTGTGATGGATATCGAGAGACTTTGCAAACGCACGTAAGGAATAACTAGAATTTGCTTTGGAACGTCGCAAAAGTTCCGACTGCAAAAAAAGGCGAAAATTCTTATACTTATTTATAATCGATAATTTTGATCCCGGTTCCACTTCCATGAACGAGGGTATATTTGATATCATTGTGCGAAGCAATAAATTTTGCACCAAAGTGGTGCGACTGGGACAGCAACACTTTAAGCCTAATTTAGAAGGCAGAGCCATTGGCTAAATTTTGTAGTGAATCAGAGCTCAATGCCCCAGCTTAGGCACCGAACCATTTCTTGAAATTTTTCTGGCAGGGGCTCCGTCTTAACCAAATATTTAATTTACGTTTGCTGATCAATATTGGAGTGATTTTATTCATACTTATGTTTGTTCGCGTTTTTCTCTATTGATCTTCCCCCGAAAAATTGGCACTGGTAGCTTAAATTATGTTTCCACTGTTTCGAGGGAAGATCACACAGTCATTTAAAAAGTTTACCCATCGACAAATACAGTGCTTTGCGTTATGTTCGCTTTTCTGAAACGCCACTTGGAACAACTTCTTACAAAAGGAGATAATCCCTATGAAAAGTAACATGTTTTTTGTTTTAGCTCTTATTTCTTTGATTGGTACCTTTGCAGCCGCGGATGTTGTCCCAGCCCATGTTATACGAGAGTACGTGAACAAAGAGATTCCTCAGTTATTAGAGAATATATCTAAAGAAAGAGGGGTGATATTTAAACTAGTGCCCCAAAGCAATGTGACAATCGAACAGCCCCTCAGAGGTTGGTTATCCTATACAAAATCACTGATCCCTTACACAGAAAATGAAACGTGTCGATTGGTTAGTTTTTTTGCTAGCTTTGGCAGAGATGAATTAGTCAAAGGGGAATTCTATGTTTATGCAAAAGACTATACAACAGTAGCTGACACCAAACTCTATCTTCAGAGGGCCTCTGGCAACGCAAAAATTATCAAAGATGTTTTGACCAACAAAGAATACCTTTTGATGGCGGTAGATGGCTGCTTATCTGAATCTGGCCGTAATACAGCTCCAAACTTGAACTTTGAGGCACAAGGTCAGAAAAAATAACTAAATAATAAATTAAGAGGCTTGACTCATGCTGAAGCATAAAAAAGTAATCATACATTCTTTCGCGCTATTTTTAATGGTTTTTGTTTATTCCACACATGGTCATGCTGCCACTGGACTTGATCTTTCAGAGGTTTGCAAAAATGCAATGGTAGCTATCACAGAGCAAACGAAAGAGGCTCAAGACCAGCAAGAAGAAAAAGATAAAATGGCGGGGAGAACAATTTCGTCTTCATCAGCTTTTTGTGCAAGCGCTCCAACTCTTCTTGCTCATCCTCAGATTCAACCAAGCTCATATTATTCTTTGGATGTTTCAACTTCCCTTGTCTTTGTTTTGTTTTCCAGTTTTGCAAGCTACTCCCCGGTATTCCAAGTTGTTTTGCCGCTCGAAAAACTGATCCCATTTCATCAGCTAGACGAACCGCCTGTTGTTTGAATTCTGAAGTATAACGTCTGTTCCGCATTTTTCCCATATCTTCCCACCATTTTCTGGACTCGTTGGTACGGTAAAAAGTGTCCACTAAAACGGGGGAACTGCAAAGGTTTTAAAATGAACAATTGCAAAGCCCAAAAAAGCAGGCGCAAAGAAAGATTACCGCAGAGGTCCAACTAACTGGATAATAGATAATGCACTACCATGCACAACTAACGCTTCTATATTTCCCTCTTTTTCAAACGGCATAATGTTTGAAATACCTTGCAGCTTTGTCTTGTAGGTAGCAATCGTTTCATCGGAAAAACTGAAATAACTTATTGTATCTTGAGTGGCCCATACTAGAAGTTTGTTACCTCTATAGTCTATTTCTACTGGCGGAGCTGATATTTCAGGGGATTTGAACTCAATATCTTTTTTCCTCTTAGGACTGGTGACAATCACGGCATTCTTTAGGGCTCCATAGAAATAGAGCTCATCATTAAAGTGGGTGACATTAGATCTTCCTCTACTTAAATAAACGTAACTTTTAAATTTTTCCTCTTGGACCCCAGTCTGCAAATCAACAATATATAGATCGCCAAAATCCCCAAAAACTGTCTTGAACTTTCCTTGGTCTTCATAGACAGTACATTGAACTTCATCGTTTGAGGAAAACCCATTTTTTGGGATTTTCACTCGCGGAAAGAATATTCCGGCTGTGGCATCATAAAAAAGTAATTCTTTTGTGCTTTTCAAGTAATAATTTATTATGTAATGGCCATCCACAATATCGAGATGAAGCTCACGACCCGGCTCATTTTCAGGCAATGTTAATAATATCTTTTCCGGTTTCCCCGGATTCGTGATTTCAGATTCGGTAATAAGAATTGGTGCTGATCCTAAAACATTAAGTTTTACTAAGCGAACACCATCTGGCTTTGGAACTGCAATGCTACTGTAAACATGGTAGTAGCCATAATTACCATATCTATCTAATTTTTTAAGTTCCGGCGGTCCTGGTAAGTTTCTTAAATTAAAAAACTCATTTGAAATTTGTCCCGTATCGATATTTGTGACGTCCCCGGCATAGATATAATTTCCGTCCTTAAAATTAAAGAATCCATTTTGTTTATAGCGACGCCCGACGGTATTATTGAGACTGGTGTCAAAACTTCGCACCGTCCTACTTTCCAAATCTATAACAAAAATATCCACCAAATTTGATCCTATTGCCGTTGGCCTGCTATTCATTGTGGTTATAAAGTGAGGGGCACTATCGTTAAAACCCACAGGGATTGTGCTTACCAAAAAAGGCATTGATAACGACTCAGTTTCCACCCATGCAACTTCCCTTATGCTTTGATGAGTTTGAAGTTCGTCCACTATGAGTTGCACTTCCATTTTAACCACTGACCAATTATCTAAAATTTTATCCCTATGGGAACTGAGTAACTTCTCAAAAGCAGTTTTAAAAGAAAAGGCGACTATAGAGTCGACACGTTGTGGAACTTTCTCTAAAGGATTGATCGGTTTATCAGAATTTAAAATATTTTTCAATTCACTAACACCAAGAATATTTTTAATGACCACCAGGTAGCGCAACAAATTTAAATATTTAATATGCGGCGATTCACTAACGCTCGAACCGCCACTAAGACTGGTAAAATAAAAAATGCACTTGCTATTTGGCGCGCCGCCCTTAGTAGAGGTCGCCCAACTCGAAGTGACTGTAAAAAGTGATAAGAAAATGATCTTTAGAAACATACAGCCAAACGAAGCATGAAACATGCCACAATTCATACGCGTACTGGCAAAGGTATGGGTCTGTATGCAAAGGCCAGTGGCTTCTAATGCCGACCCTGAAAGTAATATTATCGGATTGAGGTTTGATATTGAAAAAAATTCACTAGCTCCTAGTGCGGGCTCATCGTAAGAGGAAAATATATCTAAAATTGGCCCTATATGATACGCCACATTATCTTTGTTAAATGACGATTTTATCCAACGCCCAAGAAGTCTGTTGGAGGGGAGTATCTAGAAATGCGTCACGTTACTAAATTCATAAAAAGTACATTTTCATTTTTGATTTTTACAAGTCTTTCTTGTTTTGCTTTGGCCTCTGCAGTTCCAAGTAAAGAATGTATGGCCATTGTTGAAGCTCTAGATAAAAAATCCGATGAAAAAGTCGAAGCCCCGCTGTTTAAAATTGGTCCCCAGAAAAATCTTTTGGGACTCACAGAGCATGGATTTAAAAAAGTCCTTGATGCCCGTCAGAGCTTGATTTCAGCAGATCATTTAATGAACTATAATTTTTTTGAAGTGGAGTCTGACGTTGAGGCTCTTCGTATTGCACAAGTGGGGCAATACAACATTCAGGCGACTGGGGGACCTGGGGGAGCAAAAACAGACTTTTTCCGTAAGGGCATACCTGGTCTTTGGGTAAAACAAGTGCATGAAATGATGAACGAGGTTCCGCTGATTGGTGGACAAACACACAAAGGAGCTCAAGAAGGGCGGGAAGACATCAATTCGAGTGGCACAATGCTTGATGCTCGTTATGCCATGATTGATGAAGGTCAAAACATGAACCCCGCAGTGGCTCTCGCTATGCTGAGTCTTATCAATGAGAAAGCAATATTTTCTAATGGCATTGAGAGAAAAGCAAAACAATTGCGTACAGTCGTTTTCACCGGAAATGCCAATCAATATGAACTTCGTGAAACTTTTAGGGAGAGTGGACGTGGGCCTTCCGGCGTGGCTCTTTTTAATAGACTTCATATAAAAATAGATTTTCAAAATTGGCTGTCTGATGAGTCTCAAGCAAAATTAGACAAGCTTGAAAGAAAACGAAAGCATCTGTTAGCCATCTCTCAAAGTGATAAAAGTATTTTGGAAGATCTGATTTTTCAAAAGCCAGAGGCCATTGATGACGATACCATCGAAAGGTTTGCTTTTGCTTTTTTTGAAACAAATGACGAGTTTGAAGTAGTGCTTCGTACTTTTGTCCAAAAATTAAAAGAGGCTACAGCCGCGGCAGTCCAAGATAGCGCCAGGGATGCAAAAGATGACAAAGACAAAACCCCTTACGTTCTTGTTCCATCGGTGAAGTTCACTACTCGATTAAGAAAAGAAGTGGCAAATTTTGCCATCGTCTCAGCAGCGCTAGATTATTTAAGATCGCCTCTGGCCACACCAGAAAATTTGGCAAAGCTTGGTGAGAAGAAAATAAAATTGGGGCCCCTTTCCCTCTGGAGAACATGGCCTTTACTTACAGTTGTAGGCGGGAATCAAGTAGTTTTTGATCCTTTCAAGCAGACAATCCATTTTGAGGCCAAGGTCATTGGTAAAAACGAAATCCAGCCACAAGATCATGAGAAACTGATTCGTGAAGCCGAAGACAAAAGAGATGAAGTGGGAATCACCCACAGAAAAGAAGGACAAGGCAGATTTTTTGCAGCGCTTTCAAATCAGTGGACCCATTTAAAATCTGTTTCTGAAGAGGTGGCGAGAATCACTGATGTCGATCTCGATGAAATCGATTTAGACAAAACTGATTTTGAACTCACTTTAGCTAAACATGGCAGTCCTAATGTCATGAAATTAAAATAGTAAAAACGGGGCATGAAGTGGCATTGAGAGTCCTGTTTAAAAATATTTTTCTTTTTTATTTGATTGTCGCTTTTATGCAGTCCAGTGCCTTTGCGGGTTCAAATTCAAAATCCTGTATTAGTTTTTTAGAGAGTGTTGTCCAACCTCAATATGAAGTCACAAAATCAGATATTTCTGCTAAAATAGAATTATTGAATGAGAAGCTGGCCGAAGTGAACGCACGGCTCTATCCAGATACCGATCCCTTTAGTCAGGTTTTAAGTCACGAACAGGCATTGAGAGTCTTTAAACGACTTTCCATAAGAAAAAATCCGGATGGCAACACTGTTGATTTTTTAAATGCGGATGGGAATCATACGACAGATACTCCAGCAGAGCAGATCAGACATATTCTCAATGAAAATATTGGAAATCGACAAATCAAGATTGACCCCAGAATAATTAAAATCATTGTTGATGATACCATGCAAGTTTTAGCAGACCCCAAAGCCACAAGGTCCACTCTCCTCACTGTGGCCCAAGGAGTAAAACTTGGTGGTGAATATTTAAGACGTTTTGAAGTCCATGAGAATGTAGTGGATCGTGACGGCAAACCACCGGGCCCCAAACCAGATCCGAAAAAAGAAGAAAAAAAGAAAGATAAAAAGGAAAAAGAAAAAGCAGATCCAAAGTATCCAAAACTTCCCAAGAACTATAAACCAGCAACCAAAGATACAGATAAGCCCAGTAGCGAAGAACTGAAAGAAAAATTTGTAGTTGCTGAAACCAATACAGGCACTGACTTCTTTACAGTTTACAATTTCAACTCTGTGGTTCGTGGTGCAGACATGCCTTTTATGAACTCGGCCTTGCCCCATAATCCATCTGCGGTATTACCTTTTCAACACACCTCACACTTTCTCAAAATACACATGGCCGATGAAACCCAATTGGATCTCTTTTATGATTCCGACTATGAACTTTTACAACCTGCCGATCCTAATTCCCATATTACTGTCACCGAAAGTGGTGATTATGTTCTCCATTCTAGTAGTCAAGAAGTTCTCATTCCTTTAAGACCCAAATCATCGGAGACACTGACACCGGAAGAATTTGATTTTTTCACAAGACCTGTGGGCGTGCATGAGAGTGAGTTTCTTGAACAAATGCGAATTGACTTATTGGAACCCCTCAAAGGTAAACCTTTACTGCAAATAGCAAGAGAAGTGGCGCGGTATATAAGAAAAAACTTTCTCTACTCCGTTGATCAGAAGGATGGCACAGATCCCATGGATGCCATGAAGAGCAGTGACCCCACAAAGCCCGCCGCTTTTCAATGTGATATGGCTGCCTACATCATGGTTTCCATTTTACGGGATATTTACAAAATCCCATCCCGTGCAGTGGGTGGCTATAAAGCAAAGAGAAAAAAATCAGTGTCCACTCAACATTCTTTTTTAGCCATACCAGACACTGCCCATGCTCGAGTTCGGGCTTTTATTGATGGGAGGTGGCATAACTTTGATCCAACTCCAAGCAAGAAAGATCGCAAAGTAGATAATAAGGATCAGGAAGACGATGATTTCCAACCTGTCCCTGATAAAGATACTGAACATAATGAGGACGGTGAAAATCAGGAAAACACTCAAGAACAAAATGTGGACCCCGGCGAATCGGGCCAGCAGGTTAAAAAAGAATCTCACCGCGAGAAAGTAAAGAAAAATTCAGAAAAAACAATTGGTGAAAATATAGTAAGTAAGACGGAAGAAAAGAACAAAGGAGCTGTAGATAAGACAAATTCTGATGAAACGGGCAAAACTCAAGGAGAAATGGATCAGGATGATTTGATCAAAGAGCTTGAGATTGGATCGCTCAGCCTTAAAAAAGAAAGCAATAGTAATCCTTTGCTAGCCAGAGCCATGAGAGTTCTTTTGAGAGACGCTCTCCATCCCTTGAATACAAAAGCAGCTAATTTAGAAAAACTTCATAGACTTGAAGCTACTTTGAGAGGGACTCCCTTTTCTGAACTTTTGGAGTTGGCGAGTAAATCCATAAAAATTTTTGAAAAAAAGAGCGGCTCTATCTCTGACGGTATTGACCGTGTGGCAGGTAATATTTCAAAGCAAGACATTAATATAAGCTATGGTCAGATCAATTCCATAATTGGGCAATTGGAAGCTTTTAATAAGACATTGGATGAAAATGGGCGATTAAGAAAACCTACGGAGTTAATCAATGTTTTGAAGCAGGTTAGAGAATATTTGTTTAAACTAGAAGCGGCCAATGCCCAAGAGATTGCCGTCGTCAAAAAGTTCATGGAGCAGTTGCCTCCCATTTCAAAATCACTTGTGAGAGAAACCTATAATTTGACCAGTGTGGGATCTAATTCTGCTACCTCCTTGGTGGCCAAGGATTTAAAAAGCGGAAATCTTCAAAATTTCAGTCTTATTTCTACTTTGAGTTCTTTAACGGATTTTATTTTAGATGGGGAACCCACGCCTGAGTACGTCACTGCAAAAACATGGGTGGAGAATACCCGTCATCCCAGGGGCCGAGATCTTCTTCCCACTCAAAATCCTTTAGAGGCCCATAGAGCCTTGAGTCTTCAGCCAAATAAAACTCTGGAAGAGAATTTTCAAGAGGGAACTTTATTTAGTCCAAAGAGGAGAAAGACGACTTTAATTCCCACGGGTTACGGAAAATACGATGACGTGGATCGAGTGACAATCACGGGCTATGACACCTCCGGTTCCATGGACGGCGATCCTGGCGAACTTCAGGGAGGGCTGTTTGCCGCTTTCACGGACAGAGCTTTGAGTGACAGATCTCCTTCAGGTAGACACCGTCATAAACTGATTCATATGGGATTTGATGCCGTTGTTCACAAAATAACCAAAGTATTTAGTTTGGCTAAAGCTAAAGAACTTATTTTGAATTTTAAATCTGTTTTTGCCAATACTCATAATGAAACGGATATTGAGGCTTTTCTTTTGCAAGCACTGGCTGCCATTGCAGAGGCGCAAAAGGCCGCAGGGGAGCCACTTAAAAAAGCGAGTATCGTGCTGGCTACGGATGGGCAGGCCACAGTGAATCTTGAGAGAATACTCAAGGCCCGGGCTGCCATTGACCGCAGAACGCCCATTGAAATTATGTTTATTGCCATCAATGGCACTAATCCAGACCTTATGAAACTGGCTATTGAGAGTGGAAAAGCAGGATTTAGTAAGGGGCATTACCGTGAGTTTACTCCAGAACATATAAAAGAACTTCTAGACGAAGCAAAAACGCTGAAAATTCCTAAAAGAACAGATGCCTTTTTTACTGAGAGAAGGGCTGAGGAAATTCCTGTTGAAGTTCATGGGCTTTTGGCTCAAGCCGCTCAGCTTTCTCGCAAATACTATGCCCATCTTACCAATGAGAATTCATTTAAAGCCCCAAGCACTTGGCAGAATGAATTAGAGGCCATGAGACAACCGCAAATACAGAAAATTGAGAGACCCTTGGAGAGTTGGTTTTCTTCCTTAAGGGGAACGCTTTATTCATCAGAGATATTTAAAGATAGAAAACTTGCTTATCTTGTCATTGACGATGTGCTTCGCCACTTCGATGAAATGACGAATGCGCCTCTGGATTCCGTTTCCCATCGGGAACTTGAACAGATCAGACATATGCTCTCAGAAGCGAATAGTTATGGCGGCATATGATAAGGCCTGCCCCCTGTTTCAGGGAATGAAAAAAACTTTCGCAGTGAGCGTTGTCGTAACAATTTCCACGTCGAAACATACTGGCAATTATTCCCGACAACTTAAGTCTTTTTGCAAATCTCTCAGACGCAGATTCACTGCTAGCCACCTGAAAAGAGTAAAAAGAATTTTAAAAGAGATGTTACCAAATATTGGGGGGACTTTCCCCAAATCGGATCACTTCTGCATATCTGTCCAACCTTCAGCGAGATCTAAAGAACGAAGGGGCAGAAAACGCGACGGTAAATCGGAAGACGGAAGTCTTAACTGCTATGTTGAATTACTCTACTAAAAACAGAAGGGTTCCTTTTAACCCTTCCTCTGGATTTCGAAAACTCCCACTCAATCAAATTGAAATGAGTTTCTGGGAGGCAAGCGAAGCTCAAGATTTTCTCAGTTTTGCGTCAGCACGCTATCCTGAAACAAGTGAGTTGAGATGGATTTACATAGTCTATCTTTTGGCCCTCAACATAGGAATGAGGGCTGGAGAAATTTGGGGGCTTAAGGCACCTGATTTGATTGACGATGGCGAAATAATTTTAATTCGGCGTCAGTTCAATCGAGTCACAAAATCCTTTAGTCCGCCCAAAGGTAAAAAACCACGAAGCGTTCCTTGCTGCGACAGTCTGAGGACTGAACTTTTAAATTGGATAAAGTTTAAGAGGGTAAATAGTGATCAAACTATCTTCCAAGGAGCGAGTCAGAACCCCGTCAACCATGACACCTTCGGTGATAGGCGCTTTGACAAAGACGTGGGCTTGTGGGGCGGCCGGAGAATCCGCTTTCACGACATGAGGCATACTGCGGCTTCTCTGATGATTGCAAATGGAGTTGATTTAAAAACGGTGAAGGAAATCTGTGGTCACAAAAATATTGCGACCACCATGAACTACTGTCACCTGGTCAAAGACAATCTAAAGCAGGCAGCAAAATTATTTTCTCTTAAGCCAAATCTAGAATTTGAGCCCAAAAAAGTGGTGAATTCTGGTTTGTTTTTGGTGAAATAATAAAAATATGAAAAAATGGTGGACCCTTTGTGGACCCCTTTTGACATTTCGGGGCACAAAACCGATTTTCAGTTTTTGAATTTTCTTAATGATTTCAGGTAGTTAGAGTTGGTTGCGGGGAGAGGATTTGAACCTCTGACCTTCGGGTTATGAGAGCGGAAATAGCATTTTTGTAAGCCATTGATTTAATTGGTTTTTATTAATAATTACAAGGCCTTCCATTAGTTTTTGACTTCGTTTGAGTTCGGGTAATTTCGTGTGATTTCGGGTGGCCGTGGGCCCTCGGTGGACCCTAGATCGATTCAGTTACTCTCCTTTTCTTTCATCAATGTGATCAGAAAAACAAAATGCAAAAAAGGAGAAGTGTTTTGGAACTCACCCGATTTTATTTAACGATATTAAAAATAGCAATTGCCTTAGCTGTCGCAGGAAATTTAAAAGCCTGCACTCTCGAACTGATGGGACGTGCGTAAGCGCTCCATCGCGCCCATCTTTTCAGCCTTCTTTTTTATGGCATGATAGAGGATTTGGCGGGCTCAGGAGAAGTTCTGTGAGTCTTTCGTAG
>JAYTHU010000213.1:0-2596 GCA_043732305.1 Oligoflexia bacterium
CCGCATCCGATAAATCTTCTAGCCGGCCAGTGGCGGATAAGGACTTGCCAGGCCGAATGGCTTTCGGGTGGGTTTTGTTCACCTCAGTGAAGAGTCACAGGCAGTCGTCGCTTCTAGAGCCGAAGCAGCGGCGGGTAGGGAGAAGTCAGGGATTGGTGCCGGTGGATTATCAGTCATCTTTTGCGCGGACAGTTGAATCCGGTTTCATTATCAATTATACCAAGCGATAAAACTACTCAGAAACTGCAAACATTTTCGTGAAGTTATCAAATGTCTCAGTGGCAGGAATGTACTCGCCTAAATATTGTTTGGCCAATTTCTTTTCTTCTTTAAGCTCCAGTGTTGTGCCCAAAATCTGAATCGACTTTTGCTGAGGCTGCGACTTTGCTGCCGGCGCTTTGGCTGAAGAAGTTTTTTTATTTTGCGTCTTTTGCTCCGAAGCAAAACAAATCGTTGAAGATAGTGCTGCAAACAAAACTAAATATTTCATGTGGTGTTTTCCTTATAATTATGTTCTTCCGTTATATCGGAAAATCTTGAGGAATAATTGAGTAGACCAAAGGCCTGGTTGCTTTGTCATTGCTCACAGATGGACCGCTGACCGTGCTTGCCCATATATTTCCCATTTTGTTGGACATTTTCTTGCTAAAAAGTGTCCGTCAAATCGGGGGCGGTTCATCCTGAGAAGGGTACATGCCTACCTTTGTTGTCACGGTAACGAACTTGGTTTTAGAGAAATTTCTTTTGTAGACACCCAAAAGATTTATGTTTTAGACTTTAAGCATGAGTTCAGAGAGCTTTTCGAATGAAAAAATTTTAATTTCCTTAGGTGCAGAGCCGAGCATCTTCGGTTATCAGCCTGATACTCATGGATCGAAAAGTTTGAAAAGAACTTTCTCTTCGAACTCGAAATCTCTAGAATCTGATGTTCAGACGCTAGTCGATAGAGTGATGGCATGAGCATAGTGGCCACACCCAAAATCTTTTTAGCAGCAAATGCTTTTAGTATTTTGATCGGAGTTTTGCTATTCGTTTTTTATATCTATACATTTTATTTTGAGGACGTTTCGGGTCCAGCCCTCTTTAGCAATGGAATTGGGCTTTTTATTCTTACTTATCTATGTGGAGTAATTTTAATAATAGTATGGTCTGTTTGTTTGGGTATTCTTTATTTTAAAGGTCAATCTCTAGGCTCAATGAACTCTTTCGGCTTTTGGGCCCTACTAATTTCATTGTTGATCGTTGCAATACCCTTTATGAAAGCCAACATGCGAAAAGGGGATATAGTTCTGGCGGAGACTTCAGAGCAAAGAAGGGTTCATATGAAAGAAATCTATGAAGTCGTAATCGATGACTTTGTCGCATCTATTTCTGAACGAGATCAACATGTGGTTTTAAATATTTCAAATTTAATGAGTCCAACGATTAATGTCGTGCTCAATTCAAAACATGAGCTTAACAAAGAGACCGGGATCGAGGAAGTTCAGGTAGAGTTTGACTACCAATCAAACTCTACTATAGGTAAGCCAACTTTTTCTCGTTTTGAATTTGTAAAAGATCAAAAAATGAAACAGATTCAAGTGATCATCAAAAGGAATACTCAATCCTCACAACCAAAGGTTGTTTGGCCTAAACAAAGTATTAACAAGATAGATTTAGTAAAAAGGAAATGAAAATATGGGACTCATATTTTATGGGATTTTTATTTTTTCTTCACTTTTAATCGAACAGCTGGAAAACCAGGGGCTGATTTAATTGAGGAAGTCTCTTCGATTAATAGAGCCCAAAAGACCTTGGTGAATTCACATTGGAAACTAAAATAGCTTTATAATCTGGAGCCAAATGAAATCCAAAATATTCGACATTGAAGAGCGCATTAATGTTGATAGCAGATCGCCCCTTCGCATTGCTTACGGTGTTGGAACTTTTTCAATTTCTGTTACTACATTGAGTGCATTTTTTATTTTTTTCTTGTCCTATTTTTTAGAAAATTCCGAATCTTTTAAAAATGCAATTTTGATAACAACTATTTCCATTTCGATTATTTTAAGCTCCTGGCTAGCCTACTGGATAGTGAGCCGTGTTTCGACTCGAAGACCACTGCGAATTCAAATTTCTTCAGAGTCCATTTGCTTGTTCACTCCTGAACAAAAAGTTACAGAAATTTCCAATCGCGATCTGCAAGAAACAAATTGGTGGTCGCCAAACCTTCATTTTCTAGATTCAGACAGACGTCATTGGAAAATTCCAGCGTACTATGCTGAAAGAGGCTACGCAGAAACTTCGCTATTGCACCAGGCAGATGAGAGTTTTCTTTCGGGTAGGTTGGGTCTACAAATCCAAAATGGCAAATTACAGATTGTAAGGATACCTCAACGCAGTATTCCCTTGCTGACCAGATTTTTCAACCACCCCCTGTCTCGATTTTAAATTTTGTTTCGCCGCTCAAATGTATAGGAAATTTAAAGCATATAGTTGGCTCTGATTTGGGCTGAGTGCTGGGCTTACGGACTGATTCTGGCCGGGTCCAAGTCGCTTTTGGGAGTTAAAATCGCGAATGGGGCTGAGATTTTTCGTCTTAGTGGAGCAGGTTCTT
>JAYTHU010000214.1:0-23381 GCA_043732305.1 Oligoflexia bacterium
CGACAATGAAAGTTTCGGGATTTATTTTTTGAAGTTGGGCAATCAGGTTGGTTGTGACAAAGCTCTTTCCGCTTCCAGATGACCCGCAGATGATTTGATTGAAGTTGATCAGAGAAGAGTCAAACGGGTCTAACCCTAGAATTGTCCCTTGATTTGTTTTTAGTAAAATCTTTGGATCAATGTGACCTCGCCAAATATTCTCAAGCGGTAAGAATTCCGAAAGAAATGAGGTTTTCATTCTCTTTAGACGTTCCCGAGCCCTTGCGTTCGGAAGGCAGATGTCTGAGAAAATATCAAAACTCGCGAGGCTTTCGACCATACCTTCTGCTCCGTTTAGTGATCTGATCGAAAGAAGTGCGTCACTGGTCTGACTGGCTAGCTCAGTTTGATCTGTCGATTTGAGAACAATTTGAGCCGACATTAGAAAAATCTTTTCTCGTTGGGCCAAAACTTCATTGAGAAGGTCTTCTGAGTCTTGGAATTTCGCTTCACTTTCAATATCGCGCATGCCTTTTTTCCCTTGGCTCATGGAGTAAGCAATTCTTCTCTGGGTCTGGAGTGACTTAAGTTCTTGTGCTTGGTTAGGAATTTGAACTGATAAAAAAAGTTGAGCTCCGACGGGGAGAGATAAAAAGGCGTGACTCATCCCTGAGCTAACCTGATGGGGAAGTAATTTGAGGCTGACTATTCTATGATGAACCGTGCCAAATGAGAATCCGTCTTCGTATACGAGGGCATCCGTAAATGTGAGATTTTCCCGGACATGATTTGGATTGTAGTCTGTTTTGTCTATCTCCCGGGCAGGGTTCCACTGCCAATACACTTTATTAAAAAGTGTCCCAGCTGAGATCGGCTTGCATGAAAGCTCTAAACTCGAAAATTCTCTTTTGACCTCGTCTTTTAGTTTCAAAACGCTTTGAATTTCCACTTCAAACTGATCTTCGGTTTTCTTTTGAAAGTTCGAGTTTCTTTTAAAGATGGAATATTTTTTAAAAAGTTCTTGGGAAAAATTCTTCCTTACAAATACCTCAAGTTCAAACATGGGTGCCGCGCCATGAGTTGATTCATCAACAAGTTTCTCATACCTACTCAAGCAAAGCTTGCGAGCTACTGCATTTTCTGTCTTGCTCCCCAGTTCCTTGTAGCGCTCTAGGGTCTCAAGGTTATTACTCGTAACCGAAAAGACAAATTGGATGCTTAGTTCCTCAGGAAGAATATTGAGAAGCCTAGAAATTTTGTCTGAAAAGGAATTGATTTCTTCATCGCTCTTAGCGATCAGGTCTTTACCCTGAACCTTAAGTCCGAAGCCGATTGAGCCATCGCTAAAGATGACGAAGTCGTCATGGAAACCCCAAATTTGAAGCTTGTCTGATAAAGAGCGTGTCAATTTCTACCTCTCAATACTTTAAGCCGTGGAGCGGGCTTACATACCGACGGCTCCTGGTAAGCGCTATAGACTCCTGGAGTGAGGTGAAATTTCACGAGGTGAAGAATATAATTTTCTGGTTTTCCAATCTTGCCAACTCTGAGGACCATTGCCAAAATTGCGGAAGGAAGCCACACGCAGAGGAGTTTATACCCTTCGCCAAATGCAAAATTTAAAACTGACATGACAATAAGGAGGGCTATGAGATCAATGACCTCATAGCCCAAAAGGCGCAACTTTTTATCAAAAGTTGGGTTGGCGGGTGTCACTTTTAAACTCAAAGTTTATCTCCAAGTGGAAACCGGCGATCTTCTGTGTCGCTTGGAAATTCTGGGAAATCATTTTGATCAATTTGAGGACTGGCATTAAGTTTTTGAGAATATTCATCGAGGCCAGACTTAATAAAAATGCATAGAATGCAACCCATGACTCCTGTGGAAACAAACAGAACAAAAGCCATTTCAATTAGCAGTTTCTGAATATTTTCTCTGCTAGTGAAGCGCCCGAGTTTTTCGAGTTTAATATTTAAAGATCGCTTTTTATTTTTCATGCTAAACCTCCTGAGGGAAACATTGATTGAATAAAGTGGACTAAACTGGGAGCGATGAATCCAGCGAGAAGGCCGATCACCCCCATGGTTAAATGACCTCGCCCTGCGGGATTTCCGGATACGAAACTAATAGCCCCCCATATAATTCCGATTGTGCCGATGGCAGGGAGAATTGTGTTCAGTAAACCTGACTGAACCCTTCCGAGATTGGATGCAAGATCTGCGGACATTCCGATTTGAGAAACCAAAAAGAAAGGTATGATCTCGCATGCGATAATGAAAAGAGTAGTAACCTTAGGCCTTGATAGCTTTTGCATTAAGCGGCCTCTTTCATGGAAAAGAGGTCCATATAAAGATCGGGGCTACCCTCGATTTTGATTTGAAGATAATCTTGAAGTCGAAAATCAAACTGAGCACTTCCGCAAGGAGTAAGAGTCTCTCTACTTTCGAGAGTAGATCCTTGATAGACGTCGTATTTGATAACTTCATTCGGAGTCTGTGCCATTAGGTAATGGCTTTTATTCTCTGAGAGTAAAAATAGGTCGTAGACTCCCGGAACGTTGGTTCGAGTCGCGGTACCCGCAAATTTTCTATCCAAAAGTTTTTGGCCCTCATTTACGCCAGTAAAAAGATCATAGGTCGTATAGCAATTAGTATCTTCTTTCATAAAACCTCACTTTCTGAGCCTCGCTCATTAAATTTAAAAAATCGGATTGGCAGAGCCACTGCGGAGCGCTTTGCTCAACCATGACTAAAAAATATTTGTTCAAAACCACGTAAATTCCGCGCACGTCTAAGGCCCTTGATTTTCTATCGAGTGATTTCGCTCGAACAGATGGAATTTTGTTTCTTGATCTACACATGTCCGGCATAAAACTTCGAGGTCATGACTTTTCAATTTGCGGCCACAACATTCACAGCTTTTGAGCTGTGGTGCCTTTGCGAATAGACCTGCGGTTGATTTTCGAGACTCTAGTTTTTGGACTTTGCTAACGGCTTCATTTAAGAGGGCGCGAACAAGTTTTTCAGTGATCCTGAGATGCACTGCGATTTCGCTTGTCTTTTCTCTTCTCACAAAAAATCTTTTCATGATCTTTCGCTGCATCGGCGGAAGAAGTGTTTGATTGTGATCGAAGAACCGCGTGCAAGTCAGTGGGACGGATGTGGCCCTCTGTGCTGAAGCGTAGTTCCCAGATCCTGCATGGATGGATAATTTTGTTTTTGCATTTCCTGTCATTTGTACCTCCTGTGTTAGAAATTTAAGTGGTGAGGCTTTTCCTCCTCTTTCTCTCACTGGTCCTATTTGCAAGCTGACAAGGTGATCGTGCCAAGCATGATAAGTGGTTGATTTTTTTAGAGAATGGTGTGGATTTGGGAAAATTAATGAAATCAAAAATAGTTATGATGTTCCGAAAGGTCGGAACTAGAATTTGATTTGGGAATGAAATCAATATCTTAGAAATTTTCCAACATATCGGAAGGTTCGGAGGTCCGTTTCTATAGACTTGGAATACTTGATTGATTTTTTATAAAATACTTATTTGAATGAACTTCAGTGCATATCACACGTTTGAGTTTCACAATAGAAGGCCTGAAAGTTTTCTGCGGTGGGGATCATAGAGGACGCCAAGTAAATGCTAACTACTGATTCGCTTCTTTTCTATCTGATGCTTGGCAAGCATATCGTAAAATGTGGAAGTTGGGATTTGCGCTCGCTTCGCGGCTTCGATCGCACTGCCGGCGTTAACTTTTAACAAAAGTAAAAGCCATTCTCGGACCTCGTTAAAGTGCTTGAGCTTCAGAGTTGATAATTCTAAAACTGGAACCGTCGAACTTGATTTGAAAATCTTTTTTTCGAGGTGCTTAGCCTCTATAAGATTGCTGGAGACGTCGGTAAGAAGCCGCCTGACCATGTGCTCAAGCTCCCGAACATTCCCCGGCCACGAATAATTTTCCATAGACCTAATGGTGCTCGCAAGAAATGTCTTTCTGATTCCATTTTGTTTAAAGAATTGCTCACAAAAATGCGCTACTAAGGGCTCAATATCCTCAGGCCGACTCCTTAACGGAGGAATCTCAATCCTCAAAATATTAATCCGTTGGTAGAGGTCAAACTGAAATAATCCTTTTTCTATTCTTTCCTCAATGTCAGTCTGGACGGCTGCGACGATCCTGAAGTCCACGGTGTACTCATCTCGACCGCCAACTCTACGAATTTTCTTGTTTTGAAAAGCTCGGAGAAGTTTGGCTTGGGCGGGAATGTCTAATTGGTGGAGTTCGTCAAAAAATGCAGTTCCCCCTGCCGCTGACTCAAGTATCCCAATCTTACTTGTGAGGGCACCAGTAAAAGCTCCTTTTTCATGTCCGAATAACTCACTTTCCATCGTGTTTGAACCTGCATAGGAGGAGCAGTTGAAAGATTTAAATTTATCTTCTCGTCCACGGTGCAGAGCTTGTGCAACATTTTCTTTTCCTACCCCGCTCTCACCTATAAGAAGAACAGTCTCATTGCTATCTTGGTATTTAAGAATTTTTCTTGCCACATCTGCAAGAACTTTTGACCTGCCAACCATTCCGACAGATCTGATCACCGTCTCGGCGGCTGATCTCGAATTTTCATATCTCACAGTTCGTCGATACTCTTCGTATTCTATGCAATACTTCTCGATGATTTCTTTGAATTTATCTAATGGAATATCTTTGTCGACAAATTCATTAACTCCGATCGCCCAAGATTCTTTCAAGGCCTCTCGAGAATTGTCACAAGAATACATGAGGATGATGCTCTCGCGGTTCACTTGCTTGATCGCAGCAGCAATTTCTGCGCCATTCTTGTCTGGCATTCTATAATCTTGGAGAATAACGGCAAAGTTTGGATCCGTCCCTAACTTGATTCCATCATTGGCATTATCCGCCTGAGTTACTTCATAACCCCATTCCTCTAGAAGAGAAGAAGTTGACACGAGATTGTCTTTGTCGTCATCTATAATTAAAATTTTGGAATTCATGCGTGTTGCTCCGTTAAAAAGGGTAGAAATGAAATTTTAAATTTGGTTCCACGATTAATTTCTGATTCGAAAGATATATGGGCTCCATAGGCTAGGCATAATTGTTTTACAATTCCTAGCCCAAGCCCTGTGCCTCGTGATTCTTTGGTAGAAAAGTCAAAATCGTATACCTTTTCAAAGTGCTCAAGCTTTATGCCCTTCCCTTGATCAGATACCATGAGTGTGGGAGCCCCTGATTCTTCAACAAGAGATATTTTAATTTCGCTATCTACCGGTGATGCGTCTATGGCATTTTTAATCAGATTGTCGAGTATCCGCTGGAAGGCAGTAGGAGAAATTCGAACCATAGAATCTTTGAGCAAGGGTTCAAAATTAAATACTAAATTTCGATTCATAACCTCAGGATCGGTCTTGAAGTCTTCAAGAATATTTCTTGCCTCATCGGAAATAGCGCAGCATTGGTTTTCTTCCGAGAGATCAAGTTGGAGGTTTTTAACGAGACCCGCAATATTTCCAACTTTTTTAAGGGTTCTCTCGATTCTCTCTACTTGCAATTCATCAAGATGGCCTACTCGTCGGGTGGACATAACCAGTACAGCAAAAAACTTTGTGAGTTGTGACAGCGGCGTTCTTAAATCATGGCTTATTTCTTTTAATATGGAAAGTTGTAGACCCGACTTCGCATCTTGCACAGCAATTTTTTGATATTTCTTGATTTCAAATTGAAGGCCATCGATCGCATTTTGCATTTCTATAAATTCAGAAAAGGGCGCCTCATTTGTTTTGGCCGATGAATGGGTTGGCGGTTGTCGCAATAGCCTTGCCCAATTAGCTAGACTGGAGATGACGCTCTCACTTGAATCTCCGAGGGCTTTAGATAATCCGAGAGTCTGGACGATAAAAATCAGAAAAATAAGCATTATAAAAATGGCGACCTGCGCTCGGTTTACGGCGACATTCGTCCGTAAATCCAAGTATCCAAATAATTCTTTCTTCTCTGAGTCAAAGTAGATAGGTTCAAGTCGCTCAATTTGGTGGAAATTGATCCAGCAAGATTTTTTTGAAATACCGCAAGACAGGGGTTGGGGGCTTAGCCCATCATTGTAAATTAATTTAAATTGGGGATCTCTAATTCGAACTGACTCATCCGGTCCCAGATTCAAAGATTCAGCAATTTGTGGCTCTAAGTTTCTGATGTTTCCGTCCGCAGTGATCTTGAATCCAAATGATTTCACGGCTGATTCTGCAAGAACTGCCGACTGTTTTTCCAGCGTTCCCTTGACCAGTAAGTAAAAACTAGGGACCGAAATGAGAACAATCAGTCCGAACGAAAAAACCGACCATTTGATAGCCTGAATCCTGAAATGCGATTGAAGACTTCTCTTGTACTGCAACTTCTTTCCTTATTTTAGCCGAATTTTCGATAAGGTTACCGATTCATCGGTAGGAGGGATTTGGCTCAAATCAATTCCTTTTCTTGCCCACCCAACGGTAGAGAGGTGGAAAAATGGAATGGCGTAACCTCCATTGACAGCCTCAGATAGTAGAGTGCGCATAATGGCCAATCTCTTTTCCATTGGAAGCTTTCTCGCATCGTCCAAGCGTTTAATGAAGTTGCTTTGAACCGGCGGAATAATTTTTACTTCGTTTTCAAAGTAAAATGACATTAGACCTTCCGGTGAGGGATCGGCTATGCCCACCGTACCAGCGTAAAAATCGAAATTTCCGCTTAGAAAGCGTGTCGGATACTCTGCCATGTTTATAGTCAAAATCCTTGGTTCATGGCCGGTGACCTCTCGAATTGAATTTTTGATATTTTCGATCAACGACTGGCATACTCTTTCTGGAGATAGCAATATCTCTAAGGGCCTATCTTTAAATCTTGCGGGAATTTTATTTTCAGAAAAATCTTCAATTTTGAATTGACCATCGTGAAGCGCATAGCCTTTAGGAAAAAACTGCTCAGTTGAGTTATAGCCGGAAAGGCCCTCTGTTATTTTTCCTTTATTCAGGTGACCTTGAAGAAATTTGAAGAGATTTAAGCCGTCTTGACTGTAATTTCGTGGGCTAAGTTGGAAAAGAAATGCTCTATCCGTAGGTCGCCGCCAATTCTCGAACTTTTTTTCTTGGTATTTTCTCAGAGTATCTTCAGGCATCAGCGACGAAATCTGAACCAGGTTAGGCCAAGCACCTTCTTCGAGGAGAATCTTTTGTAGATCGGTTCCTTGCGGAATGGGTCGAACGACAATCTCATCCGCCATACGTTTACTGTAGGTTTTCGATTGAGGATTTGCTTTTAGATCCAGTTGGTCTACAGAGCCAGTCGAAAGAGCGTAGGGGCCAGATGATTTAGTTAGGTCAATGGACTCATTCGCCTTAATGTTTAAGATTCCAAAATTTGGTTCTGTTAGCTTTTCTAAAAGCTCTTCCAAAGTAGCATTGTCCCGAAGTTTGAAATCTAGGGTTCCCTCATCAGGGCAAGAAATGTTCGCAATAAGCTTATTAAAGCTCAAAAAATCTTGAGGGTGAAATTTTAGACCGCGATCAAAAGTTCTTTTGACATCCATTGAGGTCAACGACGTGCCATCAGACCACTTGAGATCTTTAGCAAGGTAAAGTCGGGCGGTATTTGATGGCGTCATTTCCCATCGTGAGACTAGTCCCGCGGTCAGTTGTTTTGAAGAATTCCATTCTGTAAGAGTTCCCGCTAGTGCATAGGACAAATCCATTTCAGCGAGCGTTACAATTCTAGCAGGATCTAGTGGCCAAGTATAAGACATGTAGGTTTTTACTTTTTCAATTTTTTTCATGTCATCCGCCTCCGATTTTACGCTCGTGAATATCATCATCCCTATAGCTCCCAGTATAATCCAACTTTTCACAAATACCTCTAACGAGAAAGTTAAATGAACAGGTGGCGCCGGCTTACATGCCGGTCCCACCATTTTTACCCGGGTGATCAGATCCTTTTGATTCTTTTTGTGCATGGTCGGCAGCGGAAGCAATGTTACTTATGCTTCCGGAAACAAAGGAAACAACAAGGAGAAAGAGAAGAGAGATGTTTTTTAAAACTGACATAGTTCCTCCATTCAGTTTGGGTTAAGCAATAAAATGAGGCAGAAAATTTTCTACCCCTTCCAAATTTAAAAATCTTAAACGAGAAAAGTTAATAAGGCCTTTCTCCATAGCGAGCACCGTGCTACCAAAAAATAAATTTTGAATTTGCGGGCTAGAAGAATATCCGATGCAAAGGGGGCCATTGGATATCTCGGTAAACGTGGCCTTCAGATTGTCCACGTTTAATTTTTTGTAATCATTGGCCCAATTCATATTGGCAGTTTCGAAATCTATTACACATCCGCTCAGCCATCCAGGAATAGGCATATGATGGGCGTAAAACATGGCATGATCGACAGGCGATAGATTTTGGTTATTCTGAAGAGCCTTCAAATTTTTTAAGGTTCGCGAAGATTTCCGCAGATCCACATTTTCCACGACACTGGCAATTCTACAACATTCAGTCATTGCTTTATAAATTCCCATTTCCAAAGAGGAGTCAGCGGCATGCCCAGCCACACCATGATTTCGATCGTTTTTAAAAATGACCGTGACAGTGGGAACGTGCCCGATGGTTGATACAAACAATTTGATATCGCGGAATTGGCCATTTTTAATGAATTCGGAATTTTTCCAACTCTCAAGCCACTCAGGGAAAGTAGGCTGGCAAATTTCCCTCATCGGAATTTTCATCAACCAATGAGTAAGTATGGCATCTCTTTCTAAAAGTTCTAACGAAGAATTTGCGCGGGCCAGTTTGGCTGAGGTATGGACAGCCCAACCATTTGTTGTCTCAGTCCCTACTCCCTTGTTTTTCAGGACTCTGAATACTGCTCTTTCAATTGCTTCGGCGATGCTCTTTTCAAAAGCAATAATTTTATCCTCAGATTCACCGTAGCCAACTTCACGAATTTCTCCGGCCTGTACTTCAGTGACGAACGAATACTTCGCAAAGTTGAATCCTTTTCCCAAATAAGTTCTCTTGATGGAGATGATCCTGAGTTCTAGTTTGTCGTCGTTGGGAAGAACTATCGACTTTCCTTTAAAGAACGCTGCAAACTTTGAGGTGTTTGCTAGTGCCGATAATTTCTCAGCGATCGAAGGACTGGGTTTTTTATTTAAATTGCTCATGCAAGACCATTTTAGCAATGATGGGGCCAACTGTTGAAACCATTGCCTGTCTAACTGTAAGTGCTTGAAACTAAAAAAGTTTTCGTTTTTCGAGTAGAATACGAATCATGAGTTGGCATCAAGAGGTGTACTTAATCTTTCCAGATTTCCGGAATGGGAAGAGACGGATTTACAATAAAATTTAAATTTCCTTAGGAAATCCGCCGCATTAGTGGAGGTGACAAAATTTGTAGAAAAATTCCGGAAATATGGAATAGATTCGACGGTCATTGAGGTTTGCTAACCGGTTAAAACTGCTTAGCTTTTAAAATTTTTAAATTTCGGGTTCTTGGAAAGAATGGTTAGCTACGCTTATATAGAGAGACTCTATTTTGTTTCAGGGATGTGCTGTAACGTTCTGATAAGAGTATGAGTGAGGAAGTTCTTTAAGGTGCATAGATCCAGACCCTTGAACAATACTGTAAGTTTGAAAGTCGGATGAGGGTTTTGATAGATTCCGGATCGTATAATTGTGGGTTTTCTCATCATAATTTTCTTCGCCTACAACAAAAAACTTAATATGGTAGGAACATCCATCTAGACTGCCTTTTTCCGAAGATATTTTATATTTACTTATTTTTTTAATCCGAAGTGGTTGGCCCAATTCTCCATCGAATAATTTAGATTTTCCTGATGTCATCGAAGTCATTCTAGATCAGCCCTAGGTCTAGAAAGGCATGTATATATCCTCTTAAAATGTCCTTCGGCATCACTTTTATCCGAAGCGATCCACTAAATAGTAGGGTGACTGGAGCTGGATCACTTCAATACTTCGAACTAACTGTAATCTTTTATCGTTTAAACTCTGGAGACTACTCCTTGCTGTGCAGAGTTGCACTTAACCTTGATAAGTTGATTAATCCAAATTGTTGCTCGTAAGCCGCCTTGACGGCATATCGGTAAGTAACCTCACCTAATTTATCGGCAATAAGAAGCATCAAGCCGATTTTAACTAGTACCAGAAACCATTGATTCAAATTCATAAGATTCTCCGTGTAAAAGGTTAATAAAAGCGCTCCGCCAGGCAACTCCTGGTGGAACGCCAGTGGAACAGGTCAGATGAAAAGTAGTGAAATCGGAGGAACTCAGATGAACAGCAAAAACGCGTATCTAGTTGATATAAAAAATAAAAGTAATGAAATCAAAAACTTACGAAATCAAAGTGCGAATCCCTGCCTCTCCGCCATCAAATTCTCTCTATGCCCCATCTCCGTTGTCACTTCGTCGCGCCTCGCTCAACGTATTGTTCATACGCCTCGCTCGGCGGCTTCCTCAGTTCCTAGGATCTGGGGCATAGAGAGAATTTGATAATGGATACGGGCTAGTGATGACGACTCAATGCCGGGTTCGAGAATACAATTGCGAAGCGACAGCGGAGCAAATTTAAGATCGAGGAGCTGCTGGACGCAGCGACAACTTTGTTTTCCTGTGAATCGCAGGATCGCGATTCACTAATCCCTGCCTCTCCGCCACTTTTACCGTAAGTAATAGAAACAATTAACGAAAATTCTATTTCCATTTCCCAGTGGGTTCCAGTGGAACAGGTCAGCTTACAATTCGCAATTTCTTAGTTGGCTGTGGCTCAGGATCCTCTCCGCTTTTCGCTTTCCAGAGTTTGTCGTTAAACGCCGTCAAAGCCGATGATTCCCGCTGTGCATAAGGTTTCACACTTGACCAGGTCATGAACCACTTCAAAGAACAGAAAACTTTTCATGTCTACAGGCCAACCTTTCGGGGAAGTCTCCTGCTGGTCCTTCATGCCCGAAACATTTCGATAGATAATCATTCAGCCAACATAAATATAAATTAGGTTATTCTTTTTTAAGTAGTGATTTTAGAGCTTTCAATTTCTTCTCTTCAACTTGGGTCAATTTCGGATATTTGAGATTCATCTCGTTAAAACGTTTCGCTAAGATTTGGGATATAATCAGTCGTGAGTTTTTCTTATCGTCGCTAGGCACAATATACCAAGGAGCGTGTTTGGAGGTCGTATGCCTTATACATTCCTCATAGGCAAACTGATATTCTTTCCAGAAAAATCTTTCGTGAACATCTCCCTCAGAAATTTTCCAAAGTTTCTTTGGATCACCGAAGCGATCCATTAATCGCCGCTTCTGTTCGTCTTTTGAAATGTGAATAAAAATTTTTACGATCTCAAATCCTTGGCCGTAAAGATATTTTTCGTAATTTTCGATCTCGTGATATCGCCTTTTCCAGAATTTATCTCCATGTTCCTTTACGGTTGGAAGTTTTTCTTGATCAAGAAGTTTGGGATGAACTCTGGTGATTAGCGCTTCTTCATAATAAGAGCGATTGAAAATGCCGATTTGTCCGCGAGTAGGAAGGACTCTATTCGCCCGCCAAAGATAATCATGCTCTAGTTCATTTGATGTTGGAGTTTTAAAGCTTGTGACAGAGCAACCTTGAGGATTTACGCCAGACATAACATGCTTAATGGCTCCATCCTTACCAGCCGTGTCCATTCCTTGAAAGATTATTAACAGAGAACGAGAGTGATTTGCATAGAGAAGGGTCTGGCCCTCTTCAATGCAGGCACGGTTCCGATTGAGAAGTTCAGTGTATTCCTCATCCGAACCGTACCTGGGTTTAATTTTTACAGGGATATGGGATAACTTGAATTTTTTATTAGAGCATAGCTCAAAGTAATCTTTTTTCATTGTTTGCGACCCTCAAAGTTAATTATTTAGGAAGTAATACTCCTGACAAACTTTTGATTTCCACTTCTTCATCCATTTGGGAGAAGAGAATTAATTTGTTGGTAGTGACAGATTCGATGTCGTGGACAATTTCTTTAAGAAGTGGGTTGTCTGAAAGACTCCCCAGGATATGGTTTTCAAAATGGATCTTGAAGAAAAAGTACCCATCAGGACTTAACCTAAGCATCGCATTTCCAAGAATGTATTTTAATGCATTTATATTATCTTCTGCGGTTTGGCTCCAGGGGCCCGCCCACCATCCACCCACCGGTCGCATGACGACAATATCAAAAGAGGGAATGCCACGAACGGATATTGATTTATCAAGCTTATCCCACGTGTTTGGATTAATAATATCGCCCAAGATTTCCACTGGGACTTTTGCAGCGGGATAATTCATTGGCAAGCTCCCGCGAGAATAGGCACCAAATCGAAGCCCTGTTATTGAATCTGCGAGGGTCTGATTTTCAATAAAGAATCCCGAGCCAAAGAGATCGGCGACATTTGCGCCCTTTGCCAGCGTTTTACGACTTCGCAAAAGGTTTTCAAAATAATTTATTGGTGAATAGATTTCTAATTTTGCAAGTATGTCTGAAAAATCAGTTTCATAGTCCTTTTTGGTGTCAACAACTCCATCAATGAACCAGACAGTTTCCTCCGGCCCGTGATCTTTATGGTACTTTATGCCAGCGCCTTTAAAGTATTTTTCAGACTCAAATATGAAAGTCTTGGCAAGTGTTTGTTGGTTTGTCGCGCCCTTAATATCATGATTAAAGGAAATACGTTTTAGACTGTCCTCGCAAGTCATAGCGAATGTAGGTAGATTAAATCCTAGAATAGTAATAAATAGACCTAGTGCTTTGCGGGTAACTTTTGAGAATTTTTGCAATATCAGCAGCACTGAAAACCTTCTTTTATTCCCCTCTCGGCAGCAGTAATCCCAAAAATCACTTCTGTCGATCATAAACGAATGTAAATTAAATGATGCGGAATGAATCGTTGAGGCTCGGAAAGTCCCGTAACTTTTATTCAAAAAAACTTGTCTTGGTCACTGAGATGATTTGGGATGCGGGCCCAAAATTGCAGAAGGATCTCTTTGAAACAAAGATATTAATTTCCCCAAAGGAGAGCAGCATGTTTAATTTTCTACAGAAAAATGACACTAAAATTAGGGACGATGTGAAAAACGAACTTTTGTGGGATCCCAGTGTGAGCTCAACAGAAATAAGCGTGGAATCCAAAAATGGTATCGTGACTTTGCGTGGAACTGTTCCGCACTTTTTTGAAAAAGCTACTGCCGAGAAAGCTGCTCAGCGAGTCGGCGGCGTCAAGGGCATAGCCGACGAGATCGAAGTGAAATTAGAGGACTCTTACCAGAGACCTGATGAAGATATTCTTCAGGCTGCGAACACCGCCCTCGAGTGGGATTATTCCGTGCCCGCAGGACTGAAAGTATCTGTTGATAAGGGTTGGGTCACGCTTCGCGGCGAAGCTGATTGGGACTATGAAAGAAGTGCGGCAAAAAGCGCCGTCAGTGATTTGATGGGAGTTCGGGGCGTGACAAATGAAATCAAGCTGAAGTCCAACATTCAGTCTGCAGACGTTAAGAGTCGCATTGAAGCGGCTCTTAAGCGTTCGGCGGAAACAGAAGGTAAAAATATAAACGTCGAAATCAATGGCGACCAAGTGACTTTATCCGGAAATGTGAGTTCTCTTAGTGAAATTGAAGATGCGCGCGTTGCAGCCTGGAATGCCCCGGGAGTCATGTCAGTATCCAATAAACTGGTGATCGCACATTAAGCAAGCAGTAGTGACTGAAAAGGAACTGGAGCGGCCTTACAGCAAAGGTCGCTCTATAAATGTCAAACCTAAACCCGAAGGATTTCCTCAAGTAAGCGCCCAAAATAAGATTCATAGGTATTTGCTTTTACAGTCTAAAGCTTTCGCCGCTATGTCTTCAAAAGCGAATAAATACGCTAGCGAAGAATCGGTTCATCAACTCCGTATATTCACGCGGAGGACGCGCGCGGCTCTTTGGATTTTGTTAAATAGTAGTGAGGAAAAAGTTTTCAAGACATTTGATCATAGACTCGAAAAGCTAGGACATCGGCTCGGTCGTGTTCGAGAATTAGACGTTGCTTTGCAGGACGCAAACCACTTTCACCTTAAATCTTCGGCTTTAAAGAGGTTACGGAAGAAAGCGCAAAAAAAAATGCGTCAACATTTGAACTTCGGCCAGACACAAAAAATAAAAAACGGGTTTTCATTGGTGGAATCGGCAATTCAGATTGGTGACCCAGTTTCTCTTACCAATTCCTGGAAAAGTTTGCTGGATCAGCTCCAACACCAGGTGAAACGAGACGCCAATGGAAAGATCAAACTTCATCAACTGCGCGTGGTAATCAAAAAAGTCCGTTACACGCTAGAGGTGATAGGAAGTTCCACGGTTACGATGGAGCCGCTTTTAGAAATCTTAGGAGATGCTCATGACTTGGAATTTTTGCAGACAATAGTAGGGAAGAATAAAAAGGTTAGAACAGCGTATAGAAAACTTAATACCAAAGCGGTTGAACTTATAAAGCCGGTCTTACATTCGGCACTTGATGAATTGAGTGGCAATTTGACTCATTGAAAGCCGGAAGAATGATTGTGGCGACTAAGTAAGCACAGAGGAGAGACTTTTATGCACACGATGAAGGATATTAAAACAGGTTTAAACGAGGAAAATAGTGAGTTTGGCGATGCAGGTGAAGAACCTGGAGAGATTGACTTTACCAACTCTAAATCAAAGCCGCCAAATGAGAAATTTAAGAAACGAACTGAAATACCTAACTCGGCCAAAGTTGTTTCTTCCGATCTACCGGAACCATGGGAAGATTTGGATACCCCATCAGACACGCACTGAGTTCAAGAGTTAAATTGGTACATTAATGTCGAGGAATTATGAAAAGAAAAAGAGAAATATTTTTTATGAGGTTAAGTCCAAGTTTGGATTCGGACAGTTATGAGAACGTGATTGAACTTACTAAACAGAATAACAAGTGGTCATACATGAAAGAATCCGTCGAACAGAAAGAGACGCAAGATGAGGAGAAATTTACGATGAATAAAAATGTAAAATCCGTAATGTCAAAAGAAGAATTGGAAGTTGTAGAGTCGGGAACGATAGCCAATGTGAAGTTGCAGTCTGATGCTAGCCTAAAAAAATACATAAAATTGGCAAAGAGTCTTAGAGACAAATACAGCGACATTGTTGATCGTCATCGTGGTTCGAACAGACATAAACCCAACAGGGATAACATCGAAAAGGTGCATATTTTTGGCGTTGTTCTTGGGAGATTTGATAGGCAGTACCGGAAAAATCGCGCGGAGGCTGAGTGCGTCAGCTAAATAGTGTCAATGACGGAACGGTGAAGATGGAGTTTAAGCCCTCAACAATTCGGCGCCAACGTCAGATCATTCGCCATGATATTCGTTTATTTGCTTCATACAGCATAGTTTGTCAGCGGCGAAGTGAAACGTCTTGGTATGATCCAATAGGTGATCATCTTGGTCACTACGATATAGACGGAGTTTCCCAATACTATATCGTTCATTGAATAAGGTCAGTGTTTGTTGGCACTGTCCGGAATTTGGAGAAAATCATGATTGATTCTCATGCTGCTTTATTACCTGAAAAATCCGTAAGCCTCGTGAGCGCGATTTATAATCGCCGCGCTGTGAGAGATTTTCGCCCAGACAAAATTGACTCATCTGTTATCCGTAAATTACTAGATGCTGCTGTTCATGCTCCTACCGCAGTTCATGAAGAACCGTGGGCCTTTGTGGTGATTCAAGATAAGGATCTTTTGAATGATTTGTCAGACAGTATAAAAAAGAATTTGGCTCTCGAGCCTGACCTGAAGGCATCTCCTTCTGAGTCTTCTTTTCGCGAACATGCCTTGAGTCCTGAGTTCAATGCTTTTTACAATGCAGAGACTCTGGTCATGATATGCGGAAAGCCCATTGGGCCGTTTGTCGTTTCCGATTGCTGGTTAGCGGCTGAGAATTTCATGCTTGCTGCATACGCAGAGGGACTCGGCACTTGCGTTATCGGACTCTCTGTCGCAGCACTCAATACGCCGGAATGGAAAAAACGATTTAAGATCCCACCCGAGATGACTATTTTTGCGCCGATCATTCTGGGTATCCCAGCGAGTGTAGCACCGATTGTGCCTCGTAAACCTGCAGAAATTCTTTTGTGGCAATGATGTATCCGAGAGAGGTTTGAAATGCAAAAGGAGGATGTTGGAATTTTTCGAGCGCTCTTTGAGGCCGGCCGCCAGCGCGATCTCGAGGCCTTAGCAGATTCGATATCTGATGACTGTGAATGGGTGCTCATGCCAAATATGAAATCATACAAGGGCAGGGGCGCTATTGTAGAACTCTGTACAGGAGGGAAGCTCGCATCCAATTTACTGCCAGAGATAATCTTTGATGAAGCTAATGCAAGATGGGGAGTGTTCGAGTATATCAATCGCGGCATCATAACCAAAGAGTTGTCTGCCTTTGTGGCGACGTCTCGGTGGCAATTACCGTCCCCCGCCGAAACGTTCCTGGGAAAGCAATTTGAAGTTCCAGTATGTTTTGTGTATCACCTCAATGGTGAAGGAAAAATTCACCTGATTCATGAATATCTAGATCTCAGCAGTTTGATGAAACAGTTCAGTTGAAGAAATTGAACAGGTGGTTTTCAAAATGGAATTAGTTGCCACAGAATCAGTTAATCTTTTAAAAACCAAGCGATATATTTTGTTTTGGATTTCCAGTCTATTTTCAAACATGGGCACCTGGATGCAGCAGATAGCTGAGCCTTGGCTAGTTTTATCCATAAGTCAATCAGCTCTCTGGGTTGGTCTCGACAGTTTTGCTCTGAATGCACCCGGGTGGATTTTTACTCTTTGGGGTGGGGTGCTTGCGGATCGCAAAGACCGAAAAAGAATCATCCTTTTTTTTCAAGGCGCACAGTGGCTATGTGTGTTGGCCTTAGTTATTTTACTTTTGGTTGGGTGGCTCAAAGTTTGGATGATTGTTGTTATTTCATTTTTTGTTGGTCTCACTGATTCACTTTCTATGCCCTCCTTCCAATCCATTATTCCGTCGCTGGTGAGTTCCAAAGATATACCCAGAGCGGTCGCTTTCAATTCTGCACAATTCAATCTCTCTCGAGTCATAGGGCCGGCCGTTGCTGGAATCGTCATAGCTCGCTATGGAGTTGTCGCGTGTTTTGGAGCTAACGCGATTTCCTATTTGCCGTTTTTTCTTTCGGTCTATTGGATTTATCCCAAGGGCGTTGTTAAAACAGAGAAAAATTCGCCCGCCACTCAGCCTGTTTCACATATTCTTGAATATAAAAAAATTCTTAAATTACGAGAAGTCAGATTGCCTCTTTTCACCATTTTGGTGACGTCACTTTTTTGCGCTCCGCTCATCACCTTTGCTCCAGTCATAATTAAAGATGTCTTTCATTCTGGTGTAGGAGGTTTCGGCTGGGCGATGGCCGCATTTGGTGTAGGAGGGATCTTAGGTGCAGGAACCTCTCTCATTCCTCTGCCTGAACTTTTTAAAAGAGATAAGTTGTCTATGATCAGTGCTGTTCTGCTAAGTTTTATTATTATTTGTGTTGCTTACAATCGTTCAGAGTTTTTTCTTATTTTACTTCTTATTTTTTCGGGCGCTCTCTTAACAGTCGCAAATGTGAGTGCAAATTCCTTTCTTCAGCAAACTGCCGGGAGCCATTCTTTAGGTCGAATGGCGAGTCTGTATCAATTGGCATTGCACGGTGGAGTTTCGATCGGTGCACTTATGACTGGATTCACAGTGAATCAACTTGGGATCTCAAATGCGTTGATGCTTAACGGTTCGGCGGCCGTCGTTTTGCAAATATTAATCCTATGGAAACGTAGCCAGAGTCGGCAGACCATAGTTTGACTCGACATGTGATTCTAAATTTGCAGCTCTGCAAATAGAGGCAAATGGTCGGACACCTTTTTCCACTGAGGAGAATTCAAGCGCTTAGAGGCATTTATTTTGAATCCTCGGGAATAAACCCGATCGAGACGGAGAGTCGGCATGATAGCGGGAAAGGTTTTGGCTGCCGATCCGTGAATTTCCGTGAATGCTTCTTTCAGGTTCGAATTTTTTGATAAATACAAATTTGCCTTCAAACTCCAATCGTTAAAATCACCAGCTAAAATTATGCGCTCTGGCTCAGGTGCAAGTTTTCCAATATAGTCTGTGATAATTCCCAATTGCTTCCGCCTGCTTCTTTCCAGAAGATTGAGATGCGTACAAAATAAATGAGTTTCGGGTCCACCTTTTTGAGCAGCTACGGTAAGATGGAGGAGGCCTCGTTTTTCAAAACGGTTTTGGGAAATATTGATATTATTTTTCAAAATGATGGGAAATTTACTGAGGATCGCATTTCCATGATCGCCTCCTGCGTAGGCGGCGTTTTTGCCATAAGTGGCGTGGGGCCAAAAACTCTCTCCAAGGTATTTGACTTGGTCCCCTCTGATTTCCTGCAGAAAAATCAGATCCACATCGAGTTTTCTCAATTCTTCCCTCATCTGGGGCAGGGTAAAAGTTAAATTACCGGCACTAGATCCTTTGTGGATATTATAGGATATAAGTTTTATTTTAGTTCCCATTTTAAGTTATATTGCCTCCATGAAAACTGAAATTGCTTGGAGTCTCTCTCATATCTTTTCAATATTAAATTTTATCCTAACCCTTCTTTTTGTATCCTATATTCTTAGACGATCCCAAAAACCTCCGGGGAGCACTCTTGCTTGGCTTTTATTTGTAGCGGTTGTGCCTTATTTGGGGATTCCAATATACGTTTTTCTTAGCCGACGCAAATACCTGGTTCAGCGTGAAAAAATAACAGCCGAAGGATTTGAGCCACGGCCCAACATCATTGTGGATTTTGATTTCACTGGTGAAGAAATATTTTCTGAAATTTCAGGTGTTCTTCGCTCAGCCCAATCGTCAATATATTTTTCGACTTTTATTTTTGCAGATGACGAAGTAGGAAGGTCAATTGTAAAAATTCTTGAGGAAAAGGCCAGTGAGGGAGTGCGTGTTCATATTCTGCTCGATTCCTTAGGAACATTTTGGGTGAAAAAACCTTCATTTGTAAAACTTAAAAGTTTGGGCGGAGAGGTGAGGCAATTTATGCCCCTATTCCACTTTTCAACAAAGGAGCGTTCAAATTTTAGAAATCATAGAAAAATTATAAGTGTGGATTCAAAAAAAGCGGTCATTGGGGGAGTCAATATCGCTATGGAATATATGGGACCAGACAATAACGTAGAAAGATGGATAGATTTTTGCGTTAGCATTGAGGGGGCTTCCGTATATGACATAGAAAAAATATTTGTTAGTGATTGGAAGGTGGCTACGGGCAATGATCTGGAGCTAACGAATTTCTATTCCAACGATATAAAGTCACAAAATTTGATTCAAATTGTTCCGAGTGGTCCGGACGTTAAAGAAGACGCACTGTATGATTCTTTGCTGACTTCGATTTATGCGGCCAAAGATAGAATTTGGGTTGCCAGCCCTTACTTTATTCCTGACGAGTCGCTCAGCAAAGCTCTTGAGCTTGCGGCAAAGAGGGGACTGGATGTTAGAATCCTGGTGCCGTCCAAATCCAACCACGTCCTGGCGGACTTAGCCCGCGGCTCTTATCTGAAGCAACTTTCTCAAGCGGGTTGCCAAATTTTATTTTATCCAAAAATGCTTCACGCTAAAGCTGTGGTGTTTGATTCAAATTCTGCCATTGTGGGCTCAGCCAATTTCGATATGCGAAGTCTTCGCTTAAATTTTGAAATTGGGATTTTTCTGCAGTCGCCGGAAATAATTTTTCCCGTTGAAAACCGGTTTAAAGAAATGTTTACGGAGGCGAGACGCCCGACTCTGAGCCATGGTTATTGGATTGAGCTTGCTGAAGGGCTGGGTCGAATCGTCGGCCCCTTGATTTAGTTTCTTTACTTATGCAGTGGTGATCCCGTCTTGGTAGCGCTTTTCATATCTTTTTAATATTTTGTCAAAAACTTGAGCTTTTTCGACGGTCCTGAAGTTATGGGCTTGTTTGTTGGCCACTATTTGCCTTTGAGTCAGATCGCGATATTTATCTCTGAGCTTTCTGGTCAGCTTAATGTACTTTTTCAAAGTGGCTTGTGAGTGTTGCTTCACATTTTTGTGAGAACCAGAATCAATGATATCCATCTCCTTTTCGGACATGAGAGCTTTGATTTTTTCTTTCATAATTTTACTCCTTCGGGCCCTTTACATTCATCGACATGTTTGCCGTGCAACCGGTGAAAATGGCCGTCGTGGACATAGTCAACATGATCACCGTGCTCAACAGTTTTATGGCCGCAGTTTTTCCCGTGAACGTGTTGGTGATTCTTTAAAACATCGCATTTGTCTTCGACCGAAGTTTTTTGATTCACCATTAGAGGGCCCCCTGATTAGCCGCTTTTTTAGCGGTTTCCGAACCGACGGGTTGCCTAGATTGGGTCTTGAAAGGAGAAAGGTGGGCCTTTACTTTGAGATATTCACTTTCGTTGATATCTCCTCGGGCGAATCTCTCATCTAAAATGTCCAAAGCATCTTTGAAAGAGCCGTTTAAAAATCTTCTATGGGCACGGTAGGTGTAGTTCCAATTTCCGAGACTTGAGAAACAAAGAATCACAACCCCAAACCACAAAAACCATCCCCAACCGGCATACCAACTGTTCCAATACATATCTACTCCTTTGAAATAAGTTAATTCGCTATCTTCAAATTATTATCTAAGCTTCCAACTCCTGGGGCGTTCCAAATCGCAAGCCCCGCGTCGTTCATTTCAGAGAGGGAATGGACATTGCCTGTGAGAGTTACCTTGTCACCGTCGACAGCCACTTTGATGTCTCTTCCTTCGTTCTCCGCAGAACGCTTCAATGCCTCCTCTATCTTCATTTTCAAATCCAAGGGCTGAAGTCTAGTTTTTATTGTGATCTCTGAAGTGAGGCCTCGGACTCCTAGAAGCAAGCTTACTGCGTCCCTCGCTGAATTTTTCTGAAAATCCCAATCTACTTCTCCACTGAGAGTTAGCCAGCCTCTGTCGACTGAGACTTTAAGGCTAGTGGGGACCTCGTAATTCCAAGTCAATGCATTCACCGCTGCGGCGGCAATTTCCGCATCACTTTTAGCTTTTTCGTCATCCAGATTTACCTCTAACTCATCGGCCACCCCTTGGACGCCTCCAACTCTTTGAACGGCTTTTTCAGCTTTCATTTTTTCCGAGTAGTGAGGAACACTTCCACTTAAGGTGATAATCCCATCATTGGATTCAACTTCTATTTTTGAAGCAGAGATACTTGGATCCCAGATTAATTCTCTTCTCACATCTTTTTGAATTCTTGCATCGTCTTTTTGAAAAAAGTTAAACATCTTATCTCCTTCTATTTGAATTTGTTTTCTTAAGGTGACTGCAACTTGCGGGCCGCGCTCACATCGTTCGAGAGATCGACGCCTTCTTTTTCAGAACAAGTCGCGGGTTGATTTTCCTCTCAAGAGTCTTTTCCCCTCATTATGTGAGAACAAATCGGCGGACTACGTTCTGACCCTGTACATGAGTTTGCATAGAAAGCGTATATAGATAAAAAATAAAGGAGAGCGAGTGGACAAAATAAATTTGAACAAGTCTCATTTCAAAACAATCGTGGTGGGTCTTGATTTTTCACCCTACTCAAAAACAGTTTTGAAACAGGCTCAGTTTCTTTCAGAGAAATTTGGAGCAAGACTAATTGTAGTTTATGCACTCACCAACTACGCTCTCATTGCCGGGGAGATGGGAACTTTTGACTGGGAAGACGATATTATCGCCCCTGCCGAGAAAGAGATTCTAAAGTTTTACAAGCTTGATTCAACTTCCGTCAAAGTCATAGTAAGTCTGAAGAAAGCTTTCGACGCGATCACCTCGGCTGCCAACGACAACCCGTCGCCTCTCATCGTAGTAGGGCACAAAGGTTCTAATTCGATCTGGGGAAGATTTTTCATTGGAAGTACCGCGGAACAATTGGCTATCCACTCAAGGTTTCCTGTTTGGATTCATCGAGGATCTAAAATATCGACGGGCGAAAAATTCCTCATCCCGTGTGATTTCAGCGAAAGAACTATCAATTCTATTAAAGAAGCCGTTTCATTGGGAAAGACAAATGCCAAGTATTCACTTTTTCACGTCATCGAAAAAATATTTCCGATTCTAGACGCAAAAGTTTGGAATCAGATGCAAAGTTCTCAAAAGTCAAAACTTCAAAGTAATTTGAAACGCTTTGAAAAACTCTATCCAACATTCATTGTTAAGAATCAGTCTGGAAATCCTGAGCAACTTATTCAGAAGCAAAGCAGCGGATTTGACCTCATTGTCATGAGTCCTCACGAACGTGAAGGATTGTTTTCCAGCTTGGGAAGTGTCACAGCCAAAGTGGTGCGGTCAGGAAAAGTTCCAGTGCTTATCGTGCACTGAATGTAGAAAAAGATGGTTCGTTTTTACTCTTAGGTGTCAATTCACCTCAAACTTAAAGAGCAGATCGTCTGAAGGGGAAAGAGACCGGGATCCGAAATTGCAACCAGAGCCTTTCGACAAACAAAAATTTAATAACTGAAGGAGACAATATGTTTAATTTTTTTCATAAAAAAGATGATCAAATTCAAAGAGACGTGAAATCAGAAATAGCCTGGGATCCTAGGGTGGAGTCCCAAGATATTTCTGTTTCATCTAGAAATGGCGTTGTCACTCTGTCTGGCAGTGTTCCTCGATATTTTGAGCGACACAACGCAGAGGCCGCAGCCCGTCGGATTGGTGGGGTAAAAACCGTTGAAGATTTGCTTGAGATACATCCCCCTGACTCATACACAAGAAGTGATGAGCAGATCCAAGTTGCTGCAAATCAGGCCCTTGACTGGAATTATGAAGTTCCCGCCGGAATTGAGGTGTTGATAGAATGCGGTTGGGCAACGATCACTGGTGCAGTTGAGTGGGCCTATCAGAGGGATGCTGCCGAAAGTGCCATTGCGCGACTCACTGGAGTTGTTGGAGTCGATAACTTAATAACCATTGCTCCTAAAAAAGCGGACTTTTTTAGTGTTCGCGATGAAATTGAAGATGCGCTCAAAAGATCAGCTGCCGCGGAAGGCAACAAAGTTTTAGTGACGATCAATGACGGGACTGTGACTCTCTCTGGAAGTTTAGAATCCAGTGCGGATATAGAAACTGCTCGAATCGCTGCATGGAGCGGGGCCGGCGTGACGGACGTGATAAATAATCTGACGTTGTTACAGTAAGAGCGGGACGGGTAGATGTACGACGTAAGCGAATTTCTAAATTTAGGAATAATAGATCTCTTTCACATTACCTCTAA
>JAYTHU010000215.1:0-23219 GCA_043732305.1 Oligoflexia bacterium
AAGCTTTCTACCGAATCCGAGGGAGAATACCTCCACGCGAACTCCGAAAAATTTTGCAACCGCGAAGTGTCCAAACTCGTGCACAAAAATGAGCACTCCGAGAAGAACTACCAACGGTACGATGAACGAAAAACCTTGGTGTAAAAAATGAGAAATGAGATGCATTTTTAGCTCCTTAAAATGTCGACTTCTATTAGTTTACTCCTTTGCTAAAAGGAGGGAAACAAAATCTGCGGAGATTACTTAAGTATCAGAAACTTAACAAAGATATAGACCATTGGAGCGCCAAAGAGAACACCATCTAAACGATCCAAAAGTCCGCCATGACCCGGCATGATGTGCCCGGAATCTTTAGCGTTAAAACTGCGTTTCATCATGGACTCGCAAAGGTCGCCTAATTGCGCCACAACGGATGTAACTAGACATAAGATCAGAACCAAGAGCACATCAGAATCGTGAATCAAAAAATGCCTGATAGAAAGTCCCATGATCACGCTTCCGCCTAATGCCCCTACGGCACCTTCGACGGATTTATTGGGAGAGATGCGCGAGAAAAGTTTGTTTTTTCCAAACTTTTTTCCAAAGAAATAAGCCACCGTGTCACCGGCAAAGACGACCATCATGGTAAAGATAAACCACTCAAGATGATCCGATTCCTTCGCCAACAAACTAATGTAAACGGGGCAAACCCCCGCATACAAAATGCCTAAAACGCAGAGTCCGGTTTTATCGACAAGTTCTCTTAGAGGTAGCTTTTCATTTCGTGCGAGAAGTAAAAACACCAAGAAAAGTAAAAGTGTTGTGAGCGCAAAACTATGCATGATGAGATCAGGTTTCAAAATTCCAAATGTATAGGCGGTCAGACCCAGGATAATAAATGAGATGCGCGCTTTAAAGTAAGCTTCTCCAGGAAGAGCCATTCGACTGTATTCCCACAAAATACGGAGGCTGGCGAAAAAGCAGGTGATTGCAATTCCTTTATAGCCCCATATAGAAACAATCACGCACGCGGCGATAAATGCCACAAGCGCACTGATCACACGAGTTCCGGTCATAGCGTGCTCGTGTCCACTTGCTCTCGAGTGAGACCAAATCTTCGATGACGTTTGTCGTAGTCTTCTAAAGCCTCATGCAAATCCGCGGGTTTAAATTCAGGCCATAGCTTAGGAGTGACGTAAATTTCGCTGTACGCCGCTTGCCACAATAGAAAATTACTTAAACGAAGTTCACCACTGGTTCTGATGATCATGTCGGGATCCGGCATGTCTTGCGTGAATAAATGCGAGTTAATGTAGTCTTCAGTGATTTGAGCAGGATCTAGTTTTCCACTTTGAACTTCGCGTGCTGCTGCCTGAACAACTTTTGTAATTTCTTGGCGTGATCCGTAACTCAAAGCAAATGTCATGCAGAGCCCAGTGTTGTGAGAAGTTTTTTGAATGGTATCAAGGACAATTTTTTTCGCAATAACAGGAAGTTTATCCAGATCACCAATCGCGCAGAATCGAATATTTTGTTTCAGTAATGTTTTTTGTTGGCGCAAAAGATATTTACAGAGAAGCTTCATTAATAGTTGAACTTCATCGGTGGGGCGGCCCCAATTTTCCGTGCTAAATGCATAGAGAGTTAAATATCCCATTCCAAGTTTGGTGCATTCTGTAACTATAGCTCTCAAAGCTGTGGCGCCACGGATATGTCCAAAGACTCTCGGATGGCCGCGTTTTTTCGCCCAGCGGCCATTACCATCCATGATGATGGCCAAGTGGTTGAGGCTCATATTGTCAGCAGTTCTTTTTCTTTTACTTCGCTGAGCTTGTCAATTTTGACGATATATTCATCCGTGGTTTTTTGAATCTGATCATTTGATTTTTTGCTGTCGTCTTCAGAGATGTCTTTGCTTTTCAAAAGTTCTTTAATTTTATCGTTCGCTTCACGACGGTGCAGGCGAGCGCTAACTCGTCCTTCTTCACACACTCTCTTCACGATCTTGACCATGTCTTTACGACGTTCTTCGGTGAGATCGGGAATTTTTAGACGAATAACTTTTCCGTCATTCATGGGATTTAATCCCAAATCACTTTTCTGAATGGCTTGCTCAATAGCTTTCAAAATACTGACTTCCCAAGGTTGAATCACGAGGGTGCGAGGTTCGGGTGCGGAGAGATTTGCTACCTGTGAAAGAATAGTGGGAGTTCCGTAATAATCTACTTTGATACCATCAAGCATTGCGGTGCTAGCTCTGCCGGTGCGAAGTTTTGAAAGCTCAATTTTGGTGTTATCCACAGACTTATCCATGGAAAGTTTCATTTTAGTCACGATATCGTTAATCACGTGTTGCTCCTAAATCTCTTACGATAGTTCCAATTTTCTCGCCCATAATCACACGTTTAATATTTCCATCTGTGGTCAGATTGAAAGTGATTATGGGAAGATGATTGTCCATGCAAAGAGTGATAGCGGTTGAGTCCATTACCTTAAGATTTTTTTGCAAAACTTCGATGTAAGTGAGTTCTTCAAACTTTTCTGCGTTCATGAATTTCTTGGGGTCTTTGTCGTAAATACCATCCACTTTTGTGGCTTTGATAATCACATCAGCGCCAATTTCAACCGCACGCAATGCGGCCGCAGTATCTGTTGTGAAAAACGGATTTCCAGTTCCCGCAGCAAAAATGACCACGCGACCTTTTTCAAGATGGCGAGTCGCTCGTCTGCGGATGTAAGGTTCCGCTAGTTCATGCATTTCGATTGCCGATTGAACTCGACAGAAAACTTCTTCTTTTTCCAAAACATCTTGAAGTGCCAGACTATTGATAACAGTCGCGAGCATGCCCATGTAATCTGAGCTTGCGCGATCCATTCCTTTGACAGCAGCAGCGACGCCGCGGAAAATATTTCCGCCGCCAATCACGATTCCGAGTTCTACTCCGGATTCCATCACGCTTTTAATTTGTGAGGCCACAGATTTTAAAACATCAACGTTGATACCATAACCGTTATCTCCGGCTAAGGCTTCACCGCTGAGTTTTAAAAGAACTCGTTTGTATTTTGGCTTTGGATGAGCTTTTCCAGACTTTTCTTTGTCCAATGGAATTAACCTTTAGCGGCTTTGGCCACTTCTTCTGCAAAATTTTCTTCTTTTTTCTTAAGTCCTTCGCCCATCACCATTCGTGCGAAACGGCGGATGGAGAGATTTTCCCCAAGTTTAGCGATCGCTTCTTTTTGAATTTGGCCGACAGTTTTGTCAGGGTCTTTCACAAAGGGTTGATCAAGAAGACAAATGTCTGCAATAAATTTCTGAATCATGCCTTCAATAATTTGCTCAATCTCGGGAGCGGGTTTGCCAGTGGCAACAACCTGTTCTTGGAAAATCGCGCGTTCTTTTTCAATCACTTCAGCAGGAACTTCAGAAGCCACTACATATTGAGGAGCCGCGGCGGCGATGTGCATCGCCACGTCACGTGCGAAAGTTTTGAAATCTTCGGTGCGAGCGACAAAATCAGTTTCACAGTTGATTTCAACAAGGACCCCAATAGTTCCATCACCATGAAGGTAGGACAAAACGACGCCTTCGGCGGCCGTGCGGCCTGCTTTTTTATCGGCAGCATTGAGTCCTTTTTTTCTGAGCAAGTCAGTGGCTTTTTCCACATCTCCAGCGCATTCAGTGAGAGCTTTTTTGCAATCCATCATTCCAGCGCCGGTCTTTTCTCTCAACTCACGGACGCTGGTAGCAGTGATTTCCATTTAATACTCCTTATGAGTCAGATTCGTCGGTAGCAGGGGTTTCTTCTGCAATTGGAGTAGCATCAGAATTTTCGATTTCTTCAGCCTGTCCTGCTGTGACGAGGGCTCTTTTCTTCGTGCGTTTCACTACTGAAATTGCGGGTCCACCAGAACCGGCTGCTCCAATGTTCATAATTGGGGTAGCGACGGCAACTTTAGCAGCTTGCTCACGTTGAGCTGCCACTTGTTTTTCTTTCATTTCACGAGCGACGTCTGCTTGTTTGTCAGACATTGCGCGAAGTTTTTGTTCCCAGATTTGCGCACCTTCATTGTAAGCATCCGCAACCATGTTCGCAAAAAGTTTGATGGCACGAATTGCATCATCGTTTGAAGGGATTGGGAATTCGATCAAATCAGGATCGCAGTTAGTGTCGGCCATTCCCACAACAGGAATATCCAAACGAGCAGCTTCTAGAACAGCAATGTGTTCTTTTTTGAGATCGACGATGAAAAGAGCAGCAGGCAATTCCTTCATATCTCGAATTCCTTCGAAATTTTGAGTGAGTTTGATGCGTTCTTTTTCCATTCCGATGCCTTCTTTTTTAGAGTAAAGCTCGAACTCGCCTTTTTCTTTCATCTGGTCTAAACGTCTCATGCGCTCAATGTTAGCTTTAATGGTTTCAAAGTTAGTGAGAGTTCCGCCGAGCCATCGCTCAGTCATGTAGAATTGTCCGCATTTTTTAGCAGCTTCTTGAATAGTTTCACGAGCTTGTTTTTTGGTGCCGATGAAGATCATTCGTCCGCCATCGCTAGCGAGTTGTTTTACGTATTTGGCTGCTTCTTCTGCCATGGAGACAGTTTTTTGCAAATCGATGATATAAATACCACCGCGAGCGCCGAAGACGTAGGGCTTCATTTTGGGGTTCCAACGAGCTAATTGGTGACCGAAGTGAACTCCGGCTTCCAACATATCTTTCATTGTGATGTTGTATTCTGCTAGGGACATAAAAAGGCCTCCTTCTGGTTGTTCCTCCCCCTTTACCATGGATAAGGCTTTAAGATTCCTTGGGAATCCGCCTTTCCACACCAGTATGGAAATTAAAGGGGTGTGTAGTTATTAAATCAAGAGTTTGAATAGCATGGAAAAGACAGGAAATGCAAACTGAAAACTCCGCTTGCCCAGTTTCCGAAAGAGTCCGATTTCCGATCAGTTTGTCGGTTCTGTTTCCGTTTTATTCTCCATTTTCGATTTTTTTGTCGCCCTCTTCGTGAGTGCCGGGGAATGATTGCGTTTTCGAGTTTCACTAACGCGGAGTTAGTGGATTTGGCCTAGAAACTTTCGGAACTTGAAAATCAATATGATTCGCAATTTAAAGCCGTGTTCGATGCCATTTGCGAGTTGATCACCTCAGTTGTTTCATTCTGAGTGAGTCGTTCTGCTGCCGCTAAAGCACCAGCCATCGCACTTCCCACGAAGGTTGATTCTAGGGCTTTATCAGAAATACTCGTTGGAAGAATCTGCCCGCCAATGGGAAGCAAGTTTTCAAAGCTATGGAATACATTGAGTGGTGAAGTCATCGCACTTGGAACAACGAGCAGACGTTCCCAATGGGTTTCGCCTTCGGTAAACAATGTGGGAAATGCTTTTTTGATTTGTTTCTTCATGTGTTTGATCACTTTAGAAACGTCTTCGTCATTTTGTGCTTCTTCGTCAGTAAGAAATGTCACCCAACTTGAAATTTGAAAACCTTTGGATTGTCTTAGCGGATCAGCATTGCTGATAAATTGTCCCGCCACGTGAAAATCGTCATCGCTGAGGATGAACATGTTTTTATGTTCAGTCACCCGTTTAGCCGTTCCGAGATCTAAACTCAGAGCGGTGAGACTTTCTGATTTCAGAATTTTCTGCAGAGATTTGGTTTGGAAACCAATCGCAGGCAATAACGAGACCAATGTTTTTGGTGGGAAAGTGGTGACAAAATTATCTGCGGTCCAGGTTTCGTCGACATTACCATTCATGACAACGCTAATGATTCGTTCACCTTCAACATTTAATTTTGTAACAACTGATTTGTTTTTTCTTTTTGCTTCGGGAATGATCGCCAGAAGTTCATCAATAAGTACTTTCCACCCGTTGGAAACAAGAATTCGGGGTGAGAGAGTGTAGTAATCCATGGCTTCAGTAGTTTGGCACTTTTTAGTTTCACCAAATCCAACAAATGGAATCAATCCTGCTTTTACGCCGGATTTTAAATTATTAGTGAGTGGAGTTTCTGTGACAGTCTCGATCGCAAAACTAAGATTTAATTTTTTCTTGAGTTTCAAAAGCGGATTTTCTGAAATGTCGCCAACCGGAATAGATTTTAGTCCGAAGTCGAGCCAAACCTCTTGCTCAAGTTGCCCGCGTGTAAGTCCGCCGAATTCATCCTGGGCTTCGAATAAAATGTAATCCACACCTTCTTTTTCCAAAAGTGCAGCTGTTGTGAGGCCGGCGAGACCTCCACCCAAAATAATGACCTGTTTGTGTTTTTTAGCCATGATGAAAGATTAGAATCTGAAGCTATTTATTTCAAGTTGTATTTTTGGTTGATCCGCTTGGCCATCTTCTCTAGAGACACTCGGGTCATCTTTTTGAGAACTGGCGAATTCTCGATGACATCAGCTATCGGGGGACTGACCACGTAGTAGATTTGAGTAAACGCACGACCCCAAACATGAGAAAGGAGAACTTTATCACGGTAGTTTTGAAGGGTCACCACCGTGGGATGTGCGGAATCCTCAAAGGTTGCCGTAGCAATGAAGCATCTGCCTTTTTTCTTACGTGCGGCTTTGAGAACTCTCTCGAAAACATCTTTGTTTTTGGCGACTTTTTTATATTCTTCTATCTTTTTTAAAAGCTCAGAATAAATCGGAGTGAAGGGCAAAAATTCAGCGAGCTTTTCTGCGCATTGATCCAGCCGTTTTTTAAACCGTGGGGACATGTCATAAACGCGAACCATATCCCAGTAAGCACCAACAATGACGACCATTTCTTTTTGGCGGGCAGAGTTATTGAAGCTGCTGACTTTTATTTCATTTGGCTTTGCTTCATACACAATTTCCAGGACCCGAAGATATCTTTCATAAGAAGTAACGGCATGGGCGTAATTTTTTAAAGCAAAACGGTCTCGTGCTTCACGAACCAAATGCACACGGCTGCGCCAAAGATTAAGACGTTGCTGCTCTTTGGCGGCGCGTTTTTGCACACGGCGATCTTCCGCATTCTTTCGCGACTGAGCTTGATCGATTGATACCTTGGGTTCAGATTGGCTTGTCGCCCCGACTTCAGTCTTTTTGGGTTCATTACTCATACTTTTATTCTAGAGCATTTTGCGTCAAACGCCCTAAGGAATTGTGGCTACTAAAGTAGGTGAAGTGGATCAACATCAACTGTTACAGAGATTTGAGAGGGGGCCCAAACTTCGGCGTGGTTGATGAAACGTTGCAAAAAAAGATTTAGGTTTTTTGATGATTTTGTCTTAATCAAAATTTGGTAACGAAATTTATTTTTAATTTTAACGAGTGCTGCCTCAGCGGGTCCGAGCGCTTCGATAGATTCAAACTCTGGATGTTGTTTTTTAAGCAATTCGATTTGATCTTTAGCCGCAGTAGCAACGTCTTCGGTTTTGTTTTGGTCAGGTCCTTGAAATCGAATCATCGCCAGTTTTCCGAATGGCGGGTAGCCAAGTTCTTTTCTTTCGGTAAGTTCAACTTTTGCAAAACCAACGTAATCATGTGTCACGGAATAATGAATAGCTGGATGATCTGGAAGATAAGTTTGCACGATCACTAGACCTGGCTTTTGGTGGCGACCTGCCCGACCCGCGACCTGTGTCAGCAATTGAAAAGTTCTTTCGCTCGATCTAAAATCAGGAAAATGTAAACCGAGATCTGCAGCCAAAGTTCCCACCAGCGTGAGCAATGGGAAATCATGACCTTTGGCGATCATTTGCGTTCCCACAATGATGTCAATTTCGTGTTTCATGATTTTATCTAATAATTCTTCTAGCGATTTTCTAGAATCGATTTCATCACGATCCGCGCGCGCAATTCTAGCTTCCGGGAAAAAGATTTGAAGTTCCTCTTTTACTTTTTCTGTTCCTAGTCCAATTGATTTCAGAGGAAATCCGCGGCAAGATGGACACATTAGAGGTTTTGGTTTTTGAAACCCACAGTAATGGCAAATCAGTTGTAAACCACGATTGTGCAATGTGAGGGTGACGCTGCAACGTTGACATTGCTCCACATATCCACAACCAGAACACAGAGCAAATTGTGCATATCCACGACGATTTATAAAAAGTGCGCTTTGCTCTTTATTTTTTAAACGATTGCCAATTTCTTCGAACAGGGGAGTGCTAATCCATGAAGGAATGTAACTGTCGCGTTTTTCTTTTTTACTTTCCCTTAAATCCACAACTTTCACTTCCGGTAGATTTCGGTTTTCCACTCGTGATGGAAGTTTAAGCATCTTGTACTTCCCACTTTCAGTGTTGTACCAAGATTCTAAACTAGGCGTGGCACTGCCTAAAACTATTGGACATTTAAAAATGCTAGCCTTCATGATAGCGGCATCGCGGGCGTTGTATTTCAGTTGTTCTTCTTGTTTGTAGCTGGGTTCATGTTCCTCATCCACAATGACTAATCCCAAAGTATCGAGAGGACAGAATACTGCGGAGCGTGCGCCGACTAAGATTTTTTTGCCGCCACTCAATGCGGCTTTCCATTGATCGGATTTTTCTCGCTCTGTTAAATGCGAGTGAATGACCGCAACGTTTTCGCCAAATCTACCGATGAATCTTCTGATCAATTGCGGAGTGAGACTTATTTCGGGAACCAAAACTAAAACTTGTTTGCCCGACTCCAACACCTCTTTAATTGACTGCAAATAAACTTCAGTTTTTCCGCTACCTGTGACTCCAAAAAGAAGAAAGGTTTCAAACTTCCCTGTTTTAGAAGCATCAACAATGGCATCGATGGCTTTTTTCTGTTCTGGATTTGCGATCGGTGCGGGCAATCTTTCGATGGCGTCTTCAGCCAGATCTGTTGGTGGAGGATTTTTGGCTTTTCGCTTTCTATCCGTGATGAGTGGTGCAAAAGCCAAAGAATAAACAAGCCCGGGAGGGTGCAGATAATATTGCGACAACCAAGAAAGCCACTGCATGTTTTTCGAATCTAATACGGGATCGCCCGTTAGTTCATTGATGGCCTTTATTTTAAATTTACTTGGCTTGTCTTTGGATTGGTTTGCTCCGGCAGTGACAACGCCTTTGATTGCGCGTCTTCCGAGGGGAACCATCACTCGCGAACCAACTCGAATTTCAGCTGCCAATTGTTCTGGAATCTTATAGGTCAAAGCTTTCCCTAACGGGGCTTCAACTGCAACCAGCGCGAATTCGAAATCCGTCATCTAAATCGCTTGTAAAATTGTTGAACGACGCCTGTCATAGAATGTTTGGGCCAAACTGTCGCATTCGTCATTTCTTTATTTTTAAACCATGAAGGATCGAATTGTTTTTTCTGTTCGCTTGAAACTTCCATCCCAAAAACATTTAAGACTTTTACCTGAACACTAGTTTCGGAAGCTCCAATGGGAGTGAAAGTAATAGTTTGAGTTCGAGGGAACGCGAGATTTTTAGCAAAGATAAAATAATCTTGGCCATTGAAAACTGCGCCGGAAGTGGATCTCATTTTAGTGATAAAAAAATGATCCTGTTCTATCCATATTCCGGGCCATATTCCGGGCCAGATTCCGGGCCCAACTCCTGCCGAAGCCGCGGCACTAGCTTCCGGTGAGGATTTAGTGTCGAGGTATTCATATTGAACGGCGCCATTGTTTCTGCCAAGACGAACGAAATCGTCAGATTCCAATTTAATATCTCTCATCTCGCGAGGATTTCTTTTTTCTCGGAGTGCTTCAGCCGGGAGCATTCCAAAACGATGTAAAATTCTTTTCAAATCAGCCGCCGGACGAGTGAGCAAGAAGGTCATGAAAAGATCGCCGCTGCTTTCATTAGAATGTTCGGCTCCATCCTGATCATTCCAATACACGCGGCTTTTTTTCAAAAGCTTAGTTATGTGGAAATTATCGCCATTGGCTTGAAGAAACATTTCTCCACCATCAAGCACGAGCCAAGTTTCTTTCACAATTTGAGTTTCAGTGGCATTTTTAAAAATCACTTCCGTATTGATCTTGTAAGCGCCTTTGCCGTGAAGAGCCGCCGTGCGCTCAAAAACAAATTGTGAAGACGGAATGTAGGCAGAAGCAGTTGCGCAAACAAACAGAGCCGCAGTAGTTGTTAAAATTAAATTCGCTAAAAGTGAAAGCTTCATAATCTCTCCGCAAGAATTTTTATGTATTTTTTTAGGTCTTCGCCGATTTCCGGATGCTTCAAACCAAATTCGATATTTGCGCAAACAAATCCGAGTTTGTCTCCAGCATCGTAACGATCGGCATCGAAATTATAACCAAGCAGGCCTTCGGTTTCAGCTAACGTAGCCATAGCATCGGTCAATTGAATTTCTCCACCACGACCAGGCTTGGCTTCTTCTAAAACTTTAAATAATGTCGAAGTGAAAACGTAACGGCCAGGCAACGCCCAGCGACTTTTAGTTTCTGTCAAATTAGGTTTTTCAATTAATTTTATAATTTCAGAGTAACTTTTTTTCTTGATCTCGCTTTTAAGTTCCGCAATCCCGTACTTTTTAACTTCTGATTCTTCAACGTTCATAACGGCAACGGTGGATTTTCCAGTTTTTAAATAAGTGTCGACCAATTGCTTTGTGACATTGGGTGAACCATCCATGACTTCATCGCCCAGCAAAACGGCAAAAGGCTCGTCGCCAACAACAGATTTTGCACACAACACAGCGTGACCTAAACCAAGAGGATCTTTTTGACGGACACTCACCACGCGGCATAACTCAGATACATATTTAGCGATTTTCAAAAGTTCGAGCTTATCTTGTTTGGCGAGAGTGTCTTCGAGCTCGTAATTACGATCGAAAAAATCTTCCAGAGAGCTTTTGTGGCGACCTGTCACAAAGATAATTTCTTCGATGCCTGCTTCGACGGCTTCTTCAACGATGTGAAGAATGAGCGGGCGGTCTACCAGAGGAAGCATTTCTTTGGGGATGGATTTCGTCGCGGGAAGAAATCTTGTACCTAAACCTGCGACGGGAATAACAGCTTTTCTAACTGGCTTGATGACGGATTTATTCATTCTTACTTTAGATCATGTTCCAGGGCTGGCCGTCAATAACCTCAGGGTTTGTTGCTTAAGGCTTAGCAGATGCGGGAAGTCGAGCATGCCCGAGGCTTGCCAAAACGTTTTTATATTCCTGGCAAGTTTCATAATCCTTCAAGCGGAAGGGGTAGGGTCGAGTGATAAACGCAGGGTCTACCATCTTGGTTCCGTGTCTGATGGAAAAGTGCAAATGGGGGCTCGTGCAATATCCAGTGCAGCCAACCTTTGCAATGATGTCTCCAGCTTTGACTTTCAATCCAATGATCAAGTCCGTGGCAAAAGATTGGAGATGATTGAAGATCGAAAAATAACCATCGCCATGATCCATCACCACATAATTGCCATTGCCGTGTTTGTGAGAAATCTCCGTGATCACGCCATCACGAGAAGCATAGACATTTGATCCCTCAGGCAGCGCTAGATCAATTCCAAGATGAGGCTGGATGTTATGGCGCACGGGATGAAGGCGATGCTGATTGAAGGGGCTGGAGATATGGAGAAAATCAACTGGAGCGTAAAACTTGCGATCCAGAAAGCGTTGTTCTGGATCAATGAAAACGCGTTCGCCATTTCGGGTGAGGAGAACTTTCTTATAATTCACACCCTTGATGGTGAGTTCGGCTTGAAGTACTTGACCAAATTTTACCATTTGGCCTTCGTCATATTTTTCTTCAACGATGATCTTAAAACTGTCTTGAGCGGTAATCTTCTTCTTGAGATTCAAGTCCCAAGCAAAGGCATCTTCAAATCGAGTGACGACCCATTCATCATGAAAGTGCTTATTGATACTTTCATCGATGCTCCCGGCGATTGGTCCTTCAGCAGATTTGATGATGGTTTTGAATGCGATGTCTTTTCGATCCAAACCAGTCGCCGTCAATTCACTACTCCCCGTGGTTTTCCAAAAGATCAAAGCTGAATCACCATACTCGAGATAAAATCTAACTTCAGTTCTCAATTTGGCCGCGTCTTTGACCACTAAAAACTTATCTTGAGGATTCATATGCCATTTGAGTGGAATGAGTTTGCTTTTAAGTAAAGTGTTGGCCTGAGCATGTGTAAAACCTTGGGCCATGAGAATCTCATCAAGTTGTTTGAAGGCTCCGCACTCTTTCACGGTGGCCTGGCTGGCGCTCTGAATATCGATTGCACTTTGAGCTAAACTCGTGAATAAATTGAGACCCGTGGTGAGGGCAAGTCCAATAACCAAACGCTTAGTTGTGAACAGACGAAAAGGCATCAGCATGAATCTCCAAAAGTTAGTGGCTTCGTTTTACTTAATCATAGGATTTCTATGCGTTTTTTGCAATTCGTCATTGTCGAATGCGCAAATATTTTACTCTGCCACTTCAGAGGCTACGGGCGAGACTGGGCGGGCTTCTTACGATGCTTTCGGTTCCCATTTTATGAATCCCGCGACCTTGGTCTTGGGGTCTGGATACAACTTGGGTGGAGCTTATCAAATGGCCAATCCTTCTCTGGAAACCCCGGTTTCTTCCACTGCGCTAATGGTCGATGAAAACGACCCTGAAAACTCAGTAGCAGCTGGTGTGGGATATGTTTACAAAAGACTTTCATTTGCAGATCATACTGCAGTGAATCAAGATTATTCACTCAGCGCCGCATTTAAGGTGTTTCAGAATTTTTCAGTGGGTCTCATTGGACATCAGATTATAAGTAATAACACTGCCAATGCCGGTTACCGACTTTTCAACCTTACTTTAGGTGCATTGTATAAGCCATCCCAGTACTGGCATTTTGGGTTCGTCGCTTATGATCTCATCGATGACGGAACGGGAAATTTGATTCCTGTTTTGGCCCTCGCTGCTGATGTGAATGTGATGGATATTTTTAAATTAAAAACCGACATCACGCGCCCCGATAAATTCAATCCATCCCATAATGTCACTTTAGGAACAGGGCTCGAATTTGATTTGGGTGAAGGTTTTATCCTCAGAACGGGAGGGTTTTGGGACACGGTCAACGCACAAACTTATTTTACAGCAGGGTTGGGTTGGATTGGTCCAAAGTTGGCTGTCGCCTACGCCTTCAAAGACAATGTGAACGTCGCTGGTGGCGTGGCTCACACGTTTGAGACATGGGTTAACTTTTAATCTTGTGCTTTGGAGCCGATTCGGATACAAAACGTCTTCAAACTAAGGAGTTTTTTCAAATGGGTTCAAAAACTAAAACCACTGAATTGAAGCGCAAAAAACGTAAAACAAAAGAAGGCCGCGAGCGTAAAAGAATTCTGCGCAGCAAAGGCACCACTGTTAGCAATAAAGTGCTCTTCGGGGATTGATCTTCTTAGTTATTTCTTTACGGCGTCTACCAAGCTGAATTTAAAAGGCTTATCCAACCAACCTTGTTTTCCAGGTTTGTACTTGTATTGAGTAAACTTCTCGAGCGCCTCTTTATCTAAAAGCGGCGATCCTGAAGATTGCTGAACTGCTGCTGATTGCACCAATCCGTCTTTATTAATATAAGCTCTGACCACGACTGTTCCTTGCTGGCGTCTCAGCCTAGACATCCAAGGATAATTGGGTGTTCGATTCCCATACTTTTCAGTTACCTGATTTTCTTGAATTGTCGTGCCTGGTGTTCCATAAACAGGAATGGGCGTCTTGATACCATCTGAAGTTCCGGGCTTTTCTGCGGCATCAGATTTACTAGCTACTGGTGACTCAGTGACGTGTGCTGGATCAGGGTTTTTTTCTTCTGTTACATTTTCTGCGGTCGGAGGTGTTGCCGCTTCTATGGGAGTAGCAGTTGGGACAGGCTCAGGAGTGGTTTCTTCTTTTTCTACTGCAGCTTCTTCTGCAACGTGAGTTGGCTCTTCAACTGGTTGCTCAGCAGGAATCACTACTGGTGACTCTTCCTGAGTTTCAACTTTGGATGCCGCGTGAATTTTCTCCGCAGACTTGTCAGGAAGAAAAACAGGTTTAAATACTTTAGGTGTAGCTACAATGGGGGGATTCACATCTGCAACAGCTTTGGTTGCTGCTTGAATTGCCGGTGCTGCTGCCGCGGGGGCACTTCCGAAAGTTCCGATGGTCACCGTCTCTACATTTCCCTCAGGGAAAGCAACTTTGTAGCCAGCGCGTATGACAAATACTGCGAGCAAGCCATGAAGAATTATTGAAATCGACCAAGACCCAACGCTACGTTTTTCAGTCATTTTTTGAAACCCAGGGTGATTCGTTTTGATCCATCTATTGGATTTTGATCTATCAGAGCTTTAAAAGCAAACACTTCGCTCAATGCAGGTGAAGTCAAAACTTTTTCTGGCGAATCCTGAATGAGAATTTCTTTATTGTGAATGGCGCAGAGCTTATCGGCAAAGGAAGCCGTGAGTTCGAGTTCGTGTGCGGCCAAGACAAAGGTCGTGCCGATTTCTCTTTTCCAATCAAGCATCGTTTGTGAGAATTTTTTCTGCTGCAGCCAATCGAGATGCAAGAAAGGCTCGTCTATTAAAATTATTTCAGTGCCGAGGCTTAGAGTATGAGCCAGCCAAACGCGTTTGGCTTGTCCTGCAGAGAGAGTGAGTAAATTCTGGTTTAAGAAATTATTCACTTCTAACTTGTTGATAGCTTTTTCTTGGAGAGCGGTATTTTTATTAGTTTGAATCTCAAAAAGCTCCGCAACGCTGATGGAAAACGGAGCGAACGGATGACTTTCAAGCATGGAAAGTTTTTTGGCTCGATCATTCATGGAAAGTTTGGTCAAATTTTTTCCATCAATTTGAATTTCACCATGAGCAGTTTCAATCAGTCCTAGAAGAGTTCTAAGTAAAGTAGATTTCCCTGCGCCATTGAGTCCAATGAAGCAGAATATTTCGGATTTCTTTATTTCAAAATCAATTTGATCGAGGACTAAAATTTTTCCATAACCGCAGGAGAGTTTACTCGCTTTGAGCATTTTTTTTCTCCAGCAACATATAAATTAAAATGGGAGCACCAATCAGTGCCGCTAAACTTCCTGCAGGAATATCTCTTTGGGCTGCTATTGATCGGCCTATAGAGTCGGCTAAAAGCAAAAGCGTTCCGCCAATGAGAAAACTTGCGGCTAAAATATTTTGATGGTTAGAAGTTTTCAAAAATCTTCGCGCGAGGTGGGGGGAAACCAGTCCAATAAATCCGATCAACCCCGAGATCGAAATGGCCATTGCTGCAAAGAGCGTCGCGATGAAAATAAAAATCGTCTTTTCTTTTTTGGCAGAAACGCCCAGAGACATAGCTTTAATATCTCCAAGAGCAAGAATATCTAGTTTGCGGGCATTCAAAAAAGTAAATGCCAGAGCAACTGTACAAAACGGGGAAAAATAGATAACCCATTCATCGCGCGGGCTTCCAAATTCGCCCATGAGCCAAGAGAGGGCCCACTGGCTTTTTTCAATCGGCAAAAGCGAAACGATGAATATAGAAACTGCGCCAAGAAGTAGCGAGAGCATCACTCCGGTAAGAATAAGTGAACGGCTTTCAGATTTCAATTTGCCCATGGAGAAAATTAAAACTAACGTCACTGCCAAAAATGCACCAATGACTGAGAATGCGGGAAGCCAAATGTATGCTGGGATAAGAGCAAGATAGAGGGCAATTGACGCACCTACAGCTCCGCCTCCGGAAATTCCTAAGGTGTAAGTGTCAGCTAATGGATTTCTTAGAAGTGCCTGAAGAATGCAACCTGATACGGCTAGAAGTGCGCCAACAAAAAACGCTGCTAACCCTCGACTGAATCTTATAACTTTTAAGGTCAGGAAAATTTCGGAGTCAACTGGATGGCCGGTTAAAAAATTAATAATCTGATCCCAGCTTACGGAAATTTTTCCCAACTTTAAGGAGATAAGAAAACTCGCCAGAGCGAGAAGCAAAAGAGCAATTAATTTAAATTTTATTTGTTTTTGTTTGAGGCTTTTCATTCAATAGGAAGATCACGGATTATTTTGCAAATCTTTTCTACACCGATGAGCAATCGAGGGCCGGGGCGGGAAGTGGTGTCGGGATCTAAGATGTGAATTTCATTTTCGGGTAAATTGAATTTTTTAAATCTTTCTTTCCAAGCGCCAATAGCTTGAGCGCGTTCGGCGTCCGAATTGAAATGTTCCACCAGCAAAAGTTTTTCGAAGGACCGAGATATAAACTCTTCACTCGAGATTCGAGGGTACCCAGATCTTTCGTCAAAAACATTTTGTCCACCGCAAAGCTCCAAAGATTCGTTCAGGAAGGTGTGGTTTCCGGCTACAATCAAAGGCTCAGATTGGACAGAGAGAAGTGCCGTTTTTTCTTTTGGTTTTTCACCATGTTTTATCAATTCTAAATCTTTATACTTCTTTTTAAGTTTTTGAATTGAGTCATCCCAATCTTTTCTAAACTTTGTGCCCTTCGCTTTGTCTCCCATCAGCATGGCGATAATCACGGCAGAATCACCAATGTCATTTAACTTTTTTATGGTTATGATTTCTGTTTTCAGTTTCAATCGATCAAGCTTGATGGCCGTTTCTTCCGAACCTTCTGACGGCACTAAAATCAAATCAGGTTTGAGAGACAAAATCTTTTCCATATCAGGTTTGGAGTAAGCGCCTACAGATGGAAGTTTTTTCGCTTCAAGCGGATAGTCTGAAAAATCACTGGTACCGACCAAGTTTTTTTCAAACCCCAGAGCATAAACCATTTCTGTTATGGAAGGGCTCAGCGCAATAACTCGCGGTTGAACCGGATCTTTTTTAGTTGGAATTTTAAACGAAAGTTCAAGGTTTGCTGCCTGTGCCGACGACACTAATAAAACGGCTGAGATTATGACGGAGATTTTAATTTTCATATTTTTCATGACTTCAAGATATAGAAAGCCCATGGCTAGGAGTCAAGATCTCATTGAATCGTTGATTACTGGGGAAGGTTGATGATGGTGCCCGTGACACCATTTCCACCAAGATTGGTGATGGGCTGTGTGAGGAATTTTTCACTGACGATTTTAACCGAGTAGCCACTGCGTCCACCATCGGCGGCAGGTTTCGCGATAAATTTTGGATAGTCTTGCGGCGTGTAAGAGTCCGCACGATACTGTCCCCAACTTGTTTTAAGATGGTCAGGGCTTGTTAATTTCCAGAACGAATTCTGGGAACTCATTTGAGACAATCCTATCTGACTATTCGCATAGTTATTGGATTTTAGCCCTCCGACAATATATCCCACGTTGCTCGATAAATAAGGGACGCCATTTCCAAGATCTTCACACCCGACTGGGCAAAGATTGCTGTAGAAGTTTTGATTGCTGTAGTTCTGCACATCCGGTCCGAAATTATCTCCGATGGAATAATAGAGCGAATCGAAGATATCGGGAGCTATTGCAATCAATTCTGCTGCTCGAAGTCCGGTGGGAGCTGCTGACGAATCTCCCACTACGGCATCTATCTTGATGAGTTGACCATTTGAACCTGCTCCTGAATTGTTAGCATTATTAAAATTCGTAAATATTTGACCGTAATCTGACCCGAAAAGATGAATTGAGCCTTGTGGATTATTTCCAAGTGCACTCATCCCCTGAACCTTTGCTGCTGCCGACTGCATTCCGAGCATGTCACCTGGATATTTAGAATAATTTGGTGCAAAATTTGCCATTGGTATATTTGCATAGCTGTCACCAACTCGTGGTGGCAGAAGCGAGTCTGGCTTTTGCCCAGGCGCTGTATTTTTATCACTTGTGGGCTGTCCTGGGGCCCAAGTTTTTGAATACCAAGGTCCCATTTTGCCGCCAAAAGGACTCGCATAAGCTTCAGCAGATAATGTGATAGTTTGAACGCCAATTGGAGAAAATAACATCTTGGGGCGAGTCGATGCACGCACCCGAACGTATGCCATAACATAGGGATTTTTTTCGAATCCCACTAAGCTGCGAGGTTTATTTTGTGCGTCCGAATCTGATTCAGCTAAAAAAGCCCCGGCATCTTCTGCAGTAGCAAAATAGTCAGGAGTGAGAAGGCTTGACGCAGCTTGATAATACGACGAAGCCGCTGGATTGCCCGGAGCATTTACAGTCGTCCCGTCAAGTTCTTTGACCGTGCCAGAACAAGAACCGGGTATAGGGAAAATATCCACATATGTCATTCGTGGAATGACATCGATTGGTACTAAAAATGGGCTGTTTCCAACCGAGTTGTAGAAATTAAAATTTTGAACTGACTGTCGATTTGCTAACGTCAGGTTTTTATTAAAAACATTTTGAGTAGTCGCACTTACAGAAGATCCAGAAATGTCTTGAAAATCTGAAGTGCTTTTTACGAGAAGTTTTTCAAGGTTTCGCATTACGATTCGACGATTCACAGCCGCAGTTTTAAAACTTGCGAGCAGCGTTGTTGCAAAATAAAGATTCCTGTCTGCACCTAATAAGCAGTCATCACTAAAACTAGCCGCGTTTTGCATACTGGTATTTTGAAATGAATTCAAAAAACTAAAAAGAGGTAAACTCTGAAAAGCTCCAAGTACGAGTGGTTTTAAAGCTGGAATATTAAATGAGGTACTTTTGCAAAAATTTTGGGTTGTGGATCCGCTATGTTCTTCCGCCCAAAAAGGATTTCTAACGCAAACCACTGGATAGGTGGGCTGTGTGTTATCGTATGCTGGCTGATTCTCAGCTGTCGCCACCATTTGACTGACGAAATCTTGAATGTTTGTTTCGCTACTGTGCAAATAAATGTGAGTTCGCCCGATATCCCCCAACGCCCAGAGCCTCCAGTTGAATAATTTCCAAACTTGGCGGATTTGATAATTCACGTGAGCCATGGTGTTCATGACTTCGGCTTGTTTCATGGCACCGTAGTAGGCGGCGACGTCTACGGAATTTTGTAAATTTATTTTGTCGTTGATGAGTAGGCCGACGTTAATGACCATCGCAAAAAAGATAAAAACAAATTGAAATATAATTCCGACCAATATGGTGGCTTGGCCTCGCTGGTTTCTCATACCTTAAGTATACAATTGACTTCAATTTCTCTCAACGTCACACTTTAGAACTGGAGGAACATCATGTTCAGAAACAAAATCGCAGCAGCCCTTCTTCTCATTTTTGCCACTTCTTTGGTCCAGGCCAACGTCTTAAACGAAGGTTGGTATGAAATTTATCAAGGATCAAAGAAAATTGGATTCTTGGTCGAGCGATATGAGTTCACTTCTAATAAATTTAAAGCTGTGACCTACATGAAAATCGTGAGCGGCGGCGTCACATCGACGGAAAGTCTCAAGGCTTTTGCCGGAAACGATTTGAAACCATTGAATTATGCTTACACTTTGAAAGATGGGGACACTATCAAGGTGATAGATGCGACTTTCACCGATATGAAAATGAATTTGAAAGTGAACGACGGTTCAAAAGAAATTAAAGAAACAAAGCTTATTAAAAAAGGAACTTTTCTTTCTACCTTCCTGATTTACATGATCCTGAGTCAAAAAGATGGTCTGTCGAAAGGTAAAGATTATAGCTACAACGCAATCGCAGAAGAAGATGGCAAAGCCTACACTGGCAATGCAAAAGTAACATCACTCGAAAAGGTTCAAGGCAAAGACGCATACAAGATTTTGAACAAATTCAAAGACTCAAGTTTCTTTAGCTGGCTCACACCAAAAGGCGAATTTCTCCTGACTCGTGATCCCGACAAAAACATAGAAGCTCGCGTGAGTGACGGAATGAAAATAGCCGTCGGTGATATGGGCGTGAATCTTGCCGACCTCAAACTTTTGTTTGGCACTCTTCCTGGCGATGTGACGCCTAGCCCAACGGCTAGCCCTGCTTTGCCACCCAAGTCTTCACCTTGACGACTCGACCTGAAAAATGATCTCATTGAGTGATGAACAACACTGAATTAAGACAAAAAATCGGACAGTCATTCATGATCGGATTCTCGGGGCATGAGGCCTCCGCCGATTTGAAAAGTTTTATTTCGGATAATACTATTGGCGGAGTGATTATATTCACTCGCAATGTGGCAAATCCCATCCAGTTGGCGGAACTCACAAACACACTACAAAATGTCGCGATGAAAAATGCTCCACCACTTTTTATGTCAATCGATATGGAAGGTGGACGAGTCGCGAGACTCAAAGCTCCTTTTACTCAATGGCCCCCAATGAAAATTTTAGGAGAGATTGATTCTCCATCACTAGGTTTTAAATTTGCTGAAACCTTGGGTGCAGAACTTTTATCTGTTGGCATCAATATGAACTACGCTCCTTGCGTGGATATACTCACCAATCCGGAAAATGTGGTGATTGGTGACAGAGCTTTCGGAGATAACGCCGATATTGTTTCCAAACTTTCTTCTTCCGTGGTTCGTGGTTTTGTCAAAGCAGGAATTATTCCCTGCGTGAAGCACTTCCCTGGTCATGGTGACACTTTAATAGACAGTCACGAAGCTCTGCCGGTTGTAAAACATGATTTGAAAAGATTAGACGAAGTGGAATTTGTTCCGTTTAAAAAAGCTTTTCGGGCGCGAGCGGAATTTTGCATGACCGCACATTTGGTTTTGGAAGCAGTCGACCCGGAATTTCCTGCGACCCTTTCCACCAAAGTTCTTCAGGGAATTTTGAGAGATCATCTGGGTTACCGGTACACAATCATCAGTGATGATTTAGAAATGAAAGCCATCACTGCAAATTACAGTGTGGAACGAGCCGCCGTTTTAGCCATCAAAGCGGGTTGCAACATGTTGATGTATTGTCATGAGCTTGATATTCAAAAACAAGCGCTGGAAGCGATTGTCAAAGCCGTTATGGATAAAGAAATTCCAGAAGCTGTGATTGAAGATAATTATCAGCGAGCGCTTTCCATCAAGAAAAAGAATTTTCCGGAGCCTTACAAGTTAGTGGATGTGAGCCAGGTTTCAAAAATCGTGGGACATACGGATCATCTTTCGCTTTCTAAAATGATAGCCCAAAAGATAATTCCCACTGGCCTCGCGACTTAAAATCGGCTATTGATTTCCCCACATATGAAGTTGTTTTTAATACTGCTGCTGGCGCTGTTTATTTTTCCTACGTTGGTGCTTGCACAAAATTCTCCGTCAACAGCTGAAGTTTTAGCTCCAACAGACATTCAAGCGTCTCGTTTAGACGAGATCGGTCGATTCAAAGTTTCTCGCCCTATAGATGAAGATAAAATCGATCAAGCTCGGCAATATTTTAATTTTTCAGATCAGCTAAACACTTTGCCCGGAGTGCAGATGCGGACGAGTGGCAGTCCCATCATAAGTTTGCGCGGCTCACAAAGTTCTGGGCGAGTTTTGGTTTTGCAAGAGGACATTCCACTGAATTTTTCTGACGGAGTTGGATTCAATCCCTTGTTTTTGACTCCAGAGCTTTCGGATAGCGTGAGCATTTTAAAAGGGCCGGCTTCTTCAAGCTTTGGTCATGATGCGATGGACGGTGCGATTGCTTTTAAAACCAAAAGACTTCATGGACTAGAGTCTTTTGTTTCTGATGGATCGTTTGGAGAGACGGAAGCTTTTGCTGGTTATGGTTATAAATCAGCTAAATTCTATTCACAGATTTCCGCTTATCAAGAACATGCCGATGGAAACTATCCTTATTCAGTTCCCAGAACGCCACCGGGAACATTCGCCACTCGCGTGTCAAATGACCAAGAAATATTACGATCGACACTTTTGTTTGGGGGAACGACCGGTGAGGGAGAAACGAAGCTCACGTGGAAGACTTATCATCTCCTCGCTCGGCAGCTTGGTTCTATTCCAGGAGAAATTGATTTTCTATTTCCGCAGTCATTCAACAATCTGGGTCACTTGCACTCGTTAGATTTAGCTTTGAGTTTTCCTAACAATTGGATTGTGTCTTCATTATCGACGTTGGCTCTTCTTGGGCAGAACTACGCAGGATCGACAAGTCAGACGGAAAGTTTGCGAGAAACTTTGCGTGTTCAAAAAGATTTTAAATACTTTCTTCTGGAAGTATTTGATGAGATTTCAATCGATCAATTTGTCGCAAGTTATCTACAGGGCGGAGCTCAATATTTGACTTTGAATGAAGTCGGCGCAAATATACAAATTCCTTTAGAAGAAAAATTAATTGGAACCGCTTCCGTGAGATCTGACATCAGCACGGGCGACGTGCTCCCAAGTTTTGGAATCACTGCCGAGAACGAAGATCACTGGAAATATTTTGTCCATTACTCGCTTGGATACCACCCGCCAAGTCTCACGCAAAAGTACACTCAGTTTACCGGGTTTATTGGTAATCCTGGTTTGCATTCGGAACACTCGCAAGAGGTGGATCTAGGGTTTGAGAAATCACTGAGTGGTGTGGATTTCAAATTTGAAGTTTTTCAAAGAGCCATGACTGATCTTATTGAAAATCACACGGTTGCCGCATTCACTTTAAGCCCGCAAAATACCGGTTCTGCGCAATCTTTTGGATTTGAAGGACAAGCTAAAACTCGGACGGAAATTTTAACGGAGAGTTTAGATATTGGTGCAAACATAAGTTATTTAAACAGTCAAAATACGACACTGAATCGGCCATTGCTATTTTCTCCACAAACACAGATTTCCGCTTTTCTAGAAAAGCAGCTTTCGCATTGGAACATAAAAATTCAAGACACCACATGGAGCAGTTATTTCGATTTAAATTCGTCTAACAACTTGGTGAGTCTTGGTCCTTGGACAACCGTTGATGTTTTTATGAGTTACAGTTTGAGTTCTTGTTTGCGATTGCAACTAGCTGTTTTGAATATATTTGATCAGGCGCGCGAGCTTTCTTTAAATTATCCAGAGCCCCAAAGATCTTACAAGTTGATGATTGCGGGCCAGTTTTAACTGCCTAATATTTAGGCACTCCTTAAAAACTCAGACAAAAGTCCAGGCCAAAAGCTCTATTTCTCCTCTCAAAACCTCTAAAATTTTATAATTTTTGTCCGGACTTAGCTCAAGGTCTTAGGACCAAGGGCCGAATAGTTATCTGTAGGACTTAAGACCTTCGGAGGTATTCATGTCTCGATTTGGAATTTCTCATAGATCACTTTTGATTTCATTGGGCATGGCTTTGATTTATAGCCATTCGGAAATTGCACTGGGCGAAGAATGCACTCTTTATGATAATTATGGTAACTGCACATTAAGCTCTGGAACATCAAGCGTTCAGGTTGACCCAAGTTTGGTACCAACTGACTCGGCGCCCCCCGAAGTCGCAGAAGCTCTCAATCAAACTTCTGCAGAAA
>JAYTHU010000216.1:0-2563 GCA_043732305.1 Oligoflexia bacterium
ATGGATAAATGATTTTTGAACTTGTAGGTCGATCATGTTTTCTACCTCCGTGTAGAGGTAGAAATCGTATCATACAATTAAATCATCTTGGCTAGCTGCGGCAGGTCTGAAAACCGCATAGATACTAGTGCGTACGCCCTGTGTTTGAAGAAGTCCGAACTCGCCAACCCATTGAATCCATTTGTTTTTGGTTTTAACTAGTTAGCTTGGACAGTGACTGAATAGTGACTATTTTGATTCTGAAAAATGGAGGTGTCTATCAGAGTTGAACTGATCTAAACGCTTTTGCAGAGCGCTGCCTAACCGCTTGGCTAAGACACCGGAGAGAATTACCAAGTATGGCCTGGTCCCTTCAATCTAGTGGCCCCAGACCTGCCCGTCAAGGGGCAAGTCATTCGCAGAATCAGTGTGAGAGACGTCTTCGACTTTTTGAAATAGAGGTTTCAATCTCTCTGATCGAGTAGCCCCCACCCCAAACGGAGCATCCGCACAGGGCTTGCTATAGTCAACATTCGCAAAATAGGATTTCCCTCTGATTTTTAAAAACCCGCAGTCTATTGATCAATTCAAGGTAAGAAATAATTCTAACCTGAGACATCAAAGGCAATGCCAGAGGTCGATCGGCCACATCAAATTGTTCAAGCCAATTGTCAATTCGATCTGGAAAAACAAAGCCACCGGTGAAATTTTTCTTTTGCTGCAATATTTTTTATTTATACTTTGGGACCAAAGGGAGTCTGGTCTTGCATGCCCATAGCGCGTTCCACGTGTTTCTCAGAAACGTTTCGCTCTTGCTCCAATTGCATAAGGGTCAGACTGAGCCTTCGGAGTTTTTGATGCTGCCGATGACTGCGAATTTTCTTACCCAAATGATAATTCATAAAGTCTAACGCTCGTTCAGAGAAAGGCTCAGTTTTGCTGGACGCAACAGTTTTAAATTTTTCAGCCTCTTTACAGATGCGCAAAATTTCTTTACCACTGACTTTTTTCTCACTGCCTAATGGTGAAGGACAAGGCAGCGTGAGGTCAAATCGATCCAAAAGTGGACCACTCAACTTCATACGGTAACGTTGTCTAGATACTTGAGAACAAGTGCAACCTTTGGTTGAGTGATTCCAAAAACCACAGCGGCATGGGTTGGTGGCCGCAATAAGTTGAAAGTTACTTGGAAACCTCAACATTTGCCCAGCTCTTGCCACATCGACAAACCCTTTCTCTAATGGTTCTCGCAGACCATCTAGAGTTGACGGTGAAAACTCTAAGAGCTCGTCTAGAAATAAAATCCCTCGATGCGCCCTGGTGACTGCTCCCGGCCGTGGAGGAACACCCCCACCAATCATTCCGGCTAAAGTTGCCGAATGATGAGGCGCGGACCATGGAATTTCTCCGCTCTGACGATCAAAAAATGAATGTAATATTTCAGTTTTGATTTCCTGTTTTACTTCTAAAGTTTGACGAAGTTCCTTCACCGCCTCTGCAAAAAAAGTTTTGCCACATCCAGGAGATCCTGAAAGCAAGTAATGATGCTGTCCGACGGCTGCGATCTTTAAATGTTCAGCCCAAAATTCTGAAACTTCACAATTAGAAAAATCGAATGGAGATTCCGACATTTCAGCTTTACTTTTTTTAAAAGAAAACCTTGAGTGCTCTTTTTCTTCAGGAACAAACGCTTTTTCCCACCACCCGTCAATTTTCAAATCTTTTATATGGGCGATCGCAACGACGGGCTTTTTGAATCGGTATACATTCTTTGCCGCTTCGGCAACGGGAATCACCAGCAGATCAATTCGACTTTCTAGCTCAGCCGAAAGTGATAGAGCCGTCATTTCTGAAACAGAGCGAACGGATCCATCAAGTGCAAGCTCGCCTAATATAAGAACATTTTTCTCCGGCATAGGAATCTGGGAACTTGCATGAAGGATTTTTGCAGCCAACGCGAGCTCAAAAGCACTACCTTCTTTTTTCAGTTTCGACGGCGCAAGATTGAGGACCAGCCTTGATTCATACGGGAAATCAAATCCCGCTTGTTGAATGGCACTTTTCACACGAGTTTTGCTTTCACGCAAAACCTCGTCAGGCAATCCGACTATCTGAAAAAACGGCAACCCAGGCGAAAGATCAATTTCGATTTCGACAAGAACGGGTTCTACCCCATGAAGCGTGGCTGAATAAATCATAGTCAACGCCATTGCAAAAGCGGCGGCGGTTCAATGGCGATTTAAATTCATTTGAATGCTTTCGCAATCCGCTTTTCGGATTTTATCGGACGGACTTATTTATCTGCGTCGACTTCAGACAGTGGGTGATATTTTTTGACTGCATCAACAAGATCAGTGTTTTCAATACGAGTGTAAATTTCCGTCGTCGCAATATTGGCATGTCCCAAAAGAGTTTGGATCGAACGTAAGTCCACACCTTCTTTAAGTAGATGAGTAGCGCAGGCATGACGAAGTTTGTGAGGAGAAACATTTTTTGTAAAACCAGCAGTCAGCGACCATTTTTTTAACCAGCGAAATATATCGATGCGACTAGGTCTGTGCCCGCGATCATTGACAATAAGCGA